>CAYYFX010000228.1:0-1500 GCA_964471155.1 uncultured Gemmatimonadota bacterium | reverse complement strand
GGGCCGCCGTCCTCGGGGCAGAAGACGTCGCAGTTGCCGCACTCGTTGCAGAAGTCCGCGAAGACCCCGATCTGGTGACGCTGCGTGAGCGCCACCGTACCTTCCCGACGCCGCACCAGGCCCCCGCCCGGCTCCCGGCGCAGCCGGACCACCGGCAGCCCGGACTCCGGCGGGGCGAACGTGAAGTTCGCCGCGTTCGGGCACGCCGGGACGCAGAGGTCGCAGGTCACGCAGTCGAACAGCCCGAGCCGGCTGCCGATCTTCCGCGGCGGCTTCCGGTTCTGCGGGTCCGCGTACCGGGGATCCTCCCGCACGGCCGCCGCGTAGTGCTCCGCGTTGCGGACGCGGGCCGCCGCGAGGGTCTCGCCCGGCGGCCCCTCCCCGGTGGCGCGCCGGACGAAGGTCTCCACGTCCCGCGCTCCGACCGCGTCCATCCGCTTCGCGAGCTCCGCGTGGTACGGGGCGAGCCGGCGGTAGCCGCCCTTCTTCAGCAGGTCCGTGCACACGGTGACCGGCACGAGCCCCAGCGCCACCGCATCCGGGTAGTTGACGCGGTCGATGCCGGCGGAGAACGAGATGGGCAGCTCCCCGCCGAACGTCCGCCGCAACCGGCGCACCAGCTCGATCGCGAGCACGTGCAGCGGCGGCCCGGACAGGTACACCTCCTTCTCCGAGGCGGGCAGGAAGCCGGCGGTGTTCTCCACGATCAGCGTGTTCGAGAGCTTCACGCCGAAGCCCACGCCCGCCGCCGCCGCCACGTCGGTCAGCCGCCCGATGAAGTCCACGGCCTGCGTCCACGTGGTGTCCCGCGCGAACGCGGCGTCCGGGATCCGCAGGTCCGCGTAGCCGAGCACGTCGTGCAGGAGATGCCGCGCGTCCGCCGGCCCCAGCAGCATGGGGTTCAGCTTCACGATGGCGTTCAGCCCGAGATCGCGGAGCAGGAAGGTCATGATCCGCTCGATCTCCTCCGGCGGGCAGCCGTGGAACGTGCTGAGCGTGACGCTGTCCGAGAGCGCGGCGGGGAACGCCAGGTCCCGGAAGCGGGCCAGCTCCGCCGGGATCTCCCGCCGGAACCGGTCCACGAGCGGCGCGGCGTTCCGCATGCCGCGCACGAACGCCTGCACGCGCTCGCTCCGGATGCCCGCGAGGTCGTACCCCACGCTCATGTCGTGGACGACGCGGTCGAACCCGTCGCACTGCGGCACCGCCCCGCTCGCGCGCAGCATCTCGATGAGCATCGCGCCCTTCACGTACTCCGCCAGCGACTCCTCGAGCTTCAGCTCCTGGGACCACTCGGCGTTGTAGCCCACCGTGCGCATGTCGATGCACGGGCGCGGGATCTCCAGCTCGTCGCGGATCTGGACCGTCTTCAGCTCCAGGACCCGGGCGCCGCCCAGCCAGGCCAGCACGAGGTTCTGGGCCATCTGCGTGTGCGGGCCGGCCGCGGGGCCCACCGGCGCCGAGGGGCGGTGGCCGTGGAACGGGACGGAGAAGTCGTGG
>CAYYFX010000227.1:0-1553 GCA_964471155.1 uncultured Gemmatimonadota bacterium | reverse complement strand
CGTCGACGCAGGAGCGATGGCCCCCGCCCGGACGGCGGGGGCCGAGCGCCCGCCGGGGAGGACCCACCGGGGCACCCGCCGCAAACCCGCCCACCTCGCCGCCGCGCGCACCACCCTCCGCCGCGCCCCCGCGCGAACGGGACCAGCGGTCACCCCATCCCCCCGCGAATCGCCTCCCCGGTCACGCATCTTCCGCATCCCTGAACAACCCTTGCCGACCCTGACGGCCGTGCGATCGCGTCGTCACCCGGGGTCAAGGCGGACGAATGGACCTCCGATATCGCGAAGGAAGTGGACTCGCACGCCCGGGAGAACGCCTCCCGTGACGCGCGAGGAGCGCAACGTCCTCCTGTTCGTGGCCCTGGGCATCGCCGTGGGCTCGTTCCCCGGCGGCGCGCGGGCGCCCGAAGGGAGCGCGGATGTCGTCGCTTCGCCGGTCGCCCCGGCGGAGGCGGAGACGGCGGACGCGGATTCCGCGGAGGTCCCGGCGCCCTCGGGCGAGCCGGCGGCCGCGCGGGATCCGGCGGGCGCGGCGGAGGAAGGCCGCACGGTCGATCTGTACCCGATCGACCTGAACTCGGCCCCGGCCGCGCTGCTGGAGGAGTTGCCGAGGATCGGACCCGCGAAGGCGCAAGCCATCGTGGAGCTCCGCGAGCGGAAGGGCGGCTTCCGCGACGTGGAGGAGCTGGCGGAAGTACGCGGGATCGGACCGCGCACGGTGGAGCGGCTCCGCGATCTGGTGATCGTGGGGCGGTACGACGGCGGACGGGATCGGGAGAGGAGCCACCACCTTGGCGAACGAACGACTCGAGACCCTGCTGCTGGACAGCGAGGTCCTGACGTCGGAACAGCTGGAGCAGGCGAGGAAGCAGCAGAAGTCCAGCGGGGATCCGCTCGACGCCTGCCTCGTCAAGCTCGGGGTCATCTCCGAAGGGGATCTGCTCACCGTGCTCTCGCGGATCTACGACATGCCCGCCGTGGACCTCTTGAACTTCGACGTCGACAAGACGTCCGTGGACCTCCTCCCGTCCGAGGTGGCCCTGAAGTTCCAGGCCATCCCCATCCGCAAGGTGGGGCGGACCCTCACGCTGGCCATGGCGGATCCGCTGAACCTGTACGCCATCGACGACATCAAGTTCATCGTGGGCCTGGAGGTCCAGCCCGTCGTCGCGGCCGAGAGCGCCATCAAGAAGACGATCGACAAGTTCTACGGCACCGCGAACGCGCTCAACGACATCATGAAGGACATGGAGGACGGCGCCGGCGTCGAGGTGGTGGACGACGCCGACGAGGACTCCGACCTGATGGGCGCGGAGAACGACGCGCCCGTCATCAAGTACGTGAACTCGCTGCTGGCCGAGGCCGTGACCCGCCGCGCCTCGGACATCCACATCGAGCCGTTCGAGAAGCACGTCCGCGTGCGGCTGCGCCAGGACGGCGCGCTGTACGAGCTGGCGTCCCCGCCGCTGCGCATGAAGGCGCCCATCACGTCGCGCCTCAAGCTGATGGCGGAGCTGGACATCGCCGAGAAGCGGCTCCCGCAGGACGGCCGC
>CAYYFX010000226.1:0-1596 GCA_964471155.1 uncultured Gemmatimonadota bacterium | reverse complement strand
GCCCCAGGTACGCGAGCACCGCCAGGCAGAGGATCTCCTGCCACGTCTCGGCGGCCGCGAACATGCGCTCAACCTCGTCCGACGACACGGACACCACGTCCAGGTCTTCGGGCCTTGCCCGCTTCGGGCGCGGGATGCGCCGCATCGGCGAGTGTCCGTCCTCGATCGCCGTCTCGTTCTCCAGAAACAGGAAGAACCGCGTCAGCACCGTGTGGCCGAGCGCCATCGTCGACTTCGACGAGTCCACCCACCTGTCGAGGAACCGGCGGCACAGCTCCGGGGTGATCCGGTCGCACTCGGTCACGCCCTCCCGTTCGAGGAACGCGGCGAGCTGCCAGAGCACCCACTGGTACTTGTTGCGTGTGTCGCGCGTGCGGCCAGCGCGAGCCAGGTCGCCCAGGTAGGCGTCCATGGCGTAGTTGAGCTCGTTCATGCGCCGATTCTTCAACGTCGGAGCCTCCGCTGCCAACATCACGCCGCCCACATCGCCCCCTGCGGCGCGAGCACCCGGTCGACGTCGCCCGTGTTCCACGCCTCCTCGTCCCACAGATGCCACTCGCAGCCGGAGCCGAGCAGCTTGTCCCGCCACGTCACCTGCTCGGGCCGAAGCTTCCCCCGCCCCGCCTTCAGCTCGGCGAACACGAGCCGCTCACGGACGAGCACGAGGTCGGGGAACCCGGCGCCGTCCGCCGCGACAGGGGTGCGCCAGCCGCGCTCCGTCCGCGCCGGCCGGAAGTGCGCCACCCGCCACCCGAACATGCGGGCCATCTCCACCACCGCCGCCTGCAGCTCCCGCTCGGTCACGACGCGGCACCCACCCGGTAGGACTCGGGCGTCTCCTCAAACGTCCACGCCACCGCCTGCGCCGCCGAACCCATGTCGGGCGGCACCCGCAGCCAGTAGTCCCGGAAGCCACCGTCCGGCTCCGGCGTCGAGTTCACCACCTTCACCATCACCAGCGGCTCGTCGTCGTCGAGGTCGAGCCGGTACAGCGTCCCGTGCTCCGGGTCGTCGTCCACCACGGTCGCGGCCGTCTCGCGGATCAGCCGCTCCGGCCCGAACCGTTCCGTCATGACCCGCCTCACCTCGGCGTTCTCCTCACCGAGGATCTGCGCAGGGGTCAGCGTGTCGGGCCGCTCGACCACCTGCTGCGGCACCCGCACCCCGTGAATCGCCCACACGCCCCATCCGTCCGGCCACACGACGGCGGGGCCGTCGTCGCAGTGCAGACGATGCGAGCCCCATCCGCGCGGCCGGGCCGGGTCAACCAACTCGCGGTGAATCACCAACGGACGCTCGGAAACCATGACGAACTGCCGGTGCGGCCACCACCAGCACGCCGCCTGCATCGTGCCCTCGTAGGCACGCGCACGGTCCCACAGGTCGCCCGGAAGTTCCAGTCCGCAGACCTCGCGGAGATAGGATGTCCATGAGCCGCCCCAATACCAGCCGCCAACCCAGAACTGGCCGCCAAGAATCCTGTACCAGTAGTTGCGTACGGCCCTGTCCACGGCCCCGTCCACGGCCCCGTCCACGCCCATGGCCACAGCCTCGTCCACGGCCCTGTCCACGGCCCCGGTCACGGCCCCGTCCACG
>CAYYFX010000225.1:0-1651 GCA_964471155.1 uncultured Gemmatimonadota bacterium | reverse complement strand
GCGCATCCGGCCGCAGCAGGCGGGCGCGCGGCTGGTCGTCGCCACGGCCGCCGGGCCCGAGGTCGTCGTCGTCGGCACCGCCTTCGCCTTGCAGGCGGATGCCGCAGGGCAGCGTGTGGCCGTCCGCGTCGCGGAAGGCAAGGTACTCTTCCGGCACCGCGGCGAGACGATGGCCGGCGCGCACGACAAGTTCGGGGACAAGGTGGGGTTCGCCGAGGTGAACACGCTGGCGGAGGATTTCATCCGCCGGTACTCCGCGCGCGAGATCGACAAGGTCGTGGTGGTCTACCAGAAGTTCTTCTCGGCCGGCCGGCAGCGGCCGGTGGCCGAGGTGCTGCTGCCGCTGGACGCCGCGTCCGCCGTCGGCGCCGGGGCGCAACCGGCCGCGGACGGGCCGCGCGCCGACAGGAACTACATCTACTCGCCGGACCCCGCGTCGCTGCTGCGGGAGCTGCTGCCCACGTACGTGAAGACGTCCCTGTGGACGGACTTCCTGCAGGCGGCGGCGGGAGAGCACCTCGCGCGCATGGTGGCCATGAAGAACGCCACGGATGCCGCGGACAAGCTGATCCGCGCGCTGACCCGGGCCTACAACCGGGCGCGCCAGACGCAGATCACGAACGAGATCGCCGAGCTGATGGGCGGTGTGGAAGCCCTGAAGTAGGCCCAGCCCACACGGAGAGGCGCACGCAATGGTGGAAGGAAAGATCGTCCAGGTCATCGGCTCCACGCTCGACGCGGAGTACCCGAAGAGCCAGCTTCCCGAGATCTACGACGCCCTCGTCGCGGACATCGACCTGGGCGGCACGAAGCAGCGCCTCACCTGCGAGGTGCAGCAGCACCTCGGCGGGAACCGGGTGCGCGCCGTGGCCCTCGGGTCCACCGACGGCCTGATGCGCGGCATGCCCATCTGGAACACGGGCGGCCCCGTGTCCGTGCCCGTGGGCGAGACCACGCTGGGCCGCGTGTTCAACCTGCTCGGCGAGCCCATCGACAAGAAGGGCCCGGTGCAGGTGACCGAGAAGCGCGCCATCCACCAGCCCGCGCCGGAGTTCAAGAACCTGGAGCCGAAGACGCAGATCTTCGAGACCGGCATCAAGGTGGTGGACCTGCTGGCGCCGTACGTGAAGGGCGGCAAGACCGGTCTGTTCGGCGGCGCCGGCGTGGGCAAGACGGTGATCATCCAGGAGCTCATCCACAACATCGCGCAGGTGCACGGCGGATTCTCCGTGTTCGCCGGCGTGGGCGAGCGCACCCGCGAGGGCAACGACCTCTGGCTGGAGATGCAGGAGTCGGGCGTGATCGACAAGACCACGCTGGTCTTCGGGCAGATGAACGAGCCGCCGGGCGCGCGCCTTCGCGTGGCCCTCACCGCGCTCACGATGGCCGAGCACTTCCGGGACTCCGCCGGCGCGGACGTGCTGCTCTTCATCGACAACATCTTCCGCTTCACGCAGGCCGGCTCCGAGGTGTCGGCGCTGCTGGGCCGCATGCCGTCCGCCGTGGGCTACCAGCCCACGCTGGGCACGGAGATGGGCGACCTGCAGGAGCGCATCACCTCCACGCAGCACGGCTCGGTCACCTCCTTCCAGGCCATCTACGTGCCCGCGGACGACTACACGGACCCCGCGCCGGCCACGGCGTTCACGCA
>CAYYFX010000224.1:0-1705 GCA_964471155.1 uncultured Gemmatimonadota bacterium | reverse complement strand
GATCCGGGAACGGACCGCGCGGGCGGCGTTCGGTGCGGCCGGCGGCCAGCACCGGGGCGAGCCAGCCGGCGAGGATGCCGGCGAACGAACCGCTCGTGTACTGCATGCGCGCGGTGGGTGCGGCGTACCCGCAGTCCCACGTGGGACCGCGCCGTACGCCGTTCCGGTGCGCCATGCGGCCCAGCCACGCCCCGCCCGCGACGCCCGCGATCGCCAGCGCGATCTGGAATGCACCCAGCGCAGCCAGCGGGGCCGGCGGCTCCGGGAACGACCATGCCGGATCCCACGCGCCCACGGCCCGCGACACGGCGGGCCAGAACACGAGCGGCATTATCCCGAGTGCGCCGCAGATCGTCGCGAGCGCGAGCATCGGCCCTCGCATGAGCGGGCCGGCCTCGTGCGCTTGCGCGGCCGCCCGCGTGCGCGGCGACCCGAGGAACACGATCGCTCCGGCCTTCGCGAAGGTGGCCAGCGCCACGGCGCCGGCAACGGCAAGCAGGATCGCCGCCGCCGCGGCGGCCCCGGCGGCGGCTCCCCGGCCGGACGCCGCCTCGAACAACCCCAGGTAGATCATCCACTCGCTCACGAACCCGTTCAGCGGCGGCAGTCCGCACACCGCGAGCGATCCGAGCACGAAGAGCCCGGCGGTCCACGGCATCGCGCGCCCCAGGCCGCCCAGCCGGCTCATCTCCCGCGTGCCGGTGGCGTGCAGGACCGACCCGGCGCCGAGGAACAGGAGCGCCTTGAACGCCGCGTGGTTCCAGACGTGCAGGAGGGCGCCGGCCAGCGCCAGCCTTCCCCAGGGCGGATCGCCATGGGTCGCCGCCACGAGGGCCGCGCCGACGCCGACGAGGATGATGCCCACGTTCTCCACCGAGCAGTAGGCGAGGAGCCGCTTGAGATCGCCCTGCACCAGGGCGAACACGATGCCCAGCACGGCGCTCGCGGCCCCCAGCGCGAGAAGCGTGGCACCGGCCCCCGCGGGAAGGGGCAGCCACCCGCTGAAGCGCACGATGCCGTAGACGCCCATCTTGATCGCGACCCCGGACATGATCGCGGAGACGTGGCTCGGGGCGCCGGCGTGCGCGGGCGGCAGCCAGACGTGCAGCGGGAGGAACCCCGCCTTCGCGCCGAATCCGAAGAGCGCCAGCCAGAAGAGCGGAGCCAGCTCGGCGTGATCGTGCAGCGCATGCAGGTCCCAGCTCCCCGTGCCCGCCGCGAGACCCGCGAAGAACGCGAAGAGCCCGAGCGTCCCCGCGTGCGAGGCCGCAAGGTACAGCCAACCCGCCGAGCGCGCTTCCCGCGACTCCCGGTCGAGCGTGATCAGGAAGTAGCCGCTGATCGCGAAGGCCTCCCAGGCGACGAGGAAGTGCAGCCCGTTGGCCGACACCAGCACGAGGCCCATGCTCAACAGCAGCGCGCTCCACCACGCGCGCCCGCGCCCCGCGGACGCCCCGACCCGGCGGTCCGGCCAGTACTCGCGGGAGTACACCGCGCCCGCGGCACCCACGACGGCGAGGGGCACGAGGAAGAGCGCACCCAGGGCGTCCAGCCGGAGGTGCGGAGGCTCTCCCGCCAGCGCGAAGGCGCCTCGCCACTCCCACGGGTCGACCCCGGTGAGGACGAGCAGCGCCGCGCCGAACACGGCGCCCGTCCCCGCCAGCGTGAGGACGAGCCAGGCGCGCGACCGCGCGTTCGCGCACAC
>CAYYFX010000223.1:0-1722 GCA_964471155.1 uncultured Gemmatimonadota bacterium | reverse complement strand
CCGCTGCCGCCCGCGACCGGGCCGCCCGCGGCCCGGCCCGCCCCGCGCGCCAGCCTGGACGCCGCGGCGCACGCCGCCGCCTGCGCGGAGATCCTCGAGGCGATCCGCCGCGGCGACATCTACCAGGCGAACCTCACCGTCCGCTTCGAGGTGCCCGCGCCCGGCGGCGCCGCCGACCTCTTCGAGCGGTTGCTCCGGGACAATCCCGCGCCGTACGCCGCGCTGCTGGAGACGGACCACGGCACGATCGTCTCGTGCTCCCCGGAGCGCCTCCTCGCGGCGCGCGGCCGGGACGTGGAGACGCGGCCGATCAAGGGCACGTCGCGGCGCGACGCGGACCCCGCCGAGGACGCGGCGCTCGCGGACGCGCTGCTCGCCTCGGCGAAGGACCGCGCGGAGCTGCTCATGATCACGGATCTCCTGCGCAACGACCTCGGCAAGGTATGCGAACCGGGAACCATCCGCGTGCCGCGCCTGGCCGGCGTGGAGTCCTTCCCCCACCTGCACCACCTCGTGTCCACGATCGAGGGGCGGCTGCGCCCCGGACTCGACGCGCTGGACGCGCTCGCGGCCGTGTTCCCCTGCGGCTCGATCACCGGCGCGCCGAAGCGGCGCGCGATGGAGATCCTGCGCGGCCTGGAGCCCGCGCCGCGCGGCGTGTACACCGGCGCCGTGGGGTGGCTGGGGTTCGACCGCTCGGCGGACTTCGCCGTGGCCATCCGTACCGGAGTCCTCGAAGGAGGCGTATTCTCCTTCGGGTCGGGCGGCGGGATCGTGGCGGACTCCGATCCCGCGGCGGAGTGGCGGGAGCTGCAGCTGAAGGCGCGGGCGTTCGCGCTCGCGCTCGGAGCGGACCTCGAGGCGGCGCGGCCGGGGAGGACGGCATGAGCGGACCCTTCGTGCACTGCGGCGGGAGGATCGTCCCGGCGGACGAGGCGCGCGTGTCCGCGCTCGACGCGGGATTCCTGTACGGCGACGGGATCTACGAGACGATGCGGGCGTACGGCGGCCGCGTGTTCGCGCGCCCCCGGCACCTCGCGCGGCTCGCGCGCAGCGCGGCCCGGCTGTCGCTCGCGCTGCCGCCGGGCGACGCGGTCGCCCGCGCCATCGACGAGACGATCGCGGCGAACGGCGCGGCCGACGCGCTCGTCCGCGTCACGATCACGCGCGGGCGGCTCGGCCGCCGGCTGGACCTCTCCTCCGCGGGCCAGCCCACCCTGCTCGTGACCGCCGACGCCCTGGACCCCGACGGCGACGCGCGGCGGCGGCGCGGGATCCGCGTGGCGTACTCGCAGTTCGCGCGTTGGTCCGCGTGGCCGCTCGCCGGCGTGAAGTCCACGAACTACCAGATCTCCCTGCTCGCACGGAACGAGGCGCGCGAGGCCGGGGCCATGGAGGTGCTGCTCGCGGACGAGACGGGCGCGATCGTGGAGGCGGCGGCCGCGAACGTGTTCGCGGTGGAGAAGGACCGCCTCGTCACGCCGCCCCTGTCGGCGGGGATCCTCGGCGGCGTCACCCGCGACGTCGTACTGGAGCTGGCCCGCGCCGCGGGCCGGCGCGTGCAGGAGGACCGCCTCGCGCGGAAGCGGCTGGAGACCGCCGACGAGGTCTTCCTCACCGGCACCACGATCCAGGTGGCGCCGGTCACGCGCATCGGCGAGGCGGTCGTCGGCGACGGGCGGCCGGGGCCGGTGACGAGGGCGCTGCTGCGGGCCTATCTCG
>CAYYFX010000222.1:0-1728 GCA_964471155.1 uncultured Gemmatimonadota bacterium | reverse complement strand
GTTCGGTGGGCGCCGCGCCGCGCGAGGCGGACGCGACCGTGTGGACCGGCGAGCCCGCGGCCGAGGTGGCCGTGCGCGTTCCGTCCGACGTGCCGGCGCTCCGCAACGCGCTGCACGAGGCCGGCGTGCGCACGTTCGAGGCGGACGTGCGCTTCGCCTACCGCCCGCTGATCGACCGCGGGATCCGTGGCGCGCTCTCGATCGAGGGGGCGTCGCGCGAGGGGACCGCGGTGCGCGAGGGCGTGGACGTCGTCTTCGACGACCCGGAGATCGCGCCGGCGGACTGGACGCCGGAATTGCGCGTGCTGTCCGTGGACATCGAGACGGATCCGCGGGCGCGGCGGCTCCTGTCCGTGGCGCTGGCCGGCGGCGGCGCGGACGAGGTTCACCTGTTCACGCCGCAGAACTTCACGTGCCCGGACGGCGCACGGCCGTACCTCACGGAGCGGGAGCTGCTCGAGGCGGTGGTGACGCGCGTGCGGGAGATCGACCCGGACGTGATCACCGGGTGGAACGTCGTGGACTTCGACCTCTCCGTGCTGCAGCGGATCGGGGAGATGCACCGGGTGCCGATGGTGCTCGGGCGCGGGCGGGACCCGCTGGTGCTGCGATCGTCCCTGTCGCCGCGCGGCGGGAGCGAGGCGCGCGTGACCGGCCGCGTGGTGCTGGACGGCATCGACCTCGTGCGCGGCGCGTTCCTCCGCTACGACAGCTACTCGCTGGATTCCGTGGCGCGCGAGGTGCTGGGCGAGGGGAAGACCGTGACCGGCGACGACCGCGCGGCCGAGATCCTGGAGATGTTCCGGTACGACCGGCCGCGCTTCGTGGAGTACAACCGCCGCGACGCGCACCTGGTGCTCGAGATCCTGGCGAAGCTGCGGCTCGTGGAGCTGGCGGTGGAGCGCAGCCGGCTCACCGGGATGACGCCGGATCGCGTGGCGGCGAGCATCGCGTCCTTCGACTTCCTGTACCTGACGGAGCTCCGGCGCCGGCGGATCGCCGCGCCGACCGTGGAGAGCGCGCGGTTCTCCGAGGGGATGGGCGGCGGCCACGTGCTGGAGCCCGTGCCCGGCCTGCACGAGAACGTGGTCGTGATGGACTTCAAGAGCCTGTACCCCAGCGTGATCCGCACGTTCCAGATCGATCCGCTCGGGTGGACGGGGCGGACGAGCCGGCGGGGTGCGGAAGCGGACGCGGCTTCCGCGGGGGATCCGAACGCGGAATCGAGCGCCGCGGCCGGCCCCATCCGTGCTCCGAACGGCGCGGAGTTCTCGCGCGAGCCCGGCATCCTGCCCGCGATCCTGGACGACCTCTTCCCGCAGCGCGAGGCGGCGAAGCGGACCGGCGACGCCGTGAAGAGCCAGGCCATCAAGATCCTCATGAACTCGTTCTACGGCGTGCTCGGGACGCCGGCGTGCCGCTTCTTCGCGCCGGACATCGCGAACGCGATCACGTCCTTCGGGCGGACGATCCTGCTGGAGGCGAAGTCCCGGGTGGAGGCGCGCGGGCTTCGCGTGCTGTACGGGGATACGGACAGCCTGTTCGTGGAATCCGGCGCGGCGGACGCGCCGGCGGCGCGACGGGCGGGCGAGACGCTCGTGGCGGAGCTGAACGCGGAGCTGCGGGAGCACATCGCGCGCACGTGGCGCGTGGAGAGCCGGCTGGAGTTGGAATTCGAGCGCGTGTACCGCAAGCTGCTGTTCCCCGAGATGCGCGGCGGCGGCGGCA
>CAYYFX010000221.1:0-1853 GCA_964471155.1 uncultured Gemmatimonadota bacterium | reverse complement strand
GTCGCGGTACGCCGGGAGCCGTCGCGGTCGTCGCGAAGCGGGCGTTGGGGGGGCGGCGTGCGCGCCGACTCACGCCCGCGCTTCGTTCCGGCCGCCGCGCCCGCGGCTCCCTCGCTTGACACCTCGCGCGCCGCGTGCGGAAGATCCGCCGTCCGCTCCGGAGGGGCTGCTGTGACGCGATCGATTCCGTTCGGCGCGCGATCCGTGTCGTTCGTGGGCCTTGCCGTCCTTCTCGCGCTCCCCGCGTGCACGCCGCGTGAAGGGGGGAAGCCCGCGGGATCGGCCGACGACTTCCGCGTCGCGGTGCTGCTCACCGGGCCCATCTCGGACGACGGGTGGAACCAGAGCGCCTGGGAAGGCGTGCAGCGGATCGGGGAGGAGCTCTCCGCGCGGACGGCGAAGGTGGAGAGCCTGGACAAGTCCGCGTTCGAGGAGAGCTTCCGGCAGTTCGCGAGCGAGGGGTACGACCTCGTGTTCGGCCACGCCTACGAGTTCCAGGATGCGGCGCTGCGCGTGGCCCCGGACTACCCGAGGACCACGTTCGTCGTCATCGCGGGGGACACCGCCGGTCCGAACGTGGGGGCCGTGCACTTCAAGCTCGAGGACGCCACGTACGTGCTCGGCGCGCTGGCGGCGTCGCTGTCGGACACGCGGGTGGCTGGCATGATCGGCGGCGAGGAGATCCCGTCGCTGAAGCCCGGCTTCGACGGGTTCGTGAACGGCGCCCGCAGCGTCGATCCCGCGTTCCGGGTCGTCACGAAGTATGTCGGCAGCTGGAACGACGTGGCGCTCGGGCGGGAGCACGCCGAGGCGCTGATCGAGCAGGGCGCGCGGTTCCTGTTCCAGAACGCCGACAAGGCGGGGCTCGGCGTGTTCCAGGCGGCCGCCGCCCACGACGGCGTGTGGGCCCTCGGCTCCAACAAGAACCAGAACGAGGTCGTGCCCGGCGCCGTGTTCGCCAGCGCCGTGCTCGACGTGCCCGCGGCGTACCTCGCCATCGCGCGGCGCGTGCAGGACGGCACGTACGTGCCGGCGGCGGTCGCGATGGGAGCGGCCGACGGCGTCGTGTCCGTGGCCGTCCGGCCGGAGCAGGCCGCCTCGCTCCCTCCCGCGATCGCCGCGCTCGCCCGCGACCTCGAGGCGAGGATCTCCTCCGGCGAACTCGACCCGACCGCCGCCGTGCCTTGAGCCCGCCGCTGCTCGCCGCCCGCGCGCTGACGAAGCGCTTCGGCGCCGTCACCGCGCTGGAGGACGTGGACCTCGAGGTCCGTCCCGGCGAGGTGCACGCCGTCCTCGGCGAGAACGGCGCCGGGAAGTCCACGCTGATGAACCTCGTCTTCGGGCGGCTCGCGCCGGATGCCGGGCGGCTGGAGTGGCGCGGCGTCCCGGTCGAGTTCGCGTCCCCGCGCGATCCGCTCGCCCTGGGGATCGGCATGGTCCACCAGCACTTCATGCTCGTGGACGCGCTCACCGTGGCCGAGAACGTGGCGCTCGCGGACCCGCGGCAGTCCGGATTCGCGCTGGACCCGGGCCGGACCCGCGCGCGCGTGGAGGAGCTGGCCGCGCGGCATCGGCTGGCGCTGGATCCCGAGGCGCGCTGCGGCGACCTGCCGGTGGGCGCGCGGCAGCGCGTGGAGATCGCGAAGGCGCTCGCGCGCGACGTGTCGCTCCTCATCCTGGACGAGCCGACGGCGGTCCTCGCACCGGCGGAGGTGGACGACCTGTTCACGACGGTGCGGCGCCTCGTGGCGGACGGGACCGCCGTGCTCTTCATCAGCCACAAGCTGGACGAGGTGCTCGCGCTCGCCGACCGGATCACCGTGCTGCGCGGCGGGCGCGTGGCCGCGCGGGTC
>CAYYFX010000220.1:0-1857 GCA_964471155.1 uncultured Gemmatimonadota bacterium | reverse complement strand
GGCATACGTGGAGGTGAACGAGCGGGGCACGGAGGCCGCCGCCGTCATGGCGTCGGAACTGCGCGGCTCTTCCCCGGTGATCGACACCATTCCGTTCGTTCCGGTGGTGCGGGCCGACCGGCCGTTCCTCTTCGTGATCCGGGACCGCGGCTCGGGAGCGATCCTCTTCCTGGGGCGGCTCGCGGATCCCCCGCTCAGCCCCGGGCCGGCGCCGCGTCCTTCGCGGTGAGCTCCGCGAGGTACTGCGGGAACATCTTCCGCCACAGCGGCCAGTCGTGCTTCCAGTCCTTGCCCCAGGAGTCCACGCGGTTCGGGACGCCCTTGTCCCCGAGCAGCTTCGCGGCGCGCCAGGACTCGCCGATGTCCTCCGCCTCGCCCTCGCCGGACGCGAACAGCACGAAGCGCTGCCGCAGGGCCGCGAGGTGCGGCTCGCTGACGCGGCCGAGCAGCGTCAGCGGCGACGACGACCAGAAGCGCGGCCCCGGATCCCCGTCCTTGGTGAAGCGCCGCAGCTCGAACGTGCCGCTCATGCACAGCGCGTGCGAGAAGACGTCCGGGTAGCGCACCACGCAGGCCAGCGCGTTGAACGCGCCGATGGACGAGCCGGCCGCGATCACGGTGGCTTGCGGATCCTTGCAGTCCGCGCGGATGGCCGGCACCACCTCGTGGTAGATGGCCTCCTGGAACTGGTCCTGCTTCGCGCCGCGGTGGGCGGGCTTGCCGTCCCCGCGCAGCATGGCGCGCCCGGCCACGCTGTCCACGGAGTACAGCTTCACCTTGCCGGCGGCCAGCAGGTCGGCGGCCGACGCCACGAGGTGGAAGCGCTCCACCTCCTCCGCGTCGCCGCCGGCCGTCGCGAACAGGAGTACCGGCTTGCCGACCGCGCCCCAGCGCACCAGCGTGAGGTCCTCGCCGAGGCGGTCCGACCGCCAGGTGGTCCGCTCCTTCACGGCTTCGCCCCCGTCCTCGCCTTGGCCCCGTCGCGCGCGGCCGGCCTCGCGGCCTTGGCGGCCCCGGCCTTGGCGCCGCTGGGTTCCCCGGACTTCGCGGCCTTCGCCCCGCCCTTCGCCGGCGCCTTCGCTTGAGGTTTGCCGCCGGTCCCCGCTCCCCTCGGGGCAGCCGGGATCGTGGCGGCCGGGCGCGGCGGAGCCAGCACGGCCGGCTCCCGCCCCTCCTCGCCGCGCCACTTCTGCACGCGCTCCCAGAACAGCTCGGTGAACTTCTCCACCTCGTGCGCCGGGTACAGCGCCTGCACCTTCTTCCGCACCGCGTCCTTCGCCGTGTCCGTGCCGAAGAACTCGTGCGCCACCTCGCCCAGGTGCGGCAGGTGCGTGCGGCAGAAGTCCTCGAATCCGTCCGTGTCGAACTGCCGGTGGGCCAGCGCCGCGTAGCCGCGGAGCTTCTCCCGGGTGGACGCGCCGCTCGCCGCGATCTCGAAGTACGGCGCCCAGTCCTGGTTCGCGGACTTGCGCCGCCCGGTGGCCGCGCAGAACAGCGCCCAGCGCAGGTTCGCCGTGACCAGCCACGGGAAGTGGTAGTGCAACGAAGTGACCTGCGAGTCCGGGCACGGGTTCGCGAAGTCGATGGGGTGCCACGTGCCGTCCGTGCCGCGCAAGGACTCGCAGGAGTTGAAGTCCCAGCCGAAGAACGCGTTGATCGTGAGCACCATGTCCGCGAGGAGCGACGCGTCGTCGTCCCCCACCACGTTGCGCACCATCGTGTAGCGGTCGTGCAGCGGGGCGGACGGGTCGTACAGGACGGTGCGCACCTGCGGCCCCAGGCCGATCGTGCGGACGAAGAGATCGTGCGGCTCCACCGCGCGCTGCAGGTGCATGATGTGCCGGCCGCTCTCCTCGT
>CAYYFX010000219.1:0-1893 GCA_964471155.1 uncultured Gemmatimonadota bacterium | reverse complement strand
AGCGCCGCTTCCGCGCCGATCTCCCCTACTACCTGGCGCGCGTGCGGGAGGGCGGTGGCCCGGTGCTGGAGCTCGGCGCCGGCACCGGCCGCATCAGCGCGCACCTGGCGAAGGCTGGGTATGACGTGGTCGGCGTGGACCTCTCGCGCGAGATGCTGAAGCGCGCCGAGACGCGGAAGGCGCGGCTGGGCGACGCCGGCAAGCGACTGACGTTCGTGCACGAGGACATGAGCCGGCTCACGGTGCGCGGGAAGTTCGGCACGGTGCTGGTGCCGTTCCGCTCTTTCAACCACCTGTACACGGTGGAGCGGCAACTCGCGGCCTTGCGCGGCATCCGCACGCGGCTGAAGCCCGACGGCATCGTGGTGATCAACCTGTGGAATCCCGATCTCGCGGACCTCGCCACGAACGCCGGCAAGGTGCAGCTCTCGTACGAGCGGAAGGACGCCCGCACCGGCCACAAGGTCGTGCAGCGCTTCCGCGTGCGCGCGGATGTCCCGAACCAGATGGGCGTGCTGGACTACTGGTGGGACGTCTACCGGGGCGGCCGGCGCATCCGCCGGGACCATGCGCCGATGCGGTGGCGGTGGTTCCACCGCTTCGAGTTCGAGCACCTGCTCGCGCGGAGCGGCCTGGCGGTGCGCGCGTTGCACGGCGATTACCGCGCGGGCAAGCTGGAGGCGTCCTCGGAGGACCTCATCTTCGTTGCCGAGGCGGTCTCGCCGCAGGCGACCATGGTGCCTCCCTCTCCGAGGGGCTACGCGGCGCACTTCCGATTGTCATGATAATCGGAAGTGCCACTTCCGATTTGTGCGAGGGCGCGGGGGGCCAGATCCCTGAGACATCCGGCCCTGCGCCGGCGGGTTCACCCTGCCGCGACGACCTCAGGACCGCTCCTTCGCCACCGCGGCGTTCCGCGCCACCGCGGCCCTCACGAGCGCCTTGAACGCGCGCGCCGGGACCGTCTCCCCTTCGCGGATGTCGATCGCCCGGCGCGTGCCGCCCTCCAGGCTGGCGTTGAACAGCCGCGACGGATCCGGGAGCGAGGCGCCGTGGGCGAAGGTGAGCTTTACGACCTTCGCGTAGGTCTCCCCGGTGCAGACGATCCCGTCGTGCGACCAGACCGGGACCCCGAGCATCCCGTTGGACGGCTTCTTCCACTTCCGCTCCTCGATCATCTCCGGGTCCGCCTCCAGGATGAGCGCGCGCATGCGGGCGAGCGTGTCCACGCGCCAGTCCCCGTCCGGCTCCCCGGCCGGCGCACGCCGCGCGCCCCGGCTGCTCTTCGGGGGGCTCATCGGGGCGCGCTCCGCCGGGCGAGGTAGGGCAGGACGAACAGGTACAGCCCCGTGAGGAGAAGCAGGAAGAGCGGGGGCAGCGCCATGTAGCTGACCCACTCGGGATGGGACTCCTGCTGCAAGAGAACGAACGTGACGATCACGGTCAGCGTGAACACGATGGACAGCCACCGGTGGAGTTGCCGGATCCCGCGGTTGAGGTTCATGACATCCTCTCGAGCAGGTGGACGAGCTTCTCCCCCATCATCTTCCAGCCGTAGCGCGCGCCGCCGAACTCCCGCTTCTGGTCCGGCTGGAATCCAGACTGCACCAGGGACAGGCGCGTGCCGCTGGCCGTGGGCGTGAGCGTGAAGGTCACCACGGTGGTCAGGAACGGGACTTCCCACGTGTAGCGGAGCCTGCGCTGCGGCTCGATCTCGAGCATCCGGCAGCTCACCGTGCCGTCCCACTGCGGGTACGGCTGCGTCTTGAACGTGAACCGCGCCCCCGGCGCCAGGTCGAATCCGATCACGGGCAGGAGCCACTCGGCGAGGAGCGCGGGCTCCGTGAGCGCGCGCCACACCTTCTCCGGCGAATGGGGCAGGTCGAACTCCAT
>CAYYFX010000218.1:0-1945 GCA_964471155.1 uncultured Gemmatimonadota bacterium | reverse complement strand
GCGTGCGCCGGTGCGGCCGGCGCGGGCGCCGGCGCGCGCGCGCCGGCGGCCGGCGCCGGCGCGCCGCCCTTCTCCAGGCGGTCCAGGTACTGCTCCAGGTCCTGCCTGGTCACGCGGCCCTGGATGCCGGTGCCCTCGACCTGCGTGATGTCCACGCCGTGCTCGGCCGCCATCTTGCGCACGAGCGGCGAGGAGCGCACCCGGAGCCGCTCCTCCATCGTGGCCACGGCGGCCTCGGAGCGCGCGGGCTCCGGCGACGGCGCCGGACGCGCGGGCGCGGGCGCCGGAGCCGGCGGGGCGGAGGCCTGCGCGGGCTTCGCCTCCGGCGTCGGCTCGGCCTTCGGCGTTGCCTTCGCCTCCGCCTTCTGCTCGGCCGGCTTCGCCGGCGCGGCGGGCGCCGACCCCGCGCCGGCGCCTTCGATCTTCGCCACGACCGTGTTCACGGCCACGGTGGTGCCCTCCGGCACCACGATCTCCTGCAGCACGCCGTCCGCCGGCGACGGGATCTCGGCGTCCACCTTGTCCGTGGAGATCTCGAAGAGGGGCTCGTCCTTGGCGACCTTGTCGCCCGGCTGCTTCAGCCACTTGACGATCGTTCCTTCGGCGATGCTCTCGCCCATCTGCGGCATCACGACGTCCATCGGGTCCCTCCTCGAGTCGCGGGTTCGATCCTGGTCAAGACAGACATCAGAAGGCGGCGATCCGTCGGGCCGCCGTGAGCAGCGCGTCCTTCCCCGGGAGGAACGCGGCCTCCAGGGGCGGGGCGTAGGGAACGGGCGAATCCGGCGCGGTCACGCGCATCACCGGGGCATCCAGCCACGCGAAGCACTCCTCGGCCAGGATGGCCGCGATCTCCGCGCCGATGCCGCCGGTCCGCTGCGCCTCGTGGTACACGATCACGCGGTTCGTCTTCCGCGCGGTGGCGTGGATGGCGTCCCGGTCCATCGGGAGCAGCGTGCGGAGGTCCACCACCTCCATGGTCACGCCCTCCTGCTCCAGCTCGCCGGCGGCCTCCAGCGCATGGTGCACGCACGCGCCGAACGTGATCACGCTGAGGTCCTCGCCTTCGCGCGCGATCCGGGCCTTGCCGATGGGGACCGTCCAGTCCCCCTCCGGGAGCTCCTCCTTGATCCGCCGGTACAGGAACTTGTGCTCGAAGTACAACACCGGATCCGGGTCCCGGATCGCGGCCTTGATGAGCCCCTTCGCGTCGTACGCGGTGGCCGGCTCCACGATCTTGAGCCCCGGCGTGGACAGGTAGTGGCTCTCCACGTTCTGGGAGTGGTACGGGCCGCCGCTCACGCCGCCGCCGCACGGGCCGCGCACCACCAGCGGCACGCCCGCGTTCCAGCGGTACCGCGCCTTCGCCGCCATGTTCACGACCTGGTTGAACGCGTTCGACAGGAAGTCGATGAACTGCATCTCCGCGATCGGCTTCATGCCGTTCATCGCCGCGCCCACCGCCACGCCGACGATGCCGCTCTCCGAGATCGGCGTGTCCACGATGCGGTCCGGGCCGAACTCCTCCAGGAATCCCGCGGACGCGCGGAACGCGCCGCCGTAGATCCCCACGTCCTCGCCGAGGAGGAGGACGGACGGGTCGCGGCGCATCTCCTCGGCCATGCCCTCGCGGATGGCGTCGATGTAGGTGACGAGCGCCATCAGGCACCTCCCGCGCGGCCGGGGCGGCTGGCGCCGTCCGGGCCCCAGGGCTCGGCCGGGCGCGCGCCGGGACCGGCGTCGTCCGCGTACACGCGGCCGAACGCGAAGTCCGGATCCGGCGCGGGGGAGGCCACCGCGAAGTCCGCGTCCGCGTCGATCTCGGCCTTGATCGCCGCGACGCGCCGGTCCCGCTCCTCGCGCGTGAGGATGCCCTCGGCCTCCAGCACGCGGTCGTAGCGGCGCAGCGGGTCCTTGTCGCGCCACTCGGCGAACAGCTCCGGCG
>CAYYFX010000217.1:0-1974 GCA_964471155.1 uncultured Gemmatimonadota bacterium | reverse complement strand
CCCGTCGGATCGCTGTCCCGGTACACGTCCACCGCGTTGTTCCCGCCCCGGACCAGGTTGCAGCTCACCTGAACATCCGCCGTCTGCACGTACTCCATGCCCACGTGCTTCCAGCCTTCGATCCAGTTCTCGAGGATGTCGATCTCCCGGTCCTGCGACCCGCAGACCCAGTCCAGCTTCAGTCCCGCGTAGGCCGTTCCGCTCTGCGGACTCAGCGGCCCGAAGAAGCGGTTGTCCTGCAGGACTACTGTCTGGTGATCCTGCGGGGTCGTCTGGCAGAAGTTCTTCCCCCAGACCAGGATCACACCGGTGCCCCCGGTGCTCTTGTCCAGGCCCTCCAGCGAGACCTCGGTCTCGACCAGGTTCACCTCGTCCGCCTGATCCAGCAGGATCCCGATGTCCCCTTTCGACTCGAGCAGGCCGACCCCGCGCTCCACGACGCACGAGTCGATCACCGCGCCCTGGTACGGCGTCCCCAGCACCCAGATCCCCGTCTCCGCGAAGTGGTGAACCCGCGTGTTCGCCACCACCGAGAGGCTGTCGGGCGCCCAGAGGAAGATCGGGTTCACGGCGAACCCGAAGTCCGCATCCTCGATCGCGCAGCGCCCCGCCGACGGGTACAAGAGCAGGGTTCCCCAATCATCCCCGTTCACCGAGTCCATCGCCGTGCTCTGGAACCAGATGAAGTCGTCCGGCGAGGCCACGCTCTCCGGCCGGCGCATCTCCACGTTCCCGAGCCCGAAGATGTCCACCCGGCCCGGCTCGCCGCCCGTGAAGTCCCAGGCGCTCGAGTCCGCCTGGAACACCACCCGCGTCGGCGCCCGCAGGTCCCAGAAGCGACCTTCCGGGATCCGGACGTCTCGGTCGAAGTAGATGTCCGCGTCCTCGTTGTTCTCGAAGAGCGGCCAGTTCAGGATCATCGAGCACGAGTCCAGGTGGGCGATCCCGATCTTCGCGTCCCGGAACAACGTGAAGTCTACCACGCGCGAGTCCGCGCACACCCCGCCGGACGGAGGGTACGCGTCCACCTTCATTCCGCCCCACCACCCCGTCGCGGTAGGCGCGTCGTAGGGGAACTGCGCGGCGAGGAGGCTCACCGGGTTGTAGTAGTTCTCCCCCTGGAAGTCCACGTTGCCCCGGATGAGAAGCTCCGCGAGTGTCGGGTAGTCTCCCAGGTTCTCCTGGTCCGCCCCGCCTGCCCGCGTGCCGAAACCGAGCTTCCAGCCCGCCTTGAGGCTCAGCGTGCTCTCCTGCGGCACGACCACATCGCGATCGAAGCCGAACTGGAACTCGTTGTTCACGAGTTTGATCGTGTGCGAGCCGCCGTCGAAGGAGTATGGAGGGAACAGCGTGTCCTCCACCGCGATGGCGTACAGGGCGTCCTTGATCGTGGCGTTGTGCTGACCCAGCGTGCCGCCGCGGCGGAGGCGCAGGCCGTAGTGATCCGCGGGCTGCGGGCCGTCACCGGTGAGAAGGGAATCGGCGTACGGGCCGATCCGCAGGGACGTGTCCTGACTGGACGCGATGAACCGGTCCCCGAGTTGGAGGGGCTCATGCTCGAACTCCAGGTGCCCGTCGACACCGAACTCCACGCGCTTGAGGTCCACGCCTTCCCGCCCAACGAGCGCAGAGTCCGCACGAACGAGGATCCGGGCGTCCTCCGCCACCGTGACCGTGTCTCCGTCCGCGATCGTGAAGTCCTCGGTCAGGATCACCTGGTCGGTCCAGGTGACGTCACCGGACGTCTCCTCCGCCGACTGGTTCCACTTGATGTCGAACGTGTAGCTGCTGTCCGGGCCCTCGCGGATGTTCATCACGGCAAGGCCCGTGGGCACGATCTGGCGCTGGGCATCCGCGCTTGTCCCGTACAAGTTCGTGTTCGGCGTCGTGTACGGAGCGAAGAGGGTGTTCACGCCGGGCTTGAAGGCGTCCGTGCTGTCCGCGATGTTCTGGGCGCAGTAGTAGCCCCAGTTG
>CAYYFX010000216.1:0-2007 GCA_964471155.1 uncultured Gemmatimonadota bacterium | reverse complement strand
TGGCCAACCCGAGGGGACAAAATGCCTGGCGTTTGGAGGACTTCCTACTTCGGCGCTCTACGCCCTTCTAGCACTGGCGCTGACAACGTCGGAGGCCGGCGTGTGGCCGGCCTCTTCGAGGGCCGCCCGGACCCGGGTTGGTATGTCGTAGACTGGAGTGGCCTCGATGACGGTGGCTCCCGGGTGGCGGCCGGCGTCTACTTCCTGCGGTTCGATGCTGGCTCGGTCCGCGAGACGCGCAAGATCGTGCAGCTGAGATAAGGACATTGGTGATGCGACGAAGCGCGGCGTTGGTGGTCCTTCTGGGGGCGTTCGCTCCGCCGCTCGCGAGCGCGGCCGTACTGCGGGTCCCGTCGGTCTATCCCACGGTGGAGGCGGGCCTGGCGGCCGCGGGGTTCGGGGACTCCGTGCTGGTGGCACCTGGGACGTACTCGAACTGCGACGAGTCGCCGTGCACGCCGAGCGCGGCACTGGCAAAGGAAGGCGTGGCTCTCGTCTCCGAGGGTGGGCCGGATATGACCGTGCTCCGTGTCGATACAGCGGCGGGGGGCCTTGCGGTTGTCCAGGGTGTCGGAGTCGGGTCTGGCGGCTTCCTTCTCAAAGGGTTTGCGGTGACGTCCACAGCGCTCGGCTACCGAGGCGCAGTCTTCCTGTCCAGCTCCAACATCGTCGTCGAGGACTGCCACTTCGTCGACCTTTCCGGCGGATTGCAGGCCGGAGGGGGGGTCCTCACAAACGTCGCGGGGATCACACTCCGAAACTGCTCATTCCTGAACTGCGAGGCGGCGCTGGAGGGAGGCGGGCTTCGAGCCCTGGACGGGCCATGCGTCCTGGAGCGCTGTCGGTTTTCCAGGTGCATGAATGGCGGAGCGATCATCGTCGGACATGCGAGTCTAAGTGCGACCGTACGCGACTGCGTGTTCGAGAACAACACCGGGAACACGGCCCTGACGATCATCCAGATGCCGCAGTCGGAGGTGACGGGGAACATCTTCGTGGGGAACTCCAGCGTCATCAACGCAGCCGCCCTCACGATCGGCTTTGCTGGGACGGCGGTGGTCGGGGACAACGTGTTCTGGGCGAACGACGGCTCGCGGTCCGTTGGCGTATTCAGCTGGCGGTCCAATGGGCCGATCGAGGGGAACACGTTCTTCGGAAACGTCGCGCCGCCGTCGGGCGGCGTTGTCGTGGACTTCTCGGATGGCGCGCTCGGGACGTTCGCCACAGCCTCTCGTAACATCCTCGCCGGCAGTTCGGGGGGACCGGCCTACCGGGCGGAGTTCGCCGTTCCGTTCGGCGGGTGCAATCTGTTCTGGTCCAATGCGGCGGGGGACTTCGCGGGACTGTACTCGCCCTTCAAGACGGATGTGTTCGCGGACCCTCTGTTCTGCGACGCGGTGGGTGGCGATCTGACCCTGCACGAGTCCTCCCCCTGCCTGCCTGCGAACTCGGGCACGTGCGGGCAGATCGGGGCGTTGGGGGAAGGATGTGGGACGATCGGAGTGGAACCGGAGAG
This sequence comes from uncultured Gemmatimonadota bacterium, assembly GCA_964471155.1. Classification (GTDB taxonomy): domain Bacteria; phylum ARS69; class ARS69; order ARS69; family ARS69; genus CAYYFX01. The sequence continues at coordinate 491 of CAYYFX010000216.1, read as the reverse complement.
TTGGGCGAAGCTGAAGGCACTCTATCGGGGAGGAGGTGCGAGATGAGGCAGGTACTCACGATGGCACTGATCGCGGCTGCGGCGATGACTGGCGTGAGTCATGCCGGGGTCTTGGAGGTGTCCCTTAGCGGCGCGCAGCTGGTCTCCACGGAGGACGGGCGCTCGTGCGTCGTGGTCCCGATGAGCTCGCCGGCGATCGACGGCGCGGTTTCCCTGGGAGAAGTCCGCCTCCACATGCCGCGCGTGGAGCTGGACTCGGAGCGTGAGATCGCGCTTCACGTGCGCGTCCTGGCGTCCGAGACGTACGCCTCCGCGTCGGATCTCGATCCGCAGCTTGAAGGGCGGCTGACGCCGGGCGGCACGACGGGTGACGTTGACCTGGGGACGCTGCTCCGGGGCGTCCTGACGGGGCGGGAGATGCACGGCCTTGTCGTAACTAGTGGACTGTACCGGTGACAGTGGGACCAGTCCGTAGTAGATTCCGCGCATGG
>CAYYFX010000215.1:0-2010 GCA_964471155.1 uncultured Gemmatimonadota bacterium | reverse complement strand
AACGGCGCGCTCCTGCCGCGCCCGTTCCTGGACATCACGCCCGAGGTGCTGTTCGCGAGCGGCGAGCAGGGTTTCCTCGGGCTGGCGTTCCATCCGGACTTCGCCACGAACGGGTACTTCTACGTGAACTTCATCACCGGCACGGGCAGCGGCACGTCCGTGATCCGCCGCTACACGGTGTCCTCCGACCCGGACTCCGCGGACGTCGCGTCCGGGCAGGACGTGCTGCTGCTCCCGCAGCCGCAGACGAACCACAACGGCGGACACCTCCTGTTCGACGCGGACGGCTACCTCTGGACCGGCTTCGGCGACGGCGGCACCGGGGGGTGGCGCTCGCAGGATCCCCTGCAGCTCCTCGGCAAGATGCTGCGCATCGACGTGGACGGGGACGACTTCCCCGCGGACCCGAACCGCAACTACGCCATCCCGCCGGACAACCCGTTCGTGGGGGACCCCGGCACGCTCGACGAGATCTGGGCGCTGGGCCTCCGCAACCCGTGGCGCTTCAGCTTCGACCGACTCACCGGCGATCTCTGGATCGGCGATGTCGGACAGCACATGTGGGAGGAGATCGACTTCGAGCCGGCGTCGCATCCCGGCGGGCGGAACTACGGCTGGGATCTCATGGAGGGGCCGGACTGCTTCCTTCCGCCCACGGGCTGCAACGACGGCTCGCTCACGCTGCCCGTGCACTCGTGGATGCACGGAACGGGCTGCAACTCGGCGTCCGGGGGCTACGTGTATCGCGGCACGCAGATCCCGTCCCTGTACGGGCACTACTTCTACTCGGACTACTGCTCCGCCGGCATCTGGAGCTTCCGGTACGAGGGCGGCACGGTCACGGAGTTCACGGACTGGACGGCCACGCTGAGCGTGGGACCGGGCGGGCTGATCCTGTTCCCGGCGTCCTTCTGGGAGGACGACGCGGGCGAGCTGTACGTGGTGGAGTACCGCGCGGCGCTCGGGGAGATCTGGAAGATCGTGCCGGATCCAGCGTTCGTGGGGGTGGAGCCGCTGCCGGCGGAGGCCGGCGGGCTGCTGCTGGGCGTGCCGCGTCCCAGCCCCTTCCGAGGCGCCACCGTGTTCGACGTGCAGGCCGGGCCGGGCGCGGAGCTGGACGTGGCGGTGTTCGACGCCGCCGGCCGGCGCGTCCGCCAGCTCAAGAGCGGCGTCACGAGCGCGGCCCGGTTGCAGCTCGGATGGGACGGCAAGGACGCCGCGGGGCAGCCCGTTGCCGCGGGCGCGTACTTCGTCCGCGCGCGCTCGGGCGAACGCGCGGAGACGCAACGCGTGGTGCGGCTGCGCTGACGCGCGCTACTTCGCCGGGGTGAGCGCCCGGAACGCCGGATCCTCCCGCAGCGGCGTGAAGTCCGGATCCCCGGCGGCACGCGGGCCGAGCGCGGCCTGGCGCTTCACGGCCTCGGTCAGCGTGGCGATCGCCTCCGCCGGCTTCCCCGCGCGGCTGAGATAGCACGCCAGGTGGTAGTGCGATTCCCCGGTGGCGTCCAGCGCCACCGCCTGCCGGCCGGCGTCCAGCGCGCCGTCGAAGCGCCCTTCCTCCACGAGCCGGTAGCCCTCCTGGATCAGCGCCTGCACCTTCCACAGATCGAAGATGCGGCGAAGTTCCGCGATGGGCGCGGCGTGGTCGTCCACCCGCAGGTCGCAGTAGCGGTCGTCGAAGCCCGCGTAGCCGGCGCCCGCCTTCACCACGAGGAGGGCGGCGGACTGCATGCCGCGTGAGTCCCCGCCGGCCTCCTGCCCGGCCTCCAGCGCGCGCATCAGCTTCTCGCCGAGCATGCCTTCCGTCTCGCGGTACGCGCGCGCCATCTCCGCCACCACGGCCTCCCCGGTGAGGATGTTCCCCTGCGCCGTGAAGTGCGTGCCCTTCTCGCCGCCCGCCCAGGCCTGGCACTCCGTCCCGGTGAAGGTGGCCGCGTTGCCCTTCGCGTCCACGATGCCCACCTGCCGGCGGGCGCGGTCCGGATCGTCGGCGAGCAGCGCCTCGAGCAC
>CAYYFX010000214.1:0-2054 GCA_964471155.1 uncultured Gemmatimonadota bacterium | reverse complement strand
TGGACGCGAAGGGGATCCACAGCCGCCACGGCTCGTACGCGTGCCAGAGCATCCGCGTGGCCTCGGCGGCGTCCACGCCCAGCACCTCCTGGAGCTTCACCATGGCGCCGGTCCGCTCCACGCCCTCCGTGATGCCGTGCCGCTCGGCGAGGAAGCGCAGCGCCAGGTTCGCCTTGTCGCCCATCCCGTCGTAGATCTTCCCGCCGAGGAACGAGCCGTACGCCCAGCCGATGGCCGTGGGCATGTTCGCGTAGCCCATGTACAGGGCCTTCTGGCCCTCGGGCGCGATCACGCCAAGGTAGTCGTTCATCTTGGGCGACGACAGCATCTCGCCCACCGAGAAGCACAGGATGCCGAGGATGCAGAACCAGCCGGACATCGTGAACCCGGCGGCCATGAGCCCCAGCGACGCCACCGTGATCCCGAGGAGGATGGAGTGCACGCGGCGCATCCGCGCCACGAGGTGCGAGATGCCCACCACGCACAGGATGATCAGGAACGAGTTCGCGTTGATCATCCACTCCTGCGCGATCATCGTGCCGCGCGGGGTCTCCGTGGTGAACATCCGCGGCAGGTGGAACGCGGCCACGATGGCGGACGAGTCCACCCAGTCCACGATGAAGTTCGGCAGCATGTCGAAGAGCTGCATGAACATCAGCCAGAAGCCGGACATGATGAGGATGAAGATCAGCAGTCGCGGCTGCGCGAGGTTCCGGAACGTGACGGCGGCCACGTGCCGCACGCCGCCGGTGTGCGCGCCGCCGGCCTCGATGTTCCGGTAGGTGAGCAGCATCAGGAAGTTCAAGGACACGATGACGGCGCACCCGTAGAACACCATGGGCCAGGACACGCCGTAGAGGTAGTGCGCCAGCGGCGGACCGAGGAAGCCGCCCACGTTCACCAGCATGTAGAACGTGCCCCAGCCGATGGAGGAGTTCTCCTTCGTCATCGTGCGCAGGAGCGAGCCCTGGATGCCGGGCTTGAAGATGGCGGTGCCGAACGCCAGCACGAGGCAGCCGATGGTGAACGGCCAGAAGTCCCGCTGGGTGGCCATGAGCAGGTAGCCCGCGATCTTGATGGCGATGGACGCCGCGATCGTGCGCTTGTAGCCGTACCGGTCCGCGAAGCCGCCGGAGAACACGGGAACGCCGGTCTGCACCAGCGCCCACAGCATGAAGATCTGGCCCTTCTGGACCTGCGTGAAGTGGAGGCCCGTGGCCTCGTCCGCCTGCGCGATGTAGATGGGGATGACCACGCGCACGCCGTAGTAGGCGAGGCGTTCGAACATCTCCATGATGTTCAGCATCCAGAACGCGCGCTCCATGCGCGCGAGCTTCGCGAAGAGGCCTTCGCGGGGAGCGGCCACGCCGTCGGTCATGCGGCCTCCTCGGGTGGGGCGGGCGGGGAGCCCGTGCCGGGGGGCATGGTGCCACGGGGCGGGGATTCCCGCCGCAGGGAAGGTCACCCGGTCCGGGGCCGGGCGGGCGCCGTGGCCGAAGGGCGGTCTCCGTGCGGGACGGTGCGCGCGGCGCCGGGTATGCTGCGCGCATGCGAACCCGTGTCGCACCGCGGATCCTCGGTCCCCTCCTGGCGGCCGCCCTGTCGGTCCAGCCGACGACGGCGGCCATCGCCGGCACGGCCGCGGCGCCGCTCGTGGATGGCGAGTTCGCCGACTGGACGGACGTTCCCGTGGCCGCGGAATTCCCGCCGGCGGAGGACGCCGCCGGCCCGCAGCTCGTGCGCGTCCGCGCCGTGGCCACGGACCGGCGCTTCGTCTTCCTCCTGGAGCTGGACCGCGAGGCCCGCGCGGACGACCTCCCCGTGGAGTTCCTGTTCGACGCGGACGCCGACGCCGCCACGGGCGTGCGCGCGGGCGGGCTCGGTGCGGACTTCACGTGGCTGCTGGGGCGCAAGGAGGGGCGCGTGTACGTGTGGGACCTGCCCGTGCGCGTGCGGCAGGGCACGCTGGGTCTGCGGCGCGCGCCCACGGTGTCGTCGGACCGGTTCGAGGTGTCCTTCTCGCGCGACGCGTCGGCCGCCGGCGCGCCGGTGTT
>CAYYFX010000213.1:0-2088 GCA_964471155.1 uncultured Gemmatimonadota bacterium | reverse complement strand
CGTGCGCTTCCGCGCTTCCCCATCCGGCGGCCTCCGGAGGTGGTGCGGAGATTGGGGCCGGGATGGGGGAAGCGTGGGCGGCGGAAGGACTTGGGGGAATTGACGAGGAGATCGACGCAAGAGAATGGCAGATGGCGACTTGGCGCCAACCAGGCACATTCTTCGAACCACAAGGTCAGGGATAGAGGTGGCGGGTGGTCCAGGTGGAGGACTCCAGGGTCCACTCGTCCCGGGAGTGCAGCCGGTGCAGGCCCGACTTCCAGAACTCCACGCGGTCCGGCAGGACGCGGAACCCCGACCAGAACGGCGGGCGCGGGATGGGACCCGCGCCGAATCGGCGGGCGGCGGCGATCACGTTGCGCAGGAGGCGCCAGCGCGAGGTGAGCGGGGCCGACTGGTGGGAGGCCCAGGCGCCGAGACGGCTCTCGCGCGGGCGGGTGGCGAAGTACGCGTCGGCCTCGGCGTCGGTCACCGGCTCCACGTCCCCCTCCACGTGGACCTGCTCGCCCAGCGGCGGCCAGTAGAACGTGAGGGAGGCGCGCGGGTTCTCGCGGAGCTGCCGCGCCTTCCGGCTGTCCAGGTTGGTGTAGAAGACGAAGCCGCGCTCGTCGAACCCCTTGAGCAGGACCGCGCGGCTGGACGGGCGCCCGTCCGCGCCCGCCGTGGCCAGGATGACGGCGGTGGGTTCCGGCAGGTCGGTCTGCGCGGCGCGCTCCTGCAGCGCGCGGAAGCGGCGCACCACCTCCGCCGGCAACGGCACTCGGGTCACGGGGCGTCCCCCCTTCCGCACGGCACGGGCTCCCCCCTCACGGCCTCCGCCCTCACGGACGCCCGGCCAGCGCCAGCACCGACGTCCCGAACGGCAGATCCGCCCGCCCCAGCCAGGCCGCTTCGAGCCCCAGGATGCCCGCGAGCCATCCGTTCAGCGGCTCGGGCGTGGGCACGTAGGTGGATCCCGGCGCGCCGCGGCGCGGCCGCAGCCTCGACGCCCAGCGCACCGCCGCCACCGGCAGCAGGATCGACGCCATGGCGTACGTGATGCGCTCGGGCCGGAAGCCGTTGCGCACGAGCGCGTCGCGCAGCGACCCGCGCACGTACCGGCGGTGATGGTGCAGGCTCACGTCGTGGTCGCTCCACAGGAACGCGTACGCGGGGACGGAGATCAGCAGCTTCCCTCCGGGCCGGAGCACGCGGTGCACCTCGCGCAGGACGCGGTCCTCCGCCGCCACGTGCTCGAGGACATCGAACATCGTGCACAGGCCCAGCGATCCGTCGGCGAACGGAAGCTGCTCGCCCCGCGCCAGCGCGACGGGCCGCGGCGGGACCTCCGTCCCGTCCGTGCAGGCCTCGCGCACGATCTCCGTCCCGAGGAACCGGCCGTACGGCGCGAGCAGGGCGAAGTTCGCGCCCGTCCCGCAACCGATGTCCAGGCCGCGGCGCGCGGGGTCGGGCGCCACCCCCCGACGCAGCATCGCGGACAGCATGGCCCGCCGTCCGACGTGCCACCAGTAGTCCCGCTCCTCCTCGCGGAGTCTCCGATACTCCGTGGGCTCCAACGGGAATCCGCCTAGTTGGCCGCGCGATCGTCCGCGCCGCGCTCGGCGTCGGTCGCCGAGTCGTCGAACAGCTCGTCCATGAGATCGTCGTCCAGCGGCAGGAGCTCCTGGAGTTCGGTGCCCAGATCCCGCGACGCCTCCGACGTGGCGAGGAGCGGCGCGAGCACGGCCGCGCGCTCCCGCCGGCCCGTCCGCAGCGCCGACGCGGCCGGCGGGTCCGCCCGCTGCAGCCGCGCCGGCGCGCCGGCCCCGCCGGGGAGCCACTGCGCCAGCGCGCCGGGCAGGTCCGCGCCCGGGGCCAGCAGCGCGAAGTCCGCGTCGCGCACGTCCCCGACCCAGGATGCCGTCACGGACCCGGTCTCCTCGCCCGCGCCCGCGGACGCCGTCCACGACGCCGGCGCGGCGAGTCCCGCGCGATCGAAGACGCCCCGCGGCCATCGCAGCGTGACCTCGATCTGCGAGGAGTCCGGCGCGTCCGCGCGCGCCGGCCGGAGGATCGGGGTCCAGAGCCGCTCCCGGAAGGCGCCCTCCG
>CAYYFX010000212.1:0-2105 GCA_964471155.1 uncultured Gemmatimonadota bacterium | reverse complement strand
CGGTGGAGATGTCGCCCTCCTGGATCAGGAGGCTCGTGTTGAAGTAGATGCCGGAGTCGTTCGTGGTGGAGCCGGTGTTCTCGAGGAAGAAGTTCCAGCCGCTGTCGCCGTTCTCGTTCAGGTTGATCGCGTCGAAGGAGCCGATCCCGGCGCCGGCGGGCGCGGGAAGGAGCTGCCCTTCGCGCAGGTACAGCAGGCCGTCGCGGACGAGGCACTCGTCCGTGTTCGTGTCGGCGTGGTTCGTGTCGCACTCGACGAGCCAGCTTCCGGACCCGTTGACGGCGAGGTTGTTGATCACCGTCACGTTGCCCAGGCCCGCGACGAGGTCGCCCTCGAGCAGGGCCGGCGTGATGAGCTGCGCGCCGGACGGGGTCGCGAAGGCGGCACCGAGCGCGGACAGCGCGAGAACGCGTGTGGTGAGGGAGCGGATCATGTGGCCTCCACGGACATGGGGTCGTACGGGAGGCGCCCCGGGGGGGGCGTCGGGCGGGAGCTCCGCCGGAAGGCACATGCTAGGTGCGGGCCGCCGGGCGATTCAAGCGAATGAGGCAAGGGCCCCGGCCGGGTCGATCAGCGCGGGGCTTTGACGAGGATGCCGCTCCGGCCCCGCGCGCCCGCGGCGGCGTTCCGCCCGGCCGCCGAGTCCCGGTCCTCCCCGCCCCGATCGATCAGGACGCCCAGGCTGCCCGCCCCGGTCTCGGCGGCGTGGTACTCGTTCCCGCCGGCCGCGCCCTGCACGACCTCGCCTCCGGCCTCGCGGACGTCGTCCCCCGCCAGGTCCATGTGCAGCCCGATCGCCTGCTGCGCCGCGGCCCCCTGGCCGAGCCCGTCGCAGCGGGAGTGGTCGTTGCCGGCCGCGTCCAGCAGCAGCCCGCAGCCGATGTCCCAGCCGGACCCCTGGCTGGCGGCGGTCATGGACCAGTACGCGTCGTCCCCGCCGTCCTCGAGCAGCGCGCCCAGCGCCTGGTGCACGCCGAAGCCCTGGCCGTACCGGTTGCCGTAGTAGAGGTCCCGCCCCGCGCGATCCCACAGCACGCCGAGCGCCCAGAAGTAGGCGCCGCCTTGCGCGAACTCGCCGGCCTCGTAGCGATCGTCGCCCGCGAGATCCGCGAGCAGCCCGATCCCGCCCGCCGCGTACTGGCGGAAGCCGAAACCGATCCCCTGGCTGAAGGACTGGTACACGCCCGGCGTGCCGTACGCGGACGGCGTGGGGCCGTTCGCGCGGTAGAGGTCGTTGCCGGCCGCGTCCACGATCGCGCCGAGCCCGCGCGGACCTCCCACGCCCTCGGTGAGGAAGTCCCCGAGGTACGCGTCCGAGCCCTCGCCGAGATCGATGACGAAGCCGGCGCCGTACATTGCCGCGCCGATCGACCACTCGCGCCCCGCGTACGCGTCCGTGCCGGCGCGGTCCAGCAGCAGCGCGGCGCCGAACGCCGCGGCGCCGGTGGAGAGGAGCGCGCCTTCGTACCGGTCGTCGCCCGCGCGGTCGTCCACGAGCGTGACGCCGAGGAGTGCGGACGCCGGGCCCTGGTCGGCGGTGCCCGTGTACTTGTCGTTTCCGGAGAAATCCACCACCGCGCGCGCGCCGAGGCAGAGGTCCGTGGCGAAGTACTCGTCGTCCCCGCCCATCTCCAGGATGCCGGCGAGGCGCGACATGTCGTAGCGGTTGTTGCCGTCCCCGCCCACCACGATCCAGCCCACGTCCTCCACGAGGAACACGGAGCGCACCGTGCCCTCCACCGCGTCCGCGATCTCCGCGGGCAGCGGGGTCGCGCGATCCGGCGGCGCGGACCAGTCCGTGAGGCCGTTGCGATCGGCCTTCACGAGCGGCGCGAACGCCGCGAGCGCATCGGCCAGCGCGCGGTAGTCCACGGCCGTGGAGCGGCGGATCACGGACACGTGCTCGCGCGTGACGTCGCCTTCCAGATAGAAGGTCTCGCGCGGAACGCGCAGGAGCGCGAGCGTGCGGCGCGCGAGGACCGTGTCGCCGGCGGCATCGCCGAGCGCTTCGTCCAGGTGGCGGCCGACGTCGCGCAGCACGTCCTCCAGCCGCGTCTCCGCCACCCACCACTGCAGCTCGCGCTTCGGGCGCTTCCGCCGGGACT
>CAYYFX010000211.1:0-2107 GCA_964471155.1 uncultured Gemmatimonadota bacterium | reverse complement strand
GCTGCACTGGTGGAACGACACGGTCTTCTACGAGATCTTCGTGCGCAGCTTCCACGACAGCGACGGCGACGGGATCGGGGATCTCGCCGGCCTCACGCAGAAGCTGGACTACCTGAACGACGGCGACCCGGCCACCACGGACGACCTCGGCATCGGCGGCATCTGGCTGATGCCCGTGGCGAGCTCGCCCAGCTACCACGGCTACGACGCGGTGGACTACCGCGCGATCGAGCCGGACTACGGCACGCTCGCGGACTTCCAGGCGTTCCTGGATGCGGCGCACGTGCGCGGCATCAAGGTGATCGTGGACCTGGTGCTGAACCACTGCTCGTCGCAGCACCCGTGGTTCCAGGCCTCCGCCGCGAACGACCCCGGCTACCGGAGCTGGTTCCGCTGGTCGCCCACGGATCCCGGCGACACCGGCCCGTGGGGGCAGCAGGTGTGGCACCCGAACGCGTCGGGCTGGTACTACGGGCTCTTCTGGGGCGGGATGCCGGATCTGAACTACGACACGCCGGCGCTGAAGGCGGAGATGCTGGACACCGCCGCGTACTGGCTGGACACGGTGGGCGTGGACGGCTTCCGGCTGGACGCGGTGCTGTACATCGACGAGGACGGCGGGCAGCTCCAGAACACGCCGGAGACGCTGCAGTTCTGGCAGGACTTCCGGACGCACCTGGACACGGTGAAGCCGGATGCGCTCGCCGTGGGCGAGGCGTGGACCGCGAGCAGCATCGTGAACCAGTACGTGATCGACGACCGTCTCGACATCTGCTTCGAGTTCGACCTGGCGGGCGCCACGCTCGGCGCGGTCAACGGCGCGGACGCGGGGTGGCTCGCCACGAAGGCCGCGCAGGTGTACGCGCTGTACCCGTTCCTGCAGTTCGGCACGTTCCTCACGAACCACGACCAGGACCGCGCGTTCTCCGTGCTCGGCCAGGACGAGGGCCGCGCGCGCGTGGCCGCCGGCATCTACCTCACGCTGCCCGGCGTCCCGTTCGTGTACTACGGCGAGGAGATCGGGATGACCGGCACCGGCGCGCACGAGAACATCCGGACGCCGATGCAGTGGTCGACGGCCGCGGGCGCGGGGTTCACCGCGGGCACGCCGTGGTACCCCGTGAACGCGGACTATCTCGCGAGGAACGTGCTCGCGCAGTCGCAGGATCCGGGCTCGCTGCTGGAGTGGTACAAGCGGCTGATCCACCTGCGGAACGGCACGTCGGCGCTGCGGCGCGGCGCGCATCACGCGCTGCAGAGCTCCCGGTCCTCGGTCCTCGCCTTCGCGCGCAGGGACGAGGGGCAGACCGTGCTGTGCCTGGCGAACACGTCGGCATCGCCGCGGAGCGGGTTCACCGTGACCGGCACCGTGGCCAGCCTCCCGCCGGGGGACCGCGCGCTCGTGAACCTGCTCGATCCCGCGGACGTGCGCGAGGTCACGATCACCGCGGATCACCGCATCCAGGGCCTGGACCTGGACGGCCACGAGGTGGCGGTGTACGAGCTGCGCGACTCCACCGGCGTGATCCCCGGTGCCGCGCGGCCCGGACTCCGTTGGAGGGCGCGAACCCGAATCCCTTCCAGCCGCCGGCCGCCATCCGGTACGAGCTGCCCCGGCGGGAGCGCGTGCGGATCGGCGTGTACGACCTCGGCGGGCGGGAGGTGCGGATCCTGCGCGACGAGGCGCAGGACCCGGGCGTGTACGACGTCCCCTGGGACGGCGCGGACCGGAACGGCCGCCCGATGTCCGTGGGCGTGTACTTCGTCCGGTTGGAGGCCGGCGGCGAGACGCGGATCGCCAAGATCACGCTTCTCCGGTGATCCGGCCCCGCGGCCACCACGCCCGTTGACCGCGGGACGCCCCCGTCCCTACGATCCGCAGGTCCGTTCGGCTTCGCGCCACCTCCCGCCCAGGACCCCCGATGGACCGCGATCGGTCGTGGAACCGGCTCCGCGAGCTGTTCGACCAGGCGGTGGACCTCGACGCCGACGGCCGCCGGCGGCTCCTCGAGCGGGAGGCCCCCGATCCCCTCCTGCGCTCCCGGGTGGAGGCCCTGCTCGCCGCGCACGACTCGGGCGGGGACATCCTGGATGCACCCGCCGCGCC
>CAYYFX010000210.1:0-2156 GCA_964471155.1 uncultured Gemmatimonadota bacterium | reverse complement strand
CGATCCAGGGATGGAGGTGGACGGAATCGGCCGTGTCCACGTGATGGAGCACGTAGTGCTGGATCGCGCCGGCCACCGGCGCGGGGTCCGTGAAGGCGTACTCGGCCGGGGCGCCCGCGGATCCCCGCGCGACGAGCTCCGGATCCGACTCCCACGACGCGACGGGAACGAACGCCCCGCCCGCCACGGAGCGGGCCAGGACGAAGCCCCGGTTGTCGAGCTCGCGCTCGGTCCGCCAGGAGAGCTGCACCTCGCCGCCGGCGGCCTCCGCGGCGAACCGGCTCAGCTCCACCGGACCGGCGAAGTGCTCGAAGAACCCCGGGAGCTGGCCGAGCACCACGCCGCGCCGTCCCGTGACCCAGGCCTTCGCGCGCGCGATCTCCCCGTCGTAGTCCACGTCGCCGACGCCCCAGCGATCCACGTGATCCCCGCGCATCTCGGCGCCCTGCTCGGCGGCGATCGCGTCCAGCCGGGCCGTGAGGGCGGCTACCGCGAGCGGGCCATCCAGCAGCTCGTGCGCGCGGTCCACGAACCGCGTGCGGAACTCCACGTTGCGCATGAGCCGGTTGAACATCGTGCACCACCGCTGCCTCTCCGGCGACCACGGGTACGGGAAGATGATCGGCTTGAACGCCGTGTACTCGGCGGCATCCTCCGCCGCGTAGAAGCGGAAGTGGTTCGCGTAGATGTTGGCGGCGTTCAGCACGCTTCCTCGTCCCACATGAGCACGCGCCACGGCCCGTCGCCGAGCCGAAGCGTGGCCACATTGCGATCGAACCCGTTGTCCGCGGTGGCGCAGTAGATGTTGATCAGGAGCCAGTCGATGTAGGAGGCGAGGTCCAGCCGCTGCTCGACCCCCGCGAACCACGCGTGCGTGGTCGGGTCCTCCACGGATCCGAACGAGTCCAGGAGATTCCACCACTCATCGATGTCGCCGTGTTCGATCTCGCCGTCCTTGACCAGGATGTAGTCGTCGTCGGCGAGCGCGTGCGTGCTCTCGATGAACTCGTCGTCGTACCGCTCGGACAGCGTGTACAGGCCCCAGTACTCGCCGTTCAGGTAGACCACGCAGGCGCGATCGCGGGTCGTGAGATGGCCGAGGTCCCGGAAGATCCCGTTCGCGAAGACGTGGTTGATCGCGAAGATGGGACGGCGGGCCTGGCGCACGACCAGCCGGCGGAACGTCGTCGGCGGGGAGCCGAACACGTCGTACACGAGATCATCGCCGGCGCCGTAGTCGTCGAAGTAGAAGCGCAGCGACTTCTGCGAGAGATAGCGGCTCGCCTGGCCGTGGATGCGAAGCCCGACCGGCTCCGAGAAGGCCGGCAGGTCGTCCGTGCCGTAGTAGTCCAGCACGGCGGGTCGCTCCCAGTCCGCTCCTTGCTGCACGAAGTTGTTGTGGTTGCCCCAGACGTAGATGCCGATCTCCGGGTCCCACAGGGCGGTGGAGTCGGTACGCACGTGGAGCAGCGGCGGCGCGTGACGCGCCGGATCCAGGGCCCACCTCGGCTCCGGCGCCGCCTGGACCGCGAGCGTCTCGCCGGACGCGGTGACGAATCGCACGGACTTGGCCGCGCTCCAGTTCCATGGGAAGACGCACTCGTACTCGGTCGGGGAGATCGGCGTGACGGTGGAGTCCGGCTCGGCGAGCGTCACCGGCTCCGAAGCCGTGAAGCGGGTGACGATGAACGCCTCCACGCGCCCCGGCGGGGGAGCGAAACCGTTGGGGATCCACCGGTGGGCATGGGTCACGTCGATCTGGGCGGAGGATGCAATCGCCGCATGCAGCGAAAGAAGCGCCGCGGCGGCGAGCCCGGGGTTCCTGGAGAACATGGATGCCTCCCTGCGGCGAGCCTCGGGGGGCCGGGAGGGCGGTGCGTTGCCGGGAGGATCGTAACAAACCGGGCTCCCCGGTTGCAGGAAATCCGGCGGGGCGCCCGGCGCCGCCGGGTGGCCCCGGGGCTGCGGAAGCGGGCCCGTCCCCGGGCTGGCCGCCGCGACCGGGGCGGCCGCGCACCCGTGGCCGGTCCCCGAAGGGCGGACCGGGCGACCCTGGAGGCGGGGATCCCGCCGCCGCCGGGGTTCCGCAGGGCCGAGCAGGCCTGTCGGGTCCCGGGCCCGGACGTCGTGGATGCGGTAGGACCGGATCGGACCGG
>CAYYFX010000209.1:0-2237 GCA_964471155.1 uncultured Gemmatimonadota bacterium | reverse complement strand
TCCTCCCCAAAGGGTCTGGTGTCCACGAAAGCGGGTCAACTCCACAGGAGACCTCCTGACGGATCCCGGCGACATCCAGGCGACGAATGCCCCGGGACCGGGGACGATCGTCGTGGACGATCCGCTCGCGTCGGAACAGCTCTGTGGCGAGGGCGCGGCAGCGGCACGCGGCGTTGAAGCCCCAGCCCCCGACCAGGATCGCGAGGGGGGGACGCCTGGCGATGCGGGAGCGGCGATCCGGCTGCCGGACCAGTGGTCCTTGGATCTGCACGGATCCAACCCGGCATCCGGCAGCGTGGCGCTTACGCTGGGGGCGCCGGGTCCGGGGCCGGCTCGCGTGTCGATCTTCGATGTTCGCGGCCGGCGGGTCCGGATCCTGCACGAGGGGCCTCTGTCGGCCGGGTTCCATCCGCTCCGGTGGGATCGGTCCTTGGAGGGCGGGGGCACGGCAGCGGCAGGGGTATACTTCCTCAGGGCCGAGAGTCCGGGTTTCCGGGCAACCCGGAAGATCGTCCTGCTTCCGTCGGCCCGGTAGCCCGAGGAGGAAGAAGCGTGGGAGTGCGCTGGATCGGGGGTCTTCTGGTGACGGGCGGGACGGTCGTGGCGTGGCCATGCGCCGCGGCCACGATCCGCGTTCCGGAAGACAGCCCCAACGTGCTTGCGGCCGTCGATCTGGCGGTTCCCGGGGACACCGTTTTGGTGGGTCCGGGCGTCTGGACGGATGCGGCAACGCGGACGGTGGTCGCGCCGAACGGCACCTTCCAGGTCAAGTCCTGCGCGTTCCCACGCGGGGGTGTGGTGATCCGGGGCCAGGGTGCGGGCGGCACGACCCTGGATGTGGAAGGTTCGGAGGGGCCATTGGCCTGTGCCGTGACGTTCTTCGCGAGGGCGGGTCAGGGGCCCCTGCGTGTCGAGTCGATGACCCTTACGGGCGCTCGTGGCCCCCAGGGAGGGCAGGCTGCAGTTGGGACGTACTCGGACGGCTTGGTGATCCGAGGTTGCCGATTCGAAGGCAACGACCAGCGCTTTGGCGGTGCTGCCGTCGGCGTTCTGTATTGCCCCCTGACGATGGAGGACTGCGACGTGGCGGCGAACACCTCCGAGGTCGGTGTGGTGCGGGTGGATCTCACCCCGGTCCGTATGACTCGCTGCCGATTCGAGGGGAACACGGGTCACTGCGTCACGACGATCTACGACCCCGGCGATGGTCCCGCGATCTTCCAGGACTGCCAGTTCGTGCGCAATCGTGGCCCCGGTCTTGGCACAGCCTTGAACCTGCAGAACGCCGGGGAGTACCTCGTCGAGCGATGCCTGTTTCAGGAGAACGTGGCCGAGGCCAGTTCCGGGGCCGCGGTTCGGGCGAGCGGAAGCACCGGGACGATTCGCTTCTCGGTATTCGCGTACGACTCGGTCTATCCAGGCAGCTCGAGCGGTGGTGGAGTTCTGGTGCAGGCAGGCAGCCACGATGTCCACTCGAACACCTTCGTGGGGTGTCATGGGGGGGTCAACGGCGGGGCCGCCTTCACTGCTTCCTTCAGTGCGGTTGGGACGTTCCACAACAACGTTGTCACGCACTCGACCACTCCCGCGGTCCGCTACGTGACCGGGACCACGATTGCCGGTTCGTGCAACCTGTTCTGGGAGAACTTGGCGGGGAACTTCGGTTCCGGGGGCGCGCCGAGTCCAACCGATTTCGTGGCCGATCCGCTCTTCTGCGACTTCGCTGCCCGGGACTTCACCGTTCGGAACGACTCTCCCTGCCTCTTCCCGCCGACACCGTCCTGCGCGCCGATCGGCGCGTTGGGCGTGGGCTGCGGCGGCGTGGCGATCGAGTCGGCCTCCTGGGGGCGGCTGAAGGCGGCCTACCGCGGCGGCTCCCCGTGAGCGCGGCCCGCCGCTTCGCCTGCGCATGGGCTGGGCTCGCCCTGGCGCTTGGCGCAGCAAGCCCTGTGCCGTCGGTGACGCTGCGCGTGCCCGAGGATCTGCCGACCGTCTTGGCCGCCGTGGACTTGGCGATGCCCGGGGACTCGGTGCTGGTGGGTCCGGGAACGTGGACGGAGACAGCCACCCGGGTGGTGGTCGCCCGGACCGGGAGCTTCCTGAACAAGGCGTGCGTCTTCGCCCGGGGTGGCGTCGTGATTCGGGGCCAGGGGCCGGGACTGACAACTCTCGATGTCGGCGGTGCGTATTCCACGGTTTCCGGCCGGCCATTCCACGGCGAAAGCGGCCACCCATTC
>CAYYFX010000208.1:0-2291 GCA_964471155.1 uncultured Gemmatimonadota bacterium | reverse complement strand
GAGATGGACGGCTTCGAGGGCAACTCCGGCGTGATCGTCATCGCCGCGACCAACCGGCCGGACGTGCTCGACCCCGCGCTCATGCGCCCGGGCCGCTTCGACCGGCAGGTGGTGGTGCCGCTGCCCGACATCCGCGGCCGCGAGCAGATCCTGCTCGTGCACATGCGCAAGGTCCCCATCGCGCCGGACGTGGACGCCTCCGTCATCGCGCGCGGCTGCCCCGGCTTCTCCGGCGCGGACCTCGCGAACATCGTGAACGAGGCGGCGCTCTTCGCCGCGCGCGGCTCCAAGCGCCTGGTCGACATGGAGGATTTCGAGAAGGCGAAGGACAAGATCATCATGGGCGCCGAGAGGAAGTCCATGGTGATGCCCGAGGAGGAGCGCCGGAACACCGCCTACCACGAGTCCGGCCACGCCATCGTCGCGCGGCTGCTGCCGGGCACCGACCCCGTGCACAAGGTCACGATCATCCCGCGCGGCCGGGCGCTCGGCGTCACGGTGCAGCTCCCCGAGCAGGACCGCTACAGCTACAACCGCGACTACCTGCTCAACAACATCGCGGTGCTCTTCGGCGGCCGGATCGCCGAGGAGCTGTTCATGAACCAGATGACCACCGGCGCCTCCAACGACTTCAAGCGCGCCACCGAGATGGCGCGCCGCATGGTCACCGAGTGGGGCATGTCCGACGTCCTCGGCCCGATGACCTACAGCGAGAACGAGGGCGAGGTCTTCCTCGGCCGCTCGGTCACCACGCACCAGGCCATCTCCGACGAGACCATGCAGAAGGTCGACAAGGAGATCCGCCGCATCATCGACGAGCAGTACCCCCTGGCCAGGCGGCTCCTCGAGGAGAACCGCGACAAGGTCGAGGCGATGACCAAGGCGCTGCTGGAGTGGGAGACGCTCGACGCGGAGCAGGTCTCGGACATCATGGAAGGCCGGCCGCCGCGCCCGCCCAAGCCCGTGGCGGCGAAGCCCACCACGCCGCCCTCCGACGGCGGCGCGAAGAGCGCCGAGCCGCCCGCCAGCACCACGCCCGCCGAGAGCGCCTGAACCCTGCGCCGCGAGGCGCCCCCGGGGGACGTGCAGCCCACGCACGTCCCCCTTTTCATACCCTCTCCGCATTCCTCCGTGCCCTCCGTGCTCTCCGTGTCCTCCGTCTTGAACACCCGGGTTCCTTCCCGCGGAGGCGGGAATGGAGGCACTGGTTTCATCACGGAGGGCACGGAGAAGTGCGGGGCATGGGGCGGGTGGCGCTGATGTCAGTGCTGCGCTGCGGCGCGTTCACGCTGGATCTCACGAGGCCGCGGGTGATGGGGATCGTGAACGTCACGGCGGACTCCTTCTCGGACGGCGGGCGCTTCCTCGACCCTGGCCGCGCCATCGCCCACGGGCTCGCTCTCGCGGCGGACGGCGCGGACCTCGTGGATGTCGGCGGGGAATCCACCCGCCCCGGCGCGGCGCCGGTGCCCGAGGAGGAGGAGGCCGCCCGCGTGATCCCGGTGGTGCGCGCGCTCGCGCGCGAGGGCGTCGCCGTCTCGGTTGACACGATGAAGCCCGGCGTGATGCGCCAGGCCATCGACGCCGGCTGCGCGATGGTGAACGACGTGACCGGGTTCCGCGCGCCCGGCGCCGTGGAGGCCGTGGCGGGCGCCGGCGTGGGTCTCTGCGTGATGCACATGAAGGGCACGCCGGAGACGATGCAGGCCGAGGCGCGCTACGGCGACGTGGTGGCGGAGGTGCGCGATTTCCTCGTCGGGCGGGCGCGCGCCCTCGAGGCGGCGGGCGTCGCGCGCGACCGCATCGCGCTCGACCCCGGCTTCGGCTTCGCCAAGGATCTCGCGCACAACGTCGCGCTCTTCGCGGGGCTTTCGTCCATCGCGGCGGCGGGCTACGCGCTCCTCGTGGGCGTCTCGCGCAAGCGCATGCTCGGCGAGATCACGGGGCGGCCCGTGGGCGAGCGCGCGGCGGCGAGCGTTGCCGCGGCTCTCCTCGCGGTTCAGAATGGAGCCCGGATCGTCCGCGTCCACGACGTCAAGGAGACGGTGGATGCGCTGAAGATCCTGGCTGCCCTCGTCCCCTCACCTCCGGCCCCTCTCCCGCAAGCGGGCGAGGGGAGAACGACATGACCCGCAAGTACTTCGGCACCGACGGCATCCGCGGCAGGGTGGGCACCCCGCCCATCACGCCGGACTTCGTGCTGCGGCTGGGCTACGCCGCCGGCCAGGTGCTCTCCCGCGCCGACGTCGCGCCGCCGCACCGCGACCGGCCCGCCGTCCTCGTCGGCAAGG
>CAYYFX010000207.1:1185-2324 GCA_964471155.1 uncultured Gemmatimonadota bacterium | reverse complement strand
GCGCTCTTCAGCCCCAGCTCCACGCCGCCCACGTCGGACTTGTGCACGATGCGCCGGCCCGCCACCTTCAGCGCCACGGGATAGCCCAGCTCCTCCGCGGCCGCCAAGGCCTCGTCCGCGGTGTGCACGCGCCGCCACGGCACCAGCGGGAAGCCGTACAGCGAGAGCAGCCGGAACGCCGCATCCGGGTCCATGTAGCCGCTGCCCTCGGCCGCCACGAGCTTGCGCGCGGCGTCCCGGTCCACGGCGATCTCCGGCACCTTCCCCGGGTCGCGCGTGCGCCACTCCGCCCAGTTCGCCAGCTCCGCCGCCGCGTACGCCGCGGCCTCGGGGTACCGGTACACGGGCGGCGAGTCCGGGATCTCGGCGGCGATGCGCCCGTAGTAGTGCTCCTCCGCCATGACCACCATGAGCACCGGCTTCTCCGTGCCGCGCATGGTCTCGGTGACCGCGCGCACCACGTCCATGGGATCCACCATGATGGGCGGCACGAACGCCACGATCACGAGGTCCACGGCGTCGGACCCCAGCAGCACGCGCAGGCACGCCTGGAAGTTCCGGGTGTCCGCGGACGCGATCATGTCGATGGGGTTCGTCACGCTCGCTTCCGCCGGCAGGAACTTCGCCAGCTTCTTCTTCGTGGCCGCGTCCATCTCCGCCACTTCCATGCCGTGGCCCACCAGCGCGTCCGTGGCCATGATGCCCGGCCCGCCGGCGTTCGTGAGCACGGCCACGCGCCGCCCCTTCGGCAGCGGGCAGCGCGAGAACGCGAGGAGCAGCCGCATCAGGTCGTCGATGGACGTGGCCCGGATCACGCCGGTCTGGCGCATCAGGGCGTCGATGGCGCGGTCCTTCCCGGCCAGGGCGCCCGTGTGCGACGAGGCCGCGCGCGCGCCCTCCGCCGTGCGCCCGGACTTCACCATCAGGATGGGCTTCCGCGGCGTGATGCGCCGCGCCAGCTCCACGAAGCGGTGCGGGTTCCCGAAGCTCTCGATGTACAGCGCGATGATCCGCGTGGAGGGATCGTTCTCCCAGTACTCGATGAGCGCATTCCCCGAGACGTCCGCCTTGTTGCCGATGGAGGCGAACTGCGAGAAGCCCACGTTGCGGCGCTGCATCTCCGTCCAGATCGCGATGCC
>CAYYFX010000207.1:0-1085 GCA_964471155.1 uncultured Gemmatimonadota bacterium | reverse complement strand
GCGTGGTAGCTGCTGCGCACCAGCGGTCCGGACTCCACGAACTTGAATCCCATGGCCAGGCCCTCGCGCTTCAGGTCCTCGAACTCGTCCGGGCGGTAGTACTTCTCCACGCCCAGGTGCTTCTTCGTCGGGCTCAGGTACTGGCCCATCGTGATGATGTCCACGTCCACGCCGCGAAGGTCCCGCAACGTGGCCAGGATCTCCGCGCGGGTCTCGCCCAGGCCCAGCATGATGCCGGACTTCGTGAGCAGGGCGGGCCGGCGCTGCTTGTCGCGGGCGGCGCGCTGCAGCAGTTCCAGCGACCGCGCGTACCGCGCGTCCGGGCGCACCCGCGGGTACAGCCGCTCCACGGTCTCCGTGTTGTGGTTCAGCACGTCCGGCTCCGCCGCCATCACGGCGTCCAGCGCGTCCCGGTTCCCGCAGAAGTCCGGGATCAGCACCTCGATGCGGCACTCCGGGTTCAACCGGCGGGATTCGCGAATGGTCTCGGCGAAGTGCGCCGATCCGCCGTCCGCCAACTCGTCCCGGTTCACGGACGTGATGACCGCGTGCGCGAGCCCCAGCCGCCCGATGGCCTCGGCCACGTGCCGCGGCTCCTCCGGATCCAGGGGCGTGCCCGCCTTCGCGCGCGCGATGGCGCAGAAGGTGCAGTGCCGCGTGCAGGTGTCACCCAGGATCATGAACGTGGCGGTGCGGTCCGACCAGCACTCGTAGATGTTCGGACAGCGCGCCTCCTGGCACACCGTGTTGAGGTGCAGCTCCCCCATCATGCGGCGGACCTTCTGGTAGGAGTCGCCCGTGGTGAGCTGCACCTTCAGCCAGTCCGGGCGGCGCGGCTCGTCCTCGCGGTGCCGGCGGCTGCGCGGCGTGGTGCCGATCTCCCCGTTGTTCAGCACGGGGAAGGGGCCGGGGATCCCGGACGGCGTGCTCGGGGCGCGGCGCTCGGCCGGCAGCCCCTTCACGACGAGAGGGGTGTCCGCTCCGCCACGCGCGCGATCAGCCGTTCCAGGGACCGACGGTTCCCGTTCCATCGCAGCAGCTCCTTCGCTCGCCCGGGATTCGTCCACAGGTACTCCTCGTGCTCC
>CAYYFX010000206.1:1321-2395 GCA_964471155.1 uncultured Gemmatimonadota bacterium | reverse complement strand
GCCCACGCGGGCCTTCACGTTCGCGATGGACAGCGAGAGGTAGCCGAGCTCCGCGTACGACTTGCGCAGCGCCGCCACCTTCGGCTCGTCCAGGCCCACCCACAGGACGCGGTAGGCGTCCGCGTCCAGCGACTCCTGCGCGGCGCGGTACCGCTCCAGCAGGTCCTTGATCGCGAGCTGGTCGTCCACCGTGCGGATCCACTTCAGGGTCTGCTCGTCGTCCGGCGTGAGCCCGGCCAGCTCCGGCAGCAGCCGCGACGCCTCCGGCCACGACTCCGCGGCCACCGCCGCGCCGATGTCCGCCTGCAGCGCCGCGATCCGCTCCGCGCGCTCCTGCGCCGCCCGGTCGCGGGCGTCCATCGCGTCGAACGCCACGCGCGTGACCGGCGCGGTCAGCCCGAACCCACCCGCGTCCGCCAGCACCGGCTCCGCGCGGTAGTCGATCACCGCGCGCGCCTCCAGCACGCGCGCCTCCGGTGCGGCCTCCGGCAGCACGTTGCGCACGCCGCCCGGCCACAGCAGCACGCCGCCGGCCGCCGCCACCGCCAGCCCGCCGGCCACCCAGCCGCCGCGCTTCGGCTTCGCCGCCGCGACCCGTCGGGTCGTGGGCCGCGGGGTCGGCTCGCCGCGCCCCTTCGCGGCGGCGTCGCGCACGGACGCCGGCGCCACCTTCCGCGTGGACGGCTCCCGCACGCCCAGCCGCACCGCCACCTCGTTCATCGTCTTCGGGCGCAGCTCCGGGTCCTTCGCCAGGCACGCGACCACCGTCTCCTCCCACTCCTGCGGGATCGGCGGCTCGTCGATGTCCAGCTCCGCGCGGCGGCGGTTCATCGTGGGCGCGGTCTCGTGCCCGATCTGCATGACGAGGTCGCCGCGGTAGAACGGCGGCTTGCTCGTGAGCAGGGCGTAGATCGTGGCGCCCATGCTGTAGATGTCGTCGGTGGGGCGCGGGCGCTGGCCGGCGAGTTGCTGCGGGCTCATGTACGGCGGCGTGCCCGCCACCGCGAACTGCCCGGTGTGCTGGTAGCGCGTCTCCGCCACGCTCTTCGCGATGCCGAAGTCCAGCACCTTCGC
>CAYYFX010000206.1:0-1221 GCA_964471155.1 uncultured Gemmatimonadota bacterium | reverse complement strand
GCGGCGGATCGCGGTCACGATCGACGACTTCGCGCTGGCGGACCACCCGGCGCTGTCCGCGGCGGCACGGGACCGCGCCATCCTGGATGCGCTGGACGCGCACGGCGTCCGTGCGGCCGGCTTCGTGTGCGGGAAGCGCGTGGACTCGGAAGCGGGCCGCGCGGTCCTCGAGGAGTGGAGCCGGCGCGGACATCTGCTCGCGAACCACACGTACTCGCACGCGGCTCTGTCGCGGTCGGATCCCCGGGACTTCGCCGCGGACGTGCTGCGCTGCGAGGCGATGCTGGCGGACCTGCCCGGCTTCGCGAAGCTCCTCCGCTTCCCGTACCTGGACGAGGGCCGGACCGCGGAGCACCGCGATGCCGCGCGGGCCTTCCTGCGCGAGCACGGCTACCGCAACGGCCACGTCACCGTGGACGCGAGCGACTGGTACGTGGACCAGCGGCTCCGCGCGCGGTTGGACGAGCGGCCGGACGCGGACACGGCCGGGTACCGCGACTACTACCTGGAACACCTGCTCGAGCGCGCACGCTACTACGAGGATCTCGCGCAGCAGGTCCTCGGCCGCACGGTCCCGCACACGCTGCTCCTGCACCACAACCTGCTCAACGGCCTCTTCCTCGGCGACGTGCTGGACGCGTTCACCGCGGACGGCTGGGAGTGGATCGACGCGACGGCCGCGTACGAGGACCCCGTGTTCACGTCCGAGCCGGATGCGCTGCCCGCGGGGCAGAGCCTGATCTGGGCTCTGGCGAAGGCCACCGGCCGCTTCGGCGACGTGCTCCGCTACCCCGGCGAGAACGACACGTACGAGAAGCCGCGCATGGACGAGCGGGGCCTGTGAGCGCGGCGGCGGGCGAGCCGGCGGATGTGGACGGCTCGGTCGAATTCGTGGTGCGGCTGGGGCGGGCGCTGCACCGGTACGGCGCGCCGTCGCACCGGCTGGAGGAGGCGCTCGTGCGGGTGAGCGAGCGGCTCGGTCTGACCGGGCAGTTCTTCGCCACGCCCACGTCGGTGTTCGCGGCGTTCGGCCCCACCGGCCGGCAGCGCATGGTGCTGGAGCGCTTCGATCCCGGCGAGGTCCACCTGGGGAAGCTCGCGGAGATCGACGACCTGCTGGAGGATACGGCGCGCCCCGGGTCGTCGCTCGAGGAGGCCGAGCGCCGGCTCGCGGGGATCGAGCCGGTGCCGCCGCCCCTCGCCCCGGCGCCGACCGCGGCG
>CAYYFX010000205.1:0-2515 GCA_964471155.1 uncultured Gemmatimonadota bacterium | reverse complement strand
AAGAGCGCGAAGAAGCTGGTGGAGCGCGAGAAGCCCGAGGTGTGGGACATCCTGGAGGAGATCATCCAGGACCACTGCGTCATGCTGAACCGCGCGCCCACGCTGCACCGCCTGGGCATCCAGGCGTTCCAGCCCGTGCTGGTGGAGGGGAAGGCCATCCGGCTGCACCCGCTGGTCTGCACGGCGTTCAACGCGGACTTCGACGGCGACCAGATGGCCGTGCACCTGCCCCTGAGCTTCGAGGCCCAGCTCGAGGCGCGCGTGCTCATGCTGGCGTCGAACAACATCCTGTCCACCGCGTCCGGCCGGCCCATCATGTCCGCGTCGCAGGACATGGTGCTCGGGTGCTACTACCTGACCATGGGCCTGCGTCCGGAGGAGGAGCCGAAGAGGAAGCGGGTCTTCACCGGGCGGAACGAGGTGATGATGGCGGTGGCCGAGAAGGCCGTGTCGCTGCACGAGACCGTCATCTGCCGCGTGGACGGGAAGACGCTGGAGACCACGCCGGGACGGGTGATCTTCAACGAGATCGTGCCGGAGGGCGTGCCGTACGTGAACCGGGCGCTCGGCAAGAAGCCGCTGGAGGACCTGGTGCACGAGGTCTACAAGCGGAAGGGCCGGCACGCCACCAGCGTCTTCCTGGACGAGATGAAGCGCACGGGCTTCCACTACGCCACCGTCGCCGGCGTCACCGTCGGCATCGACGACGTGCGCATCCCGGACGAGAAGAAGGACCTGATCGAGCGCACCCGCAAGGACGTGGCGAAGATCCTGAACGACTACGGCAAGGGCGCCATCACCGCCACGGAGCGGTACAACAAGCTCATCGACACCTGGACGCAGACCACGAACGCCGTGTCTGAGGTGATGTTCAACGGGATGGCCAAGGACCAGCGGGGCTTCAACCCGGTGTACATGATGGCGGTGTCCGGCGCGCGAGGCTCGCGCGAGCAGATCCGCCAGCTCGCCGGGATGCGCGGCCTCATGGCCAAGCCGCAGAAGAAGCTGACCGGGTCGGTGGGCGAGATCATCGAGCAGCCCATCATCTCGAACTTCCGCGAGGGCCTCACCGTGCTCGAGTACTTCATCTCGACGCACGGCGCGCGCAAGGGCCTGGCGGACACGGCGCTCAAGACCGCGGACGCCGGCTACCTCACGCGGCGCCTCGTGGACATCGCGCAGGACGTGATCATCTCGGAGATGGACTGCGGGACGATCATGGGCATCGAGACGCGCTCCTTGAAGGACGGCGAGGAGGTCATCGAGCCGGTGGGGGACCGCGTGCTCGGCCGCGTGCTGGCGGAGGACGTCGTGGATCCCATCTCCGACGAGCTCGTGTTCGAGGCCGGCACGCTCGTGGACGAGGCGGAGGCGGAGCGGATCCAGCAGCTCGCGGACGAGCGCGGGCTGGAGTCCGTCGTCATCCGCTCCGTGCTGACCTGCGAGAGCCGCCGCGGCGTGTGCGCGAAGTGCTACGGCCGCAACCTGGCCAGCTCCCGGATCGTGAACGTCGGCGAGGCGGTGGGCGTGATCGCCGCGCAGTCGATCGGCGAGCCGGGCACGCAGCTCACGCTGCGCACGTTCCACATCGGCGGCACCGCCATGCGGCTCGCGGAGCAGTCCATCGTGGAGACGAAGACCGCCGGCGTCGTGAAGTTCGTCCAGATGAAGACCATCAAGGACGAGAACGGCGCGGTGGTGGCCACCGGGCACCACGGCGAGATCGAGGTGCGGGACGAGAAGGACCGGATCCGGGCGCGCTACACCGTGCCGTACGGCGCGCGGGTGGTCGTGGCCGAGAACGCCGAGGTGGCGCCGGGCGCCCCGCTGTTCGAGTGGGACCCGTACGCGTCGCCCATCCTCTCGGACCGCACGGGCGTCGTGCAGTTCGTGGACATCGTGGACGAGGTCACGGTCCGGGACGAGCTGGACGAGAAGACCGGCCTGCGCCAGCGCGTGATCATCGAGCACAAGGAGAAGTCGCTGCACCCGCACATCCACGTGCTGAACAAGGCCGGCGCGGTGATGGTGAAGTACCCCATCCCCACGGGCGCGCGGATCCTCGTGAACGACGGGGACCACGTGTCGGCGGCCACGGTGCTGGCGAAGATCCCGCGCGAGATCTCGAAGACGCGGGACATCACGGGCGGCCTGCCGCGCGTGGCGGAGCTGTTCGAGGCGCGCAAGCCCAAGGACGCGTCGGTCGTGTCGGAAATCGACGGCGACGTCTCGTTCGGCGGCGTGTCCCGCGGGTTCCGGAAGATCCTGGTGAAGGGCGAGGGCATCGAGCACGAGTACCTGGTGCCGCAGGGCAAGCACCTGCTGGTGCACGAGGGCGACCACGTGCGCGCGGGCGACCGGCTGTGCGAGGGCCGGATCAACCCGCACGACATCCTCAAGATCAAGGGCATCAACGCCGTGCAGGAGTACCTGCTGAACGAGATCCAGGAGGTCTACCGGCTGCAGGGCGTGAAGATCAACGACAAGCACATCGAGGTGATCGTTCGCCAGATGC
>CAYYFX010000204.1:0-2560 GCA_964471155.1 uncultured Gemmatimonadota bacterium | reverse complement strand
GTCTCTCCCGCGCGCGCCGCGTCCGCTCGTGATCCGCGCCCAGCGCCGCCTCCAGACCCGCCGCGCCGGCGGCCAGCAGCGGCTCACCCTCCGCGGTCCGCCCCAGCTTCGCCAGGCACTCGCCCGTGTTCGCGCGCACGAGCGACGTGATCCAGTGGTCCGCCATGGCGCTCTCCAGGATGCCCAGCGACTCCTGGAAGAGCGGGAGCGCGCCCGGATAATCGCCGCGGTCGCGGAGCAGGCTCGCGAGGTTGTTGACGAGGATGGCGAGGTCCGGGTGCTCCGGGCCGAGCACGCGGCGCTCCAGCTCCAGGCACTCCCGCATGAGGGGTTCCGCCGCGGCCAGGTCGCCCTTCTCCTTGAGCAGGAGCGCGAGGTTCGCCACGTTCGTCATCACCGCGGGGTGGTCGGCACCGAGCTCCGCGCGGTTGATCGCGAGGGCGCGGCGGAAGCAGGTCTCGGCCTCGTCCAGCGCGCCCGAGTACTGCAGCGCGGAGGCGAGGTTGTTCAACCCGGCCGCGGTGTCCACGTGACCCTCGCCGAGCAGGCGGATGCGGGCGTCCAGCGCCTGGCGGAGCATCGGGACGGCCTCGTCGTACCGGCCGCGCCGGTGCATCAGCATGCCCCGGTCGTCCAGCACGTTCGCCATGCGCGCGGTCTCCGCGGCCCCCGCCGCGCGGAGGCGCGTCTCCGCGAGCCCGTACGCGGCGTCCGCCGCATCCAGGTCGCCCAGCAGCGTGCACACCCAGCCCAGCTGGTACGCCGTGTCCGCGATCGCCAGGTCGTCCGGCGCCTCCTCGCGCGCGGCCAGGGCCTCCTCGAGCAGCGTGCGCGACCGGTCGTACAGGCCGAGCCCCTCGTACACGCGACCGATCGTGTGCAGGAGCTTCCCGCGCAGCGCCGGGTCCCCGGCCAGCTCCGTGCGGGCGCGCTCGGCGCCGCGGTCCAGGATTTCGCGCGCGGTGATCTCGTTGCCGCGGGCCTGGCCGGGTTCGGCGAGCTCGAACACGTCCACGAGGAACTCCGTGACGCGCTCGGACGCCGCCGCCTCGCGATTCGCCCGGTCACGCTCCCGCGCCACGCGCTCCGCCTGGATGGAGACCGCGACGGAGAACGCGGCCAGGAAGAAGAACGCCGCGCCCGCGATGGACGCCGCCACGCGGTGCCGGCGCAGCAGCTTCGACGTGCGGTAGCGCAGGGTGTCGGCCCGCGCGGCGACGGGGCGGCCGTCGAGATGGCGGACGACGTCGTCCAGGAGCTGGCCGACGGAGGCGTAGCGTCGCTCCGGCTCCTTGCGCAGCGCGGTGGCCACGATGTTGTCGAGGTCGCCGGAGAGGCGGCGGGCCAGGGCGCGCGCGGTGGTGCCGCGACGGCGCGCGGCCTCGTCGTCCCCCGCGGCCATCGCGCTCGCGACGCGGGGCGTGCTCTCGCGGATGGAGCGCCGGAGGGTCTCGAAGCTCGTGGAGTCGACCGCGTAGGGCAGACTGCCGGCCAGCAGGAGGTGCAGCAGCAGCCCGAGCTGGTAGACGTCGGACGCCGTGGTCACCGGCTCCCCGCCGACCTGCTCCGGGCTCGCGAAGGCGGGCGTGAGCAGGCGGCCGTGCGTCCGCGTGAGGTTGTCGTCGTCGTCGTCCAGGAGGCGCGCGATGCCGAAGTCCATCAGCTTCGGGTCGCCGTCCGGCGTGACCAGGATGTTGGACGGCTTGATGTCCCGGTGGACCACGAGGTTCCGGTGCGCCCAGGCCACCGCGGCGCCCACGCGCAGGAACAAGCGCAGCCGCGCCTCCACGTCCAGCTCGCGCTCGTCGCAGTGCCGGTCGATCGCGACGCCGGGCACGTACTCCATCACGAAGTAGGGGCGGCCGTCCGGGGCCACGCCGCCGTCGAGCACCCGGGCCAGCGCGGGGTGGTTCGCGCGCGCGAGGATCTGGCGCTCGCGGGCGAAGCGCTGGATGACCTCGTCGGTGTCGATGCCGCGCTTGATCAGCTTCACGGCGACCTGCTGCTCGAACTGGCCGTCCGCGCGCTCGGCCAGCCATACCACGGCCATGCCCCCGCGGCCGAGCTCGCGCACGAGCCGCCAGCGGTCCACCTGCACGCCGGTCAGGTCGCCCTCCGCGGCGGCCGGCGCGGAGGGCGGCGCGAGCCACACCGGATCGGTCTGGGCCAGCGTCAGCAGCCGTTCCACGAGCGTGCGCAGCTCCGCGTCCCCGGCGCACTCGCGGTCCAGGAGCGCGGGACGGTCCGGCGTGTCGACCTCCAGCGCCGCCTGCAGGATGCGGTCGGCGCGCCGCCAGCGCTCGTCGCGAAGCTCCACGTCACGCGCCTCCCGCGGGCTCGAGGTCCGCGCGCAGCCACGCCCGGGCCCGCATCCAGTCCCGCTGCACGGTGCGCAGCGACGTGCCCAGCGCCTCCGCCGTCTCCGGCTCGGTGAGGCCCGCGAAGTAGCGACACTCGACCACGCGCGCGAGGCGGGGGTCGCGCGCGGCGAGCCCGTCGCCCCGCCGGCGGCGCGGCGGGACGTGGCGGGATTCGCGGAGAGCGTGCGTGTCTCCGGTGT
>CAYYFX010000203.1:0-2605 GCA_964471155.1 uncultured Gemmatimonadota bacterium | reverse complement strand
CACCCGGGCGGAGGGCCGCCTCGCGCACGGATCCGGTCCGGAAGCTGCGGCTCGCGGAGCTAGAACACGGGGACGTTGAAGTACCAGGTGACGGCGAGCTTGCCCATGAAGCCGCTGTAGTCCAGCGCGTTCCCGCCGCCCTGCATGGTGATCGTGGCATCCTCGGGGACGGACGAGGGGTACTTCGGGTAGGGGTCGTCCTCGTTCGGCGGGCACTCCGCGCACGAGCCCAGCGGCGTGGCGATGGCGCGGGTCTGCGGCAGGATGCCCGGGCCGTTGAACGTCTCCGAGAGCTCCCGGAAGCCGGCGATCTCCACGTCCGAGATCTTCGCGTTCCGGTAGCCGGCGAACATGTTCGCCCACACGCGGCCCGTGATGGCGGTCTCGAACATCACGCCCGCGTGCATCCCGAGCGTGTTCCCCGACAGTTCCAGCGTCCCCACGGTCCGCTCGTCCTCGCCCACCGGCGTCTCCAGGATCGACTGTTCGCCGATCGTGTCGTAGTAGCCCACGCCGACGGCGGGACCGAAGGCGACGCGCCGCTTCTTCATCATGTCCCAGCCGACCGTGAACATGTACGCGTTCGACGAGACATCCAGCTCGTTCGTGGACGTGCCGCCGATGGTCTCCGCGGACAGCACGCGCTCCCACCCCGCCTCGACGACGAGCCGCTCCTTCACGATGACGCGCACGGCCCCGCCCATGGACGCGCCGCGGGAGAAGCGATCGAACTTCAGGCCGGGCTGCGTGATGTCCGCGTTCATGAGTTCGAGGGCACGGTTCAGCGCGCGCATGGAATAGGTGTTGAACGACCCGAGCAGGCTCACGCCGAAGACGACGGTGGGAAGCGGCTCCTCGGACTCGATGATCTCCGGAGCTGCCTCGAGCGTGGTGATCTGGGCGAAGGCCGGGCGGCCGGCCAACAGGCCGACGGCCACCAGGAGGGCGGGAGCAAGCGCGAGGGCACGGGCGCGCGCGAGTCCCAGCCGGGGGAGCGCCATTCGGATCGGGCCTCCTTCGCGGGAGGAGTGGCGATTTCCGCGGGAGCGGAGGACCCATTTTCCACGGAATCCCAGGAAAGACAAGGGGAGGCCGGATTCCGCCTCTTGACACCGGTTCCCGGACAGGTTAGTAAGTACTCACTCACTTGATCCGTTCCCGCCCCGAGGGCCCCGTGAAGCACGCATTCGCCGACTGGGACTTCCCCGACAAGACCCGCCGCGAGGACCAGATCCTCGCGCACGCCCTGGACGTGGTGCGGGAGTCGGGGCTCGCCTCCCTCACCATGAAGAAGGTGGCCGAGCGGGTGGGGTTCACGGAGGCCGCGGCCTACCGGTACTTCCCGTCCAAGCGCGCCCTGGTCGAGGGTCTCCTGGATCGCCTGGGGGGCCTCTTCGTGACCGGCGTCCGGGCGATCGCGGCGGACACCGCCACCAGCCGGCGGGACCGGCTGCGACGCGTGCTCCGGATGCACCTGGAGTTCGTCACCCGGACGAACGGACTCCCGGTCCTCGTGATCGCGGAGGCCGCCGCCACGGGAGACGCGGAACTCGTCGCGCACATGCGCCGGGTCCTGGACGGCTACCTCGACGTGCTGGAGTCCCTGGCCGCCGACCCCGTTCCCGGTCCCGCCCCGTTGAGCCCGCACGATCAGGCGCTCCTGCTCTTCGCCCTGCCGGCCGCGCTGGCCATCCGGCTGCGTCTCGGCGGCGACGCGGATGCGGAGCACGGGATCCCCGGGCGCCTCGTGCCGTTCGTGATCCGCTGTCTGCACGGCCCCGAGGACGAGTCCGACTCGTCCCGTCCCGGAGGTGCTTCGTGACCTGTCCGCTTCCCGTGCGCCTCGGCGTGCTCGCCCTCGTCCTCCCCGCGACGGGGACGCGCGCGGACGAGCTCGCGTCGATCGATCCGCCGCCCGCGGCGCTGACGCTTCCGGCCGCGGCGACCGACGCCGTCGGCCTCCATCCCGTGCTGCGCGCGGCCCGGGCGCGCGCCGACGCGGCCGCCCGCGACGTGGGCGAAGCGCGCGCGGAGTGGCTGCCCACCATCTCCCTCAACGGCTCCGCGGTGAGGTACGAGGAGCCGATGGTCGTGACGCCGATCCACGGCTTCGATCCGGGCAACGTGCCGGAGTTCGACGACGTGCTGCTCCAGGGATCGCTCACCGCGGACTGGCTGCTGTTCGACGGCGGCGGTCGCGAGGCGCGCATCGGCCGCCGGCGCGCGCTGTCCGAGGCGGCGCACGAGGACGCGACCGGCGGCGAGGCGCGTCTCGTCGGCCGCACGATCACCGCGTACCTCCGCGTCCTCGGTCTCGCCGCCACGCGCGATGCGCACGACCGCCGCCTCGAGGCGCTCGCCGCGGAGGAGGCGCGCGTGGGACAGCTCGCCGAGGTCGGCCGCGCGCCCGAGGTGGACGTGCGGCGCGCGGAGGCCGCCCGCGCGGCGGCGGAGGCGGAACGGGTGCGCCTCGCGGCGGCGCTGGACGTGGCGGAGCGCGCGCTCGCGCGCCTGACCGGCCACGACGTGTCCGCGACGCGCGCCGGGCAGCTCCGCGCGGTGTCGCTGGCGGACACGACGCTCGCCGCGCGGGGGGATCTCGCCG
>CAYYFX010000202.1:0-2668 GCA_964471155.1 uncultured Gemmatimonadota bacterium | reverse complement strand
AGATGTCCGTGCCGTCCTCGAAGATGACGTAGATGTAGGCGACGCCGAAATCCGACAGACCGCGCACGGTGCGGACCTTCGGGGCGCCGAGCAGCGCGGTGACGATGGGATACGTCACCTGGTCCTCCAGGATGTCCGGGGACCGGTCCCACTGCGAGGCCACGATCACCTGCGTGTCGGACAGGTCCGGGAGCGCGTCCAGGCGGATGGTCTCCAGGGTGTGCACGGCGTACGCGCAGGCCGCCGCGACCAGCGCCAGCACCAGGAAGCGGTTCCTCGCGGACAGCTCGATGACGCGGCGGATCACGGCGGGCTCCCGTGCGCGTGGCCGTTCCCTTCCGGGCGCGGCGCGGACGCGGCGCCCTCGACGACGGCGCGGATCCGCGACTCGGAGTCCAGCAGGAAGTTCGCCCGCACGACGACGGCCTCGCCCTCGGCCACGCCGGACAGGACCTGCGCGCGCCCCCCGGCGCGGATGCCCACGGCCACCTCGCGCGGCGCGAACGTGCCCGGCGCGGTCTCGACGAACACGATGCGCCGCGTGCCGGTGTCCAGGACGGCGTCGTCCGGGATCACGACCCCCGCGGCGGCCTCCGCGCGGATCTCCACGTTCGCGAACATGCCGGGGCGCAGCGCGAGGTCCGGATTCGGCAGCTCGACCCGGACGCGCAGCGTGCGCGTCGCGGGGTCGAGCGTGGGGTACACGTAGGAGACCCGCGCCTCGCGCCGGAACGCAGGATCGTAGGGCAGCGTGACGACGGCGGGCGCGCCGCGCGCGACCAGCGGCGCCTCGTACTCGTACACGTCGGCCTCCACCCACACGCGCGCGAGGTCCGCGATCACGAACAGCGTGGTGCCCGGTTCCACGCGCGCGCCGGCGGAGATCCCCTTGCCGGTCACGTAGCCGGACGCGTTCGCCCGCAGCGTCACGGAATGCTGCGGCGCCCCCGTGCGCTCGATCTCCGGCAGCAGCGACTCCGGCACGTCGTACAGCAGGAGGCGCTCGCGCGCCGCCTCGGCGAGCTCGCGCGCGCCCCGGCGGGCCTCCTCGAGCGGCGAGTCCGCCAGGCGCCGCGCGGCCTCCCGCGCCTGCAGGTACTCCTCCTGGCTGGCGAGCAGCTCGGGCGAGTACAGCCGGAGCAGCGGATCGCCCGCCCGCACGGCCTGGCCGGTGAAGGCCACGAACAGCTCCTCCACCCAGCCGGACACGCGCGTGTTCACCTGGTGCATCCGCGTCTCGTCCGCGCGGACCACGCCGACCGCGCGGACGTCGCGCACGACCGAGTCGCGCACGGCGGCGGCGGTGCGGACACCCGCGAGGCGCACGGCCTCCTCGGGGACGCGGACCACGGCATACCCCTCGGGGGCCGCCCCGGGGTTCGCCGCGCCCCGGACCGGCACGAGGTCCATGCTGCAGACGGGGCACCGGCCCGGGCGATCGGAGACGTACTCGGGGTGCATCGGGCAGTGCCACTGCCCGTCGTCGGCCGTCGTCCCCGGCGCGGCGGCAGCGGCCTCCTCCACCGGGACGAGGCTCATGTTGCAGATCGGGCAGTCGCCCGGATGATCCGCGACGTACGTCGGGTGCATCGGGCAGTGGTAGAGCGCGTCCCCGCCCCCGCCGCCGCCGCATCCGGCGATGCCGGAGACCGCGACCAGGGCGAGGAGGATCACGATGCGCCACGGGCCGTTCATGGAGTCCCCCCCTCGGCATCCGCCGCCGGGTGCAGCAGGGCGTCCAGCGCCGCCCACGCGGCGTAGCGCTCCGCCTCGCGGCGGGCGAGGCCCGCGCGCGCGTCCAGCCAGAGATCGAAGTCCTCCAGCACGGTCGAGAAGTCCGCGCGCCGCCCCAGATACGCGGAGCGGGCCGCGTCGAACGCCAGGTTCGTCTGCGGCACGAGGGACTCCCGGTACCGGGTCACCTGCTCGTCCGCGACGAGCAGCTCGGCGTGCCGGCGCGCCGCCTCCGCGCGCGCGGCCGCCCGCGCGTCGCGCGCCTCCTCGCGGGCGGCGTCCCGCTCCGCCTCCGCCGCACGGGTGAGCGGGCGCTGCTTCGCCCCCTGCCACACCGGCAGCTCCACGCCCAACCGGAAGGTCACGACGGGATCCAGGTCGCCCCGGAGTCCCACGCCGGCGCCGGCCCGGAAATCCGGGCGCGTCTCCAGCCGCGTCGCGCGCAGCGCCGCCTCCGCCGCGTCCGCGGCCGCGACGCGCATGGCCACCGCCGCCGACGCGCGCTCCGCGGACGCGTCCGCGGGCGCCGCCGGCACCGGCGGCCGCGGCAGCGCGACGACCACGCCGAGCGGCGCATCCCCGGGCCGGTCGAGCAGCCGGTTCAGTTCCGCCACCGCCGCGGCGCGCTCCGCGGCGAGATCGGTGCGCCGTTCCTCCAGCCGGGACACGACGAGTCGCACGCGGATCACCGCCTCCTGGTCCATCACTCCCATCTCCAGGTGGTGGGACGCGGTGGCCGCGAGCACCTCCGTGAGGTCCCGGCTCGCGTCGAGCAGCGCCCGCTCGCGATCGACCGCGTACACGCGCGCGTACGCGGCGCGGACCTCGCGCACGACCTCGCGCGCGACGGCGTCCCGCTCCGCCCGCCGCACCTCCGTGCGCGCCGCCGCCGCGGTGCGGCGCGCGCCGCGCGTGCCCGGGGCGGGGCACGCCT
>CAYYFX010000201.1:0-2675 GCA_964471155.1 uncultured Gemmatimonadota bacterium | reverse complement strand
AGGTTCCCCGACGAGCGCCAGTCCGCGATGGCGCGCGCGCAGCGCGGGCCGGCCTGGCGCGCCAGCGGGCCGAGCACCTTCACGCAGAACCAGTCGCAGGCGTTCCAGTCCGCGAGCGAGCCGTCGCGGAAGAGCCCGGCGAAGCGGGCGAGGTCCCGCAGCCCGAGGTCGCCGCGCGGCAGCAGGATTTCCGCCAGGAAGAGGATCCCGGCCAGCTTGTCCTCGGTGGGCTCCTCGCGGATGAGCGCGAGCGCCAGCTCCTTCTTCGCCGACGGCGAGAACTCCGCGCCGTCCGCGCGATCCCACGCGTGCACGACCCGGCGGACGTCCGCCATGCGGACGCCGCGGAAGACGGCCTCCCCGCGCAGGTACTTCTCCCACCAGCGCCGCGTGCGCGCGGTCGCGCGATCCTGCAGCGCCTGCTGGATCATCTCGATGGCGACGATCGTGCGCGCCGGCAACCGGCGCGCCGGGCCGGCGGATCCGCCGGAGAGCATGGGCTGGCTCAATCTCGACACCTCGATCGCCGGCGGCCGGACCGCCCGGACCCGCGCGGGGCGCGCATTGTAGCGCCGCGGCCCCGGGCGCGGGAGCGCCTAAAACACCCGGACCGCGGCGCGCACGCCGGGGGCCGCGGCCAGGCGGGCGTCGCGCGTGACGAGCGGCGCGTCGAGGGCCTCGGCGAGCGCCAGGTAGGCCGCATCGTAGGCGGTCACGTTGTCGCGGAGTTCCCAGATGCGATCGAGAAGCAGGACGTGCGGGTGCCGCACGAGCGGGAACTCCGCCAGATCCCCCAGGGCGGTTGCGGCGCGGTCGGCGTCGAGCTCGCCGGACCGGACGTAGCGGCGGAGCACCTGCGCCACCTCGACGTCCAGCAGGTGCGGGCAGTGGAGGGCGCCGCCGGACTCGAGCGCTTCCCGGGCGGCAGCCGCCGCGGGCGTGCGGAGGAGCACCTCCAGCATCACCGAGGCGTCGACGACGATCAACGCCCTTCCCGCTCCCGGCGCACGGCCTCCGCGGGCGCCTCGCGCGGCGCCGCCGGCGTCCGGACCTCCAGCCGGGAGAGCATCTCCGGCAGCGTGGGTCGCTCGGCGAGGGTGCGGACCTCCCGCAGCAGGTACTCCGAGAGGGACAGGCCCGCCAAGGCGGCGCGGGACTTCAGGCGGCGGTGGAGGGCGTCCGGCACGTTGCGGATCTGGATCATCTTGGACATGGGATGATGATGCTTGCATGTGCCACACATGTCAAGCGGCGGTCGGCTCGCGGGGGACGCCGCGCCCCGGCTGGTCGGCCCCGGGTGCCGGGCGTAGACTCCGGGCCTTGGAGGCCCGCCATGGAAGCCGTCGCCGCGACCGAGGCCGACCGCCGCGCGCTCACCTTCGCCATGACCCTCTCCCTCGTGGTGGGCGTGGCCATGTTCTTCATGAAGGTCACGGCGTACGCGCTCACCGGGTCCGCCGCCATCCTCAGCGACGCCGCCGAGTCCGTGGTGCACGTGGCCGCCGTGGCCTTCGCGTACTACAGCCTCCGGCTCTCCTTCAAGCCCGCGGACGACACGCACCTCTACGGCCACGCGAAGATCGGCTTCTTCTCCGCCGGCTTCGAGGGCGCCATGATCATCCTCGCGGCCGCGTTCATCATCTTCGAGGCCGTGCACAAGTGGCTGACCGGCCTGCACCTCGAGAACCTCGGGCTCGGCACGCTCATCACGGCCGCCGCCGGGCTCATCAACGGGGGGCTCGGCGCGTACCTGATCTGGACCGGGAGGAAACGGCGCTCCCTCATCCTGGAGGCGAACGGCAAGCACGTCCTCACGGACTGCTGGACCAGCCTCGGCGTGCTCGTGGGGCTGGGGCTCACGCTGCTGACCGGGTGGCTGCCGTGGGACCCCATCTTCGGCATCCTCATGGCGCTGAACATCCTGTGGTCCGGGATCGGGCTCATGAAGACCAGCTTCTCCGGGTTGATGGATCGCGCGGATCTGGACGTGCAGCGCAAGCTGGGCGAGATCCTGGAACGCGAGGCCGGAGCGCGCGGCGTGTCGTGGCACCACCTGCGGCACCGCAACGTGGGCGACGCCTGGTGGGTGGAGGTGCATCTGCTCTTCCCCGCGGAGATCTCGCTCAAGGACGCGCACCGGCAGGCCACCGAGATCGAGCGCGTCATCGAGGGCACGCTGGAGCCGCGCGCGCACGTGACCACGCACCTGGAGTCCCGCGCCGACCACGACATCCTGCATCCCGAGGAAGCGAACGCCTGAGGAGGTCTCCCATGAAGTTACCCGTCGCCGCGGCGCCGTGGCGCGCGCTCGCCGCCGTCCGGACCGTCCCGTTCGTGCTCCTGCTCGCCGCCGCCGTGGCCGCCGCCAGCCCGCCGCGCGTTCCGGACCGGGACGCCCACCGGCACATCGGCAAGGAGGTCACCGTGTGCGGCCACGTGGCCGGCGCCACCTGGATGGAAGGGCTGCGCGGGCGGCCCACGTTCCTGAACCTGGGCGGCGTGTACCCGAACCAGGCCTTCACCGTGGTGATCTGGGACGACGCCCGCGCGCAGTTCGACACCGCGCCGAACGTCCTGTTCGACGGCGCCGACATCTGCGTGACCGGCAAGGTGGAGACCTACAAGGGGAAGCCGCAGATCGTGGTGCGCAACCCGAAGCAGATCACGATCGAGGC
>CAYYFX010000200.1:0-2683 GCA_964471155.1 uncultured Gemmatimonadota bacterium | reverse complement strand
CTTC
Source organism: uncultured Gemmatimonadota bacterium (assembly GCA_964471155.1). Taxonomy (GTDB): domain Bacteria; phylum ARS69; class ARS69; order ARS69; family ARS69; genus CAYYFX01. The sequence goes on along the minus strand of CAYYFX010000200.1, from coordinate 2,679 downwards.
CTCGGGCTCAAGAAGCCGGATGACGCGCCGCTTCTGCACCCGGGCGGGAAGTACTACGTCGCGGACCCGCTGGCGCCGTCGGGCGACTTCAGCCTCTTCCATCCCGCGTACGCGGCCCTGACGGAGGGCGGCCGGTTCTTCGTCTTCACGTCGAGCCGCGAGAACATGGAGGCGATCCTCAAGGCGGCGGCGGATCCGCAGTCGCGGCTGCTCTCGGAGCCGGGCGTGGCGGCGGCGGTGACGCGGCTGCCGGCGGAGGGGGCGATCTCGATCGACGCGCGAGGCGTCGGGATCCGGGACTACCTCAAGGACCGCGTGCGGACGGCGTTCTGGAACGAGCACGCGCTGCTGCGGCTGCAGGAGCAGTGGCGGAAGGAGAAGCAGCAGGCGGGGGTCAAGGACGAGGACGAGCTGGACCGGCTCGTGATGGAGGAGACGGACCGCTTCAAGCGCGAGGAGTACCCGCGGTTCCGCGACGACTACCGGGCGCGGTGCGCGGTGCTCGGCCGGCTCGAGACGGCGGTGCTGGGCGTGGCGCTGGGCGTGGGCCCGTCGCGGATGGTGAAGGGGGAAGGGTTCGTCCTGATCCCGAGCCGCGGCGTGGCGGCGGAGTGACCGCGTGCCCCCGGCAGGGGGAGGGACGTGGCTCCCGCCTTCGCGGAGGTGCCTGTGCGGGGGGCCTTCGCCAAGGCCGTGGCGGCCGGGCCGGGGGGGCGGGGTGGCGTGGGGCGGGCGGGCGCGCGGCCCGGATTGCCACGTCTGGAACCCCGTGATACAAGGTCAGACCACCCCGAGATGCCCGGGTGGCGGAACTGGCAGACGCGCCAGGTTGAGGGCCTGGTTCGGGTTAAACTGAGTGGAGGTTCGAATCCTCTCCCGGGCACCACTTAAGTCCTTGCGGCTGCGCGAGTTGCGGTGACCCGCGGCTCGCGCGCCGCGCGAGCCCCCCGCGTGCGTACTGGCGCCTGATGCGCAACGTGATGCGCACCTTTTCTGACCGACGGCCGCTTCGCGAAGTAGGCTGCGCCCGTTCAAGGAGCCCAAGTCGCATGGAGGACATGTTCAGGGAGAAGTGCCTCCGAAGGTTGTCGCTCCCGAAAACCCGTCCGCACCCCGATTCTGGAGGCGGATGGCTACGCTATCGCTTCGCGCCGGCATGGGCAAGGCCCGGATCGGGTCGGAGAGCGGCGCCGGCGCCTGCGGCGGCGACGACAGCGCCACGGGCGGGAGCCGCTCGTGGCTTCTCTTCAGCCGTCCGGCCGTCAGGCCGCGCGCGTGTAGCGGTGATGAAGCCCGCCGGGGTGGGCGACGGCGAGCACGGGACCGCGGCCGTCCTCGACCTCGCGCGGCTCGGGCGCGTTCCCCTTAAGGGACATGTGGCAACGGGATCCGTTGTAGTACACGATGTATTCGCGGAGCACGCGGCGGAGGTGCCCCTCGCCGAGCGCGATCACATGGTCCGTGCACTCGCGCCGGATGCTGCCGATGACGCGCTCCGCGAACGGATTCTGCCACGGCGCCCGCCTCGCGCTGACGACCTCGCGCAGGCCCACGGCCGCGACGCGCCGGCGGAAGGCGTCGGCGTAGACGGAGTCGCGGTCCCGGTGGAGGTAGCGCGGCATGGCGGCGTCACCCGGGAACGCCTCGGTGATCTGCTGCGCGGTCCACTCCGACGTGGGATGCGCGGTGACGTTGACGTGCAGGATGCGCCGGCGGTCGTGGCTCAGGACGACGAAGACGTAGAGCATCTTGAAGGTGAGCGTGGGGACCGTGAAGAAGTCGCAGGCGGCGCTGACGCCCAGCTGGTTCCTGAGGAAGGTGCGCCAGGTCTGCGAGGGCTTCCGGTCCCTCGGCTTCGCCATGTACTTCGCGACGGTGGACTCCGCGACGTCGTGGCCGAGGAGCGCGAGCTCGGAGCGGATGCGCGGCGCGCCCCAGAGGACGTTCTCGGCCGACATGCGGCGGATGAGCGCGATGACCTCGGGCCCGGCCGTGGGCCGTCCGCCCTTCGCCCGGACTTCCAGCGCCAGTAGTAGCGGAAGCCCTGGCGGTGCCAGCGGACGACCGTCTCGGACTTCACGAGGACGAGGTGCTCCTTCCATTCCTTGAAGAGGCGGTGGATCAGGACCCAGAAGAGCCGGTCGCCGTCGTTCATGCGCGCCCGCTTCACGCTGCGCCTCAGGATGTTGAGCTGCTGGCGGAGGACGATGTTCTCGAGGGCGCGCGGTCCGCCGCGAGCGCGCGGACAAGAGCCAGCAGGCGGAGGAACAGGCGCATGCCGGAGGATCCCCGACGGGGGGGGTTAACGCAAGGAGGCCCGATGGGGGTCGGAAGCCCCTGTGGACTCCGGCTCCTGGATGGGCCGCGGTCACGAAAGCGGCTCGATCCTGCCCAGCGGTTCGAGATTCCTCGCCCGCCGCCAGAGAGCCTGCAGTTCTTCGCGGTGAAGCGTGGTCCACTCCGTCACAAGGCCGAGCGCGCGCGGCGGCAGCCGGCCAGCGATGACCGCGCGCGACGCGATGTCGATCAACGCCTCGTCCCCGGAGTACTCGGCGTGAAGATGTGGGGGGTTGTGGTCGTCCCAGTACATCCGGATCACGATGCCGTAGAACCGGCTGATCTCAGGCATTCACTCCGGCCTTCTTCAGGCCCGGGAAGACCTGCTCCGCCGTCTTGCCG
>CAYYFX010000199.1:0-2744 GCA_964471155.1 uncultured Gemmatimonadota bacterium | reverse complement strand
GACCTGGGCGGTGACGTTCGCGGCGATGGACCCGGTCCGGGGGCCGGCCTGCATCATCCCGTAGGCGTACAGGTAGACCCGCAGCACCGCGTGCACGTCGATGGTGTCGCCCACGAACGTGTCGACGTTGCCGGTCGCCACGCCGGGTGCCGTGAGCGCCAACTGCATGTCGGTCCCCGCGTGCGTCGCGGTGACGCCGGACGAGATGGACGAACTCGGGTTGGTGTCCACGATCGTCGTCGAGCCGCTGAGCGTGAGCTGGAACTCCACCACCGCCGGCGTTCCGGCGGGCAGGGTGGTCGAGGTCACGAACAGGCGATCCCGGTACTGCGCGCGGGGCTCGGCCCCGATCCAGTCGTCCACCCACAGGAAGAGGCCGTTGCCCTGGACGCTCTCGGCCGATCCGGAGCCGGAGAAGTGCAGGTACCCGTAGTCCGCCACCGCCGTGAAGTCCGAGTTCGAGTACATCCCCAGCGTGCTGCTCACGTGGTTGACGCCGTGCGTGACCAGCGGACGCGCGATCGACCACCCGTCGCCGCTGCGCAACTCCCCGGGCGTCGTCTGCTCCGGCATCGAGTTCACGAGGCGGAAGTGCGTCTTGAGTCCCAGCGGCGTCTGGGCGCCGGCGGGCGTGAGGGGTGCGAGGGCAAGCAAGGTGGCGAGGGGGACGGCGAAGCGGCGTGCGGCGCGGATCATGCGGCACCTCGGGGCGGGCGTTCCCATTGACGGCGTGGGCGCCTTCACGCCCTCCGAGATCCCATGCGCCGGACACCGGCGAAAGGGGCCATCTCGCGCTCCGGCCATCGCGGCCGGACCCGCCGAGCCCCGGCACGGGGTGACTCCGGTCCCTCTCCGGCGCTATCCTCCCGCCGTCGCTCGGGCGCAGGCCGACGTATCGTTGCCGCCGCCCGGAGCGGGTTCGGGTCCGACGAAGGGGGATCCGCCATGCCGCTCGCCCGTGTCCTGCTCGCCGCCCTCGTCCTGGGCGCCGCCGCGAGCACCGCGAACTCCGGCGGCCTCGACATCCAGACCCTCTGCCGCGCGGACAAGGACTGCCGCGTGAAGGTGACGCTCGGGGAGGGCGAGGGCGCGCCCGTCGTCGTGACGACCTTCCGCGCGAATCGCGTGGGCCCCGACATGAAGTACTTCAAGGGCGAGGAGTACGGCAGCTTCGACTTCCCGGAAGCCGGGCTGCTGTACCTGGATCAGCCCGTGATGCTCGACGAGGCGGGAACGATGCAGGCGCCGCGGGCAGGAGCGCCGCCGGAGTCGGTGTTCACGTTCACGACGAACGTGGCCGTCGACCCGCAGGGACGCGTCACGTTCTTCTACGGGTTCGTTGACCACCCCGAGGTCCCGCTCGTCTCCCGCTCGTACCTGTGGGGGTACCCGCCGACGACGGTCAAGACCATCGGCGCCATCGGCGGGCCGCGATCCCCCGCGGCTTCGCGCACGCCGGCGCCGGCGCGGATCCTCCGCGGGGGAGCGTCGCTGCGCTTCCGCCTGATCAGCGATCCGGACAACCGCTGCAGCCTGACCGTGGGCGTGCAGCGCGGGGAGCTCCGGGACGAGGCGACCACGCACTTCCCCGCGAATCGGCTGGGTGAGGACATGAGGTACTTCCCCGCCGAGAAGGAGGGCGGGACCGAGCTTCTGACCGCGCCGGCCACGTACCGTGCGGATCTCGACGTCGTGCCGGGACCGCACGGAGCGATGCGCTCTCCCGCGGTCGGAGACTCGCCGGGCGACGTGCGAACCCTGGTCTCCACGGTGGCCCTGGACGAGCACGGTCACGTCACGTTCTTCTACGGATTCGTGCGCGACCCGGGCAGCTCGTACGTGACGCGGTTCCTCTGCTGGGGGTACTCGCCGGAGACCCTGCAGGTGGACAGCCCGGAGGATGCCGCCGGCCGTACGCCGTCGACGCCGGGGAAGCGGGATACGTAGGGGCCTCCAGGCCCAAGGCACCCGGCGAGTTCCGCCTGGGCATCCTCTCCCGCTCCGCGGGGGAGTGTCACCTCACGGGTGGCTCGAGTCTCGACGGCCGGGCTCGGATGCGGCACCTTTGGGCGTTCCGGGCCACCCCGGTGCTCGGTCCCGCATCCTCGGAGCCGTCCCATGAACGTCCTCATCCTCGGCAGCGGCGGGCGGGAGCACGCCCTCGCCTGGGCCGCGGCCAAGAGCCCGGGCGGCTCCCGCTGCCTCGCGGCCCCCGGGAACGCCGGAACGGCCCGGATCGCCGGGAACGTCCCCCTCGATCCGTCCGACCCCGCGGCCGTCACCGCCCTCGCCCGGGACCGCTCCGTCGACCTCGTCCTCGTCGGCCCGGAAGCCCCCCTGGTGGCCGGGGTCGGCGACGCCCTCCGTGCGGAGGGCGTCGCCGTCTTCGGTCCCGGCGCGGCCGGCGCCCGCCTCGAAGGCAGCAAGGCCCACGCGAAGGCCGTCATGGAGCGCGCCGGCGTCCCCACGGCCCGCTCGGCTACCGTCCGCAGCGTCACCGAGGCCGCCAAGGCGCTGGCTTGGCTCGGGGACCGGGTCGCCGTGAAGGCCGACGGGCTTGCCGCCGGCAAGGGCGTGGTCATGGCGGCCTCGAAGGACGAGGCCATCGGCGCGGTCCGGGCCGCCGTGGAAGGCCGCGCCTTCGGCACGGCCGGGCAGATCGTGGTCCTCGAGGAGTGGCTCGAAGGGGAGGAGGTCTCCCTGATGGCGCTCGTCGACGGGGAGGAGATCCGCCCCCTCGTCCC
>CAYYFX010000198.1:0-2806 GCA_964471155.1 uncultured Gemmatimonadota bacterium | reverse complement strand
ACCGGACTGTTCCTCGGCACCCTGAACGTGGACGTGCACCTGCACGACACCTACTTCGTGGTGGCGCACTTCCACTACGTGATGTTCGGCGGCACCGTGATGGCGCTGCTGGGCGGGCTGCACCACTGGTGGCCGAAGATGTTCGGCCGCATGTACGACGAGCGCTGGGCGCGGCTCGCCACGTTCCTCGTGTTCGTGGGATTCAACCTCACGTTCTTCACGCAGTTCATCATGGGGTCCCGCGGGATGCCGCGCCGCTACTGGATGTACACCGAGGAGTACACCGCCTGGCACGTGGCATCCTCGATCGGCTCGTTCATCATGGCGGCCGGGTTCATCCTGACCGCCGTGTACCTGCTGCGCTCCCTGTTCGACGGGCGGAAGGCGCCGATGAACCCGTGGGGCGCGGCCACCCTGGAGTGGCAGACCGCCTCGCCGCCGCCGAAGGAGAACTTCATCGGGACCCCGCCGCGCGTGGGCGACCCGTACGACTTCGACCGCGTGGTGTGGGATCCGGCCGAGAAGGCCTTCCACCACAAGCCGCTGGGCTCGTGACCGCGAGCCGCTGAGAACCCGGGGAGGCCGCACCGCCTCCCCCCGCGAAGGAGACGGACGAGTCCATGGCCGCCGAGTCCACCGCGCACGCCGCCCACCCGCCGTACCTGGCGCACCACTTCGACACGCCCGCGCAGCAGTTCGAGTCGGGCAAGCTGGGGATGTGGCTGTTCCTGGGGACCGAGCTCCTCATGTTCGGCGGGCTGTTCTGCGCCTACGCCATCTTCCGCGGCAACCATCCGGCCATGTTCCAGTACGCGCACCAGTTCCTCGACGTCACGCTGGGCGGCATCAACACCGTGGTGCTGATCTGCTCGAGCTTCACGATGGCGTACGGCGTCCGCGCCGCGCAGACGGGCAGGAAGGGGCTCCTCGTGGCCATGCTGGCGCTCACGCTGCTGTGCGCCGCGGGGTTCCTCGGGATCAAGTACGTGGAGTACACGCACAAGATCCAGCACGGCCTGCTGTGGGGGAACCACTGGAAGCCGCAGGAGCACGGGGCGGCGCACGCGCCGGACGCGGGACACGCCGCGGACGCGGGACACGCCGCCCCGGCGGAGGGCGCCGCGGACACGCACGCGGCGCAGGGGACGCCGGCCGGCGATCACGCCCCGGCCACGGGCGCGCCGGCGCCGGCGCCCGTCGCCGCGGGGCCGAACGCCGCGGGTCCGAACGCCGTGGAGCGCACGACGCTGCCGCCGCCGGCCACCGCACCATCCGGTCTGGCGGCGCCGACCCCCGCCGGGGACGCCCACCACACGGCCGAGGTCCCGCCGAATCCGCAGATCTTCTTCGGGATCTACTTCGCGATGACCGGCCTGCACGGCATCCACGTGCTGGCGGGCATGGTGGTGATCGGGTGGCTGCTGATCGGGGCGATCCGCGGCGCCTACGGCCCGGACTACTTCACGCCGGTGGATCTGGTGGGGCTGTACTGGCACATCGTCGACCTGATCTGGATCTTCCTGTTCCCGCTGCTGTACCTCATCCACTGAACCCCATCCACTGAGTCCGGGACCGCCGAGTCCGGGGGACGCCGCGATGTCGAACGATTCCCACGCGCAGCACGTCCACGTGGTGCCCACCAAGGTGCTGGTGGGCGTGTGGGCGGCGCTCATCGTGCTCACCTGGCTCACGGTCTCGGCCACGAAGGTGGACCTGGGCTCGCTGAACATCTACATCGCGCTGGGCATCGCCGTGGTGAAGTCCGCGTTCGTGGCGCTGTACTTCATGCACCTGCGCTACGACCGGCCGTTCCACGGCGTGGTGTTCGTGGTGGCGGTGCTGTTCGTGGCGCTGTTCATCTCCTTCGCCCTGCTGGACACGAAGGAGTACCAGCCGGACACCATCCCCGGATACGCGCCGGCCATCGTGCCGGAGGCTTCCGCCGGAACGCCGTAACCGCGACGCCGGTCCGCCCCACGCGAGGTCGAGAGGTCGTGGACAAACGCACCGGACTCCACGGGCACGCGGGCAACGGCGCCGCCCTCCGGCAGGGCAACGGCAGGCATGCTCCCCATGGCCCCACGAAGGAGAACCCGGCGCCCGGCTCCGGGCCGTTCGGCCTCGCGCTCTTCCTCGTGACGCTTGCGGTGCTCTTCGCCGGGAGCCTCGTGGCGTACGCCGTGATCCGCAGCCGCGCCGCGGAGTGGCCGCCGCCGGGGTTCCCGCCGGTGCCGTCGGGCCTGTGGCTCGGCACGGCCTTCCTGGCCGGGGCCAGCGTCGCGCTGGAGACCGCCGTGCGCTCCCTCGCTCCGTACCGCGCCGCGCGGCTCCGAACCGCCCTGGCCGCCTCGCTCGGTCTGGGCATCGCGTTCCTGATCGCCCAGGCGGTGTGCGCCGTCCAGTTCCTGCAGGGCATGTCCGAGCCGCACCTGTACACGTGGCTCGTCCTCTTCCTCACCGGCCTGCACGCCGCCCACGTGATCGGCGGGCTCGTTCCGCTCATCATCACGACCGTGAAGGCCTACCACGACCTCGTCCCGGCCCCCGGCAGCGGAGGCGGCGACATCCGCGCCACCGCCGTCTACTGGCACTTCCTCGGCGTCGTCTGGGTGACGCTGTTCGGGGTGTTGCTTCTGACCACGTGAGGGGGCGGCCCCGGGTGCTGCTTCGGGCCACGTGAACGGGCGGCCGCTGCGGCGGGGGCGACGGGCGAGAGGGGCGGGCGGGGGAGCGTTGCCGCGTGCGCCGCCGGCCCCGGTGGGTCCTCCCCGGCGGGCGCTCGGCCTCCGCCGTCCCGGCTCCGGCC
>CAYYFX010000197.1:0-2822 GCA_964471155.1 uncultured Gemmatimonadota bacterium | reverse complement strand
GAGCGGAACGCCGCGAAGTCCCACGTGCGCGGGTACGCCGACGCGCCCGCCACGATCATCCTCGGCCGGTGCTCCTTCGCCAGCGCGCGCACCTTGTCCAGGTCGATGCGCTCGGTCTTCGGGTCCACCTCGTACGCGGACACCTCGAAGAAGCGGCCGGAGAAGTTCACGGGGTGGCCGTGCGTGAGGTGGCCGCCGTGCGCCAGCGACAGCCCGAGGATGCGATCCTTCGGCTCCAGCACCGCGAAGTACGCGGTCATGTTCGCGGTGGAGCCGGAGTGCGGCTGCACGTTGGCGTGGTCCGCGCCGAACAGCTTGATCGCGCGCACGCGGGCGGTGTCCTCCGCCTTGTCCACCTCCTCGCAGCCGCCGTAGTAGCGCTTGCCGGGGTAACCCTCGGCGTACTTGTTCGTGAGCGGCGAGCCCATGGCTTCCAGGACCGCACGGCTCACGAAGTTCTCCGACGCGATCAGCTCCAGCCCCTCGTTCTGCCGGCGGATCTCGCCCTGCACGATGCGGAACAGATCGGGGTCGGACTTGGCGAGCGATTCGAAGCGGGACATCGGGTCCTCCCTGCTACCGTTCGGCCTTGCGGCGCGCGAACTCGAGGAGCCGCGGCAGGCCGTCTTCCAGGAGCGTCTCCAGCCGGTCGAACGTGGTGCGGTACGCGGCGGGCGGGCCGCCGAAGGGGTCGACCACCGCGGCGTCCGGGCCGTTCGCGCCGGTCAGCTCGCCGACCAGCATGGTCTTCGTGTCCGCCAGCGGCTGCATGCTCAGCACCTTCGAGCGGTGCGCCGGCTCCATCACCAGCACGAGGTCCGCCGCCTCCAGGAGTTCGGGCGTGAGACGACCGCTGCGGAAGCGCTCCAGCTCCAGCCCGTTCTCCCGCGCGACGAGCCGCGCGCCGTCCGACGCCCGGCCACCCGGGTCGGCGTTGGTTCCCGCGGAGGATACCGCGAAGTCGCCCGGTGCCGCGCGGTCCAGGAGACGGCGCGCGGCGATCTCCGCGAGCGGGCTGCGGCAGGAGTTCCCGGTGCACACGAAGAGGATCCTGAACGGCATGCCGCTCCCCGGCGCGTCCGCGCCTCGATGCCGAGTGCCTGCGCGTCAGCGCGTGACCAGCTCCTCGGGTTCCAGCGCCACCAGGCCCGCGCGCAGGACCACGCCCTCGCGCCCGGTGCAGTCCACCACGGTGGACGGGCGGTCCGAGAGGGGCGGCCCGCCGTCGAGGGCCAGGTGCACGCCTTCGCCGAACACCTCCAGCACGGCCTCCACTCCGGCAAGCGGTTCCTCGCCCGGGAGGTTCGCGCTGGGCGCGGCCAGCGCGGCGCGCATCTCCCGCAGGATGGCGGCGAGCCACGGATCGTCCGGGATGCGCACCGCCACGGTGCGGCCGCCCGCCGTGACCTCCTCGGGCAGCCCCTCGGCGGCGGGCAGCACGAGCGTGAGCGGGCCCGGCCAGTGCCGCGCGCCGAGCCCGCGCGCGAGCGGGCCCAGGTGCGACGTGACCGCGCGCACGCCGATCCAGTCCGGCGCGAGCAGCGCGAAGGGCTTGCCCGGGGGGCGGACCTTCAGGGTCACGAGCTTGTGCAGCGCGTCCGGGCGGTTCACGCTCGCGAGCAGCCCGTACACGGTGTCGGTGCGCATCGCCACGATGCCGCCGCCCTTGAGGACGGTGGCGGTCTGGCGGACGAGATCGGGATCCGGTGCGGCGGGGTCGACGCGTAGAATGTCGGTCAAGGTCGGGACGCTCCTGCTCTCATGCCTTACTTTCCGGCCAGCTCGTTCTTGTAGTTCTCCAGCTTCGCGCGCAGCGCGTCGTCGGAGAGCGCGAGGATCTGCACGGCGAGGATGGCCGCGTTCTTCGCGCCGGCGGGACCGATGGCCATGGTGGCCACGGGCACGCCCGGGGGCATCTGGACGATCGCGTGCAGGCTGTCCACGCCGGAGAGCGGCGAGCCGTCCAGCGGCACGCCGATCACGGGCAGCGTCGTGTGTGCCGCCACCACGCCGGGCAGCGCGGCGGCCATGCCGGCGGCGCAGATGAGGACGCGCACGCCGCGGTCGCGGGCGGCCACGGCGAGGTCGCGCGTCCGGTCCGGAGCGCGGTGCGCCGAGGACACCACGAACTCGTGCGCGATGCCGAAACGATCCAGGTTCTCGAGGCACCCCTTCATCGCCTCGCGGTCGCTCTCCGAGCCCACGAGGATCAGCACCTTGGGGTTCATCGGGCCTCCTGCAGGTTGCCGGCGAGGGCGCGACGTCCGATGTCCCGCCGGAAGTGCATGCCGTCGAATCGGATGGTGGCGAGTTCACGATACGCGGCCGCGCGCGCGGCGGCGAGCGTGTCGCCGAGCCCGGTGACCGCGAGCACGCGGCCGCCGGCGGTCACGATGTCCTGGCCCGCGAGCGCGGTCCCCCCGTGGAAGACCAGGGCGTCGCCGCGGTCGTCGTCCGCGTCGAGGCCTTCGATGCGCCGACCCTTCTCCGCGGTTTGGGGGTAGCCGCGGGAGGCGGCGACGACGGTGAGGGCGGCGCGGGCGGAGGGCAGGACAGGCGGCGTGGACGCGAGCTCCCCGCGGGCGGTGGCCACGAGGTAGTCCAGCGCGTCGGGGCCGAGCAGCGGCAGGACGACCTGCGTCTCGGGATCGCCGAAGCGCACGTTGTACTCGAGGACCTTCGGGCCGTCCGCCGTCAGCATGAGCCCGGCGTAGAGGACGCCCCGGTAGGGGACGCCGTCCGCGGCGAGGAGACGCGCGACGGGGCGGAGACAGGTGTCCACGGCGGCGTCGAGGGCCGCGCCGGTGAGATTCGGATACGGC
>CAYYFX010000196.1:0-2849 GCA_964471155.1 uncultured Gemmatimonadota bacterium | reverse complement strand
CGTCGCGCGCTCCCATTCCTCCGCTTCCCGGCGCAGGAGGTCGCGGTACACCAGCACGCTCGTCTCGAAGAGGTCCCCTTCCGTCGGGTACGGCGTGAGCGGGGCGTAGTCGGACTCCACGCGGACCTCCGCGCGCACCGTGTCCGCGCGCGGCGGACCCCGGACGCGCACGGCGGGGCCGGAGGGGCCGGACGCGAGGCCTTCGGAAGGCGGTTCGACGGTCACCCGCGTCCCCGCGGGGAACACGAGGAGCGCCCGGTGGCGGTGTGCGCCCTGCTGCGACGTGTTCCGGAACTCCACGGTCACGCGCCCGTCGGGGAGGACGCCCGCGACCGCGCTCCCGGTCGCCTCGATGCGGTCGCCCGCCGACTCCAGGCGCCGGATGTCGTCCTCCGCGCGCGGGTCCACGGGCACCGGCGAGCGGGTCCTCGCCCAATCGCGCACGTAGCGCATGCTGCCCAACAGGACCTCCGACAGGACGAACTCCCCGGCCGCGACGGAGAGTCCGAAACCGAACCCGGTCAGGCCGCCCTCCGCGACGGCCGCCGGCTCGCCCTCGATGGACGCCGTGAGGCCGTCTCCCGCCAGGCGGAACCGGAGCCCGGCGTTGCCCGCGGCCGCCGTCGCGCGGACCTCCCGGCCTCCCTCGCCCAGCGAGACGTGCGCCTGGGTGCGCGTGAGCGGGTCGAACCACACGAGGTTCTCGGTGTCCGCCCGGCGCTCGCGGAGCGCGAAGCCCGCGGCCGCCGAGGGGGCGGGCCGCGCCGGCAGGAGCCGGCCGGCCGCCCGGCGGACCGCCGCCCAGGCCCGCCGCGGCCGGTTCGGCGGCGGCGTCGGCTCGTGCGGGAGGATCCACGCCACTTGGTAGGGCTCGAGTTCGAGGGTGCCGTCCTGCGGCGTCGCGGCCCGGCCGGCCACGGCGTCCCAGAGCCCCTGCGCCGGGAAGCCCAGCGAGGCCCAGTCCATGGGGAGCCGGCGCCGGCGGCCGGACACCTCGACCAGGCCGATCACCCGGTCGGCGCCGTCGGGCGACTCGCGCAGGACGGCGAACACGCCGGGGTCCAGCGAGAGCACCTCCTGGCGGCCCGCGGGATGGAACGCCGGACGCGCGACGCGGCGCCGGAACAGTCCCATGAGCGCCTCGAAGACCCGCGCCGGCCGGGAAGCCGGGTCGTCGAGGACGCCGGCCAGTCCGGCCTCGTCCCAATCCCGTCGGTTGACGTCGCGGGCCGATCCCGTGCGCGCGGCGAGGTCGCGCGCGTTGAGCGCCCCGACCAGACCCTGGAGGTAGACGGCCGGCACGCCGCGCAGCATCAGAGGCACCGCCCGCGCGGCCGCGTAGCGGCGCACCTGCAGGTCGAGCCCCTCCTCGGACTCGCGGCGCACGTCGTTCACGGCTTCCCAGAAGGTCGTGTTCAGTTCATAGGGCACGCGACCGCCGTCTTCCGTGTCCCGGTAGGAGATCAGGCCCCCGCGCGCCTCGACCGTGTCCACCAGCGCGCGGATCTCCTCCTCGCTGAGCAGGCCGCGGGCCCCCATGAGCCCGATGCCGTCGTGGGAATCGAGGAAGTTGAAGAACGTGCCCCGGTCGGACGGGTACTCCAGGCCCGCCGCCCAGCGCGTCAGCTTCGAGGCGTCGCCCGTGCGGAACGCGTGAAGGACGAGCGGCGGCAGGGAGAAGTTGTAGACCAGCTGGGCCTCGTCCCGCCCGTCGCCCAGATAGCCGGTATTGTCGCGGTGGGGCACGTTCGTCTCGGTGATGAGCAGCACGTCGGGCGCGACGGCGTCCAGCACGTCCCGGAAGAGCTTGACGATCTCGTGCGTCTGCGGGCGGTGGACGCTGTCGGTGCCCAGCTCCTTCCACAGGAAACCCACCGCGTCGAGCCGGACGACGTCGGCGCCGCGGTCGACCAGGTACAGGAGGGTGCGCACGGCGTCGAGGAGCACCTCCTCGTCCCGGAAGTTCAGGTCCGCCTGGTCCGAGTCCAGGCCCGCCGCCGCGCGGGCGTTGAACGTGGTCCAGACGTGCTTCGTCGTCTTCCGGCCGGTGTCGGGGTCGGTGACCTCGAACGGGGTGAGCACCGGCGCCGCGCGCGGTCGGAACAGTTTCGCCAGGTCCGCCGGCGACGGGCGGTCGCGCTCGTCGAACACGATGAACCGGCCGCGGTGCGCGCGCGAGCCGTCCCGGAAGCGCCGGAACCAGCGGCTGCGGGTCGACCGGTGGTTCACCACGAAGTCCATCATCAGCTGCCAACCCGCCCGGTGGATGGCGCGAAGGTCCTGCCAGCGGCCCTGCCGGGGGTCCATCGCCCGGTGGTCGATGGGCGCGAACCCGCGGTCGCCGGAGGACGGATAGAACGGCAGGAAGTGCACGGTGTTGAAGACCCCTCGGAGCCTCGACAGGAAGCGCCCGAACGCCGACAGCGGCGTCCCGCGCGGCGCGCGGATGCCGTCGGCGTAGGCGATCAGCACCAGGTCCTTCTCGGTCACGCGGCCGGCGCCCGCCGGCCGCGGCGGCCGCTCCACGAACGGCTTGCGGCGCGTGAACTCCGCCATGGCCGCCTCGATCCGGGCGCGGAGCGACGCCGCCCGGTCCGCGCCGTACAGGAACGCGAGCCGGCGCTGCAGGCGCTCGCCGGTCTCGGCGGGGAAGACGACGGGGGCGGCGGCGGAGGGGGCGGGACGGCGGGCGCGGAGCATGCGGGCCAGGGCGCGCGGGACGAGTTTGGAGGCGTAGAGGCGGAGCGGCGACCAGAGCCGGAGGCGCCGTCCTTCGTGGTCGAGCACGCTCCGCAGCACCTGGGAGCGGATCTGCCCGTACCGCGCCAGGTCCGCGGCCACAAGCCGCA
>CAYYFX010000195.1:0-2850 GCA_964471155.1 uncultured Gemmatimonadota bacterium | reverse complement strand
GCCGGTGCGGGAGCGTGCGGCTTCGGCGGGGACCGAGCGCGTCGCCGGCGGGAGGCGCACCGGATGGGCCGGGCGCTCCGGTGCCCCTCTCGCGGGCGTTCGAGCACGCACGCACGCGCCCGAAGGGCGCGGCGCGTTCGCGCGCAGAGGCCCGCGAGAGGGGCACCGGAGCGCCCGGCCCATCCGGTGCGCCGACCTCGCCGGCGACGCGCTCGGTCCCCGCCGGAGCCGCACGCTCACGCACCGGCCCTGCGCACCGCCCACCCGCCGCGGCATCGCGAGGGGCAACGACGATGCGAGAGTGGCGGAATTTGGCAGACGCGCCGGACTTAGGATCCGGTGAGGAAACTCGTAGGGGTTCGAGTCCCCTCTCTCGCACCACTTCTTCGGAGGACACGTTGAACGTCAAGGTCGAGGTCGAGAAGCAGGAGCCGTGGCGGCGCATCCTCACGGTCGAGGTCGCCGCCGAGGATGTCGAGCGGGAGTACCAGGAGGTCGCGCGGCGCGTCGCGAAGCGCGTGCGGCTGCCCGGGTTCCGCAAGGGCAAGGTGCCCGCGGATGTCGTGCGGAAGTCGTTCAAGGGGGAGCTGGACCAGGAGTTCCTGGAGCACGTCGTGCCGAAGGCGTTCGCGCAGGCGCTGGACGAGACCGGCCTGGATCCCATCACCGAGCCGTCGTTCGCGGACGTGAGCTTCGGCGAGAGCCGGCCGCTGTCGTTCCGCGCCGACTTCGACGCGCGTCCCGAGCTCGCGCTGAGCGGCGTGAAGGGGCTGGCCGCGGAGAAGGAGGTGCCCGAGGTCACCGACGCGCAGGTGGACGCGGTGATGGAGGACTTCCGCAAGAGCCGGCCCGACCTGGAGGAGGTCGCGCGCGGCGCCATCGACGGCGACGTGCTGCTCCTGGACTACCAGGCGGTGGACCGGAACGACGCGCCCATCGCGGGCCGCTCGGTGAAGGACGCGGTGGTGGAGCTGGGCGAGGGCCGCGTGGTGGAGCCGTTCGAGAACGCGCTGCGCGGCGCCGAGCCCGGCAGCGTGCGCCTGGCCGAGGTGCCCTACGGCGAGGACCACCAGGACCCGCTGCTCCGCGGCCAGACCGCGCGCTACCGGATCAAGGTGCGCAGGATCCAGGAGAAGCGCTTCCCGTCCCTGGACGACGCGCTGGTGGCGAAGCACACGGACCTGAAGACCGTGGAGGAGATGAAGGCGAGGATCCGCCAGGAACTGATCGAGCAGGCGGACCGCGCCGGCACGGACCGGCTGCAGCAGGTGCTCCTGGAGAAGGTCGTGGACGCGAACCCGTTCGAGGCGCCGAAGGCGCTCGTGGAGGCGCTGCTGAACGACCTCGTGCAGCAGCAGCGGCAGGAGGCGGCGTACCGCGGCGAGGATCCGGAGGCGGTGGACGAGGCGCGGATGAAGGACGCGAACCGCGCGGGGGCCGAGCGGCAGGTGCGGCGGATGCTGGTGCTCGACGCCATCGCGAAGGCCGAGGGCATTCGCGCCTCCGAGGACGAGGTCCGCGAGCGCGTGCAGCGGATGGCGCGCCTGCGCGGGATGCCCGTGCGTCGCCTCGTGGAGCAACTCGGCGGCGATCGGTTCCTCCGGCGCCTCACGCGCGAGCTCCGCGACAAGAAGGTCCTTGCCTTTCTGACGGAGAATGCCGAAATTACGACGAAGACCGTGCAGGCCACGACGGCCTAACCGGATGGGATACAGCCCCTTACGGGGTCACCGGGAGATCGCCCGAGGGGCGGCACCCTCCCCGGGAGACGCAGGGAGGAGCGGGGGATGACGCTGGTTCCGATGGTGGTGGAGCAGGACGGGCGGGGGGAGCGCGCGTACGACATCTACTCGCGCCTCCTGAAGGACCGGATCGTTTTCCTCGGCACGCCCGTGGAGGACCACGTCGCCAGCCTCATCATCGCGCAGCTCCTGTTCCTCGAGGCGGAGGACCCGGAGCGGGACATCTTCCTGTACATCAACTCCCCGGGCGGGTCGGTGACCGCCGGCCTCGCCATCTACGACACCATGCAGTACATCAAGCCGGACGTCGTCACCATCTGCATGGGCATGGCGGCCAGCATGGGCGCCATCCTGCTGACGGCCGGCGCGAAGGGCAAGCGGTCGGCGCTGCCGAACTCGCGCATCATGATCCACCAGCCGCTCGGCGGCACGCAGGGCCAGGCGGCGGACGTGGAGATCTACGCGAAGGAGATCCTCAGCACGCGCGGCCGGCTCAACCAGATCCTCGTGAAGCACACCGGGCAGCCCCTGGATCGCATCGACAAGGACACGGACCGGAACTACTTCCTCTCCGCGCACGAGGCGAAGGAGTACGGTCTCGTGGACGAGGTCATCGACAAGCGCCCGTAGCGGCGGGAAGGCGCGTACCGGATGAAGAAGGGAATGGACTCTCCGCACGCCATCAAGTGCTCGTTCTGCGGGCGCGGGCAGGACGAGGTCACGAAGCTGGTCTCGGGTCCGTCCGTCTACATCTGCAACGAGTGCATCAAGCTGTGCAACGACATCCTCGAGGAGGAGATGGGCCGGGAGGCCGGCGCCGTCTCCCTGGACCTGCCGAAGCCGGCGGAGATCCGCGCCGTCCTGGACGAGTACGTGATCGGCCAGGAGAAGGCGAAGAAGGCGCTCTCGGTCGCCGTGTACAACCACTACAAGCGCATCAACTCCGACCTGGACGACGACCCCACCGAGCTGGAGAAGTCCAACGTCCTCATGATCGGCCCGACCGGCACGGGCAAGACCCTGCTGGCGGAGACCCTGGCGCGGCTTTTGAAGGTCCCCTTCGCCATCGTGGACGCCACCACGCTGACCGAGGCCGGCTACGTGGGCG
>CAYYFX010000194.1:0-2881 GCA_964471155.1 uncultured Gemmatimonadota bacterium | reverse complement strand
GAGGTCGGTCTCGGCGCCGTCGTCGGTGACGAACACCTCGCCGTGCTGGAACGGGTTCATCGTGCCGGGATCCACGTTGATGTAGGGATCCAGCTTCAGGAGCGCCACCGAGAACCCCTGCGACTTCAACAGCCGCCCCAGGGACGCGGCCGCCACACCCTTGCCGAGGGACGAGACGACACCGCCCGTCACGATCACGTACCTGGTCATCGGGTCACTCCCCCGCTCCGGGCCCGGAGCAACTCCTCCACGCGGTTGACGTCCTCGGGCCGATCGACGCACACGGGCTCGTCCCCGACCTCGACGACACGGATCTTCCACCCCATTTCCAGCGCGCGCAACTGCTCCAGATCCTCGATCGCCTCGAGCGTCCCGCGCGGCGCGGCGGCGAACTCGAACAGGGCGTCGCGGCGGAACGCGTACGTGCCGACGTGCTTGAACACCGCCGGGTCCCTGCCGGCCGGGACCGCGGCCGACCTCGCGTGGCGGAACGGGAGCGGCCCGCGCGAGAAGAGCAGCGCGTCCCCGTTCCGGTCCACCAGGATCTTCGCCACGTGCGGATCCGCCCGTTCCGCCTCGGTCACGCCGCGCACGGCGAGCGTGGCCATCCGGACCGACGGGTCGTCCATCGCGGCGGCCAACCGGTCCACGGCCTCCGGGCGCAGCATGGGCTCGTCCCCCTGCAGGTTCAGGATCACGTCCGCGGCCACGTCCTGCACGGCTTCCGCCGCCCGGTCCGTGCCCGTGGCGTGGTCCGACCGCGTCATCCGCACCTCCGCCCCGGCCGCGGCCCCGGCGGCGGCGATGCGCCCGTCATCCGTGGCCACGAGCACGCGCTCCACGCGCCGCGCCGCGCGCGCGGCCTCCACCACCCACGCGATCATGGGCTTCCCGAGGATCGGGGCCAGCGGCTTCCCGGGGAAGCGCGTGGACGCGAAGCGCGCCGGCACCACCGCGATCGTGCTCATCGTGCGGCCCCCCGGCGTCCGGCCGCGCGCCCATCGGCCTGCCAAAGAGGGGAGGCCGCCCCATCCCCGCCTCGGGGGCGGGAACGAAGCGGCCTCCACGGCCGACCGTCCTGTCGGGTGACTCCCCTCAGAGCGGCGCACCCTCCATCAGCTCCATGGTGCTCTTGACCTCGGCGATGGACTTCGCGAGCAGCGCCTTCTCCGCGTCCGTGAGCTTCAGCTCCAGGATGCGCTCGACGCCCTTGCGCCCGAGGACGCACGGCACGCCGAGGTAGATGCCCTTCTGCCCGTACTGCCCCTCCAGGTACGCGGAGCAGGGCACGAGGTCCTTCCGGTCCTGCAGCACGGCCTGGACCATGCGGGCGGCCGCGCGGCCCGGCGAGTAGTACGCGGACCCGGTCTTCAGCAGGCCCACGATCTCCGCGCCGGCGTTGCGCGTGCGGTTCGCCAGCTTCTCGATGGTGGCGGCGTCCATCAGCTCCGGGAGCGGGATGCCGTTCACCGAGGTGAAGCGCGGCAGCGGCACCATGGTGTCCCCGTGGCCGCCCAGCACCATGGCGTTCACGCGCGAGATGGACACGCCCAGTTCCTGGGCGATGAACGCCTCGAAGCGTGCGGAGTCCAGGATGCCGGCCATGCCGATGACGCGGCGGGACTCGAACCCCGTGGTCTTGAGGGCCACGTGGGACATCACGTCGAGCGGGTTCGTGACCATGATGATGATGGCGTGCGGCGCGAGCTTCTTCACGTGCCCCGCGCACGACGCCACGATGTCCGCGTTCGTCTTCAGCAGGTCCGCGCGGGACATGCCGGGCTTGCGGGCGATGCCGGCGGTGACCACCACGACGTCCGCGCCCTCGAGGGCGGCGAAGTCCGTGGTGCCCGTGACCTTCACGTCCGAATCCAGCAGCGGCGTGGTCTCGAGCATGTCCAGCGCCTTGCCGGCGGCGACGCCGTCCACCACGTCGATGAGGACGCAGTCCCCGAGCGAGTTCTGGACGCAATACAGCGCGCACGTGGCGCCGACGTTGCCGGCGCCCACGAAGGCGATCTTCGGGCGGCTCATCGCTACTGCCCGTCCGCGACGGGGTCCACGGCGACGCGACGGCGGTTCCCCTCGAACCGCTCGAACTTCACGCGGCCGTCCACGAGCGCGAACAGCGTGTGGTCCTTGCCGACGCCCACGTTGCGCGAGGCGCGCGTGGGGGTGCCGCGCTGCCGGACGAGGATGGAGCCGGCCGTGACGAACTGCCCGTCGCCCACCTTCACGCCCAGCCGCTTGGACTGCGAGTCGCGCCCGTTCTTGGTGGAGCCGCCTGCTTTCTTGTGCGCCATGGTCTATCCCTTCCGGGCCTGGAAACCCGCGCCGTTCGGCGGGATCAGCCGACGATCTTCCGGACGCGGATCTCGGTGAAGGGCTGCCGGTGCCCGTTCTTCTTCTGGTACCGCTTCCGACGCCGCTTGTGGAACACGATGATCTTCTCTTCGCGACCCTGCCCGACCACCTCGGCCACGACCTTCGCGCCCTGCACGACGGGCCGGCCGAGCTTCGTGCCCGAGTCCCCCTGCACCATGAGCACGTGGTCCAACTCCACCTGGGAGCCGACCGCCGCCTCCAGCTTGGGGATCTTCAGGGTCTCCTCCGGGGCCATGCGGAACTGCCGCCCCCCGGTCTGAACGATGGCGTACACCCACGCCTCCTGGGTTTCGTTTGCCCAAAAACCTAGCCAGTTAACGGGATCCGCGGCCGCCTGTCAAGGGCGGGGCGTTCGGTGTGGCAGCGGGCCGCCCGGTGGGGGCGGGGCGGTCCGCGGCGGCGCCGGGTGGGCCGGGCGTTGCGGGCCGGACGGGCCGGGCACCCCGGTACCCCTCTCGCGGGCCTCTGCGCGTGAGCGCACCGCGCCCTTCGGGCG
>CAYYFX010000193.1:0-2964 GCA_964471155.1 uncultured Gemmatimonadota bacterium | reverse complement strand
TGACGTAGATCCCGTCCCGTCCGACGCTTCCGTCCAGACCCGCACCGCGCTCGATCAGGTTGTCGAGAACCTGCGGCCCGCCGTTCAGCGTCCACGAGCCGAGCACCTGCAGCCCCTGGTCCCGGAAATGGTGAAGCCGGCTGTTCCGGACCGTCGAGTTCTGCAGGAAGAGAGCCAGCGGCACCGGTGCGTACCCGATGTCCGTGTACTCGATCGATCCGCCGGTTGACATCCAGTCCACGAACACACCGCCCCAGGCCTGCCCGAGCGCCATGCTCGTGGGGGTCGCGCCATCCGGCTCGAAGTGCACGCTGTCGCCCTGGATGCCGAGCGTCACGAGCGGGCCATGGACCACGAGATCCACCAGGCCGGGGTTCCTCCCCCCGATCTCGGGCTTGCCCGACTGGTGCGGCCGCGCCTTCACGCGGGTACCGCGACCAAGCGTCCAGCCCCCGTCGAAGGGCACGTAGACGTCCGATCCGTCCAGGACGATGTGCTGGTCGCCCGCGATGCTCTGGAACTCGACAGCCTGCAGCGCCGGCGCGCCCGTGTTCACGACGCGAACGCCGGACACCGCGCTCTCGATCCTCACGTTCTGGAGCAGAGAGTGCGTCGTGTACTCCCCGGACCACTGGCCGAGGTCCGACAGCACCGCCGCCTGGTCGAACACGAGGCCTCCCCACTCCCCCGACCCTCCCTCGACCGTGAAGACCACCAGTTCGCTCACGCTCCCCTCTGCCCTGAGATCGCCCGCCACGATCAGGTCGCAGGCTCCCGACGTACCGCCCGCATCCTCTCCGCCCGGCGGATCTGCCGCAGCCACGACCGTGCCCGGCGTCAAGAGCCACTCCGTGCCCGCCAGGATCCTCACGTCGCGCGCCAGGAGGATGTCCGCGTTCTGGTTCCTCGCAAAGGTCACGCCTCGCAGCGCAGGGGCCTCAGCGGCAGCGACGCGGATGCCGTCGGTCGCATCCCGCAGGGAGGTGTGGTCCAGGTAGCTCCCCGCCGCTGCGCCGTCCAGGAAGATCACGCCTCCCCAGTCGCCCTCGGCTTGCTCGACCGACCTGAACTGCACCGGGCGGTCCTCCGTGCCCCGGACCTCCAACTGCCCCTCGACGAGGATCTCGACGCGTCCCGGCGTGCCTCCGCTCCCACCCGCGTTCGCACTGTCCGCGAGAGAAGCCGCCACCACCGCGGTCCCGGCATCGATGATCAGCCGCCCCCCGGCCTGCACCACGAAGTCGCGATCCAGGTAGATCTCCCCGTTCCAGTGCAGGCTCTCGCCCGACGCGATGGTCGTTTGCGGCATGGGGACGCCCACCCGGAACCAAGTCTCCCAGTTCCCGTCATACCACTGCCCGCTCAGGGCCAGATCGTCATCGTCGTGCGCCATAAAGAGCACGAACGCCGTGTCCTGTACCGCCACGATCTTCGGCACCGCGAAGGCGGTCCGCATGTCCGCAGTGAACGGTTGGGGCTGTGACCACGTCGTGGAGTCGCTCGACGACACGTAGCGAAGCTCGTTCCTCCAGATGGTTTCCGCGAAGTCCTCCGGATCCGTGGTGCCCTGCACGCACCAGTAGTTCTGTGTCGTGTCCGGATAGAGGAAGTACTCGCGCCAAGCACGACCCTCGCCATCACGATAGACGGCGTGAAGCTTGCCGTTTCCCTCGCGCACCAGGTGTGCCCCGGTGGACTCGCGGCCATCCGCAGCCGTCACGGACAGCGAGGACGCGGAGAGCGGCGGATACCACGAACCCGTGCTTCCAGAGGCCTGATAGCGACGGTACCGGATCTCCCGATCGTCTCCGTAGCCCCGGTTGTACGCGACGTGGATCGTCTCCCCGCCGCCGAGGGACTTCGCCAGCTGCACGGCCACGCTGGCCGTGGACACGCCATCCTCCTCCTCGCCGCCCGGGCCCGGAATTGCGAAGGCATCCAGCGTGTCCGGGCTCGATCCGCCCCACGCCTGCAGACTGTCACTCCACGTGAGGGAGACGTGTCGTACGTATCGCATGGTGGCGTCCGTCGTGTGACCGATCAAATGCACGACTCCGCCGGCCGTCACCACAAGGGCTGCGCCCAGTCCGCCCTCGCCGGCGAAGCGCTCGGTCGTCAGAAGGGCTCCGTCGCTCCAGCCTCCCGAACCGTCAAGCGGACGCGATTTGTGCCATCCGGCCCACCGCGCATGAAGAACATCGCCCGAGATGCCGGGGGACCCCGCCTCCTCCACGAAGAGAGCGGGTCCCCCGCCGCTCCGGAACACGTCGTCCACGTAGTTGACTATGAAGGGCTGTTCGGATGCAGACAGAGGCGGCACTCCTGCCCATCCGGTGCCCCGCATACGATATCCCGTAGCCAGCGAGGGGAGGTACTGGTGCTCCTCCCAGATGCAGTGGACATCGTCGTTGGCGTCGATCACCATGTGGGGGTCGGTCGACATCCAGTTGTCCCGTGCCGGGTTGTCCCAGTTGAACCGCTCGCGCTCGCCCCAGGCATCGGAGCACGCATCCTGCAGGGACGCTGCCGTTCGGTCCCAGGTCAAGTAGTCCTGCAGACCGTTGTTCAGATTGCACTCCGCAGTCTCGGATTGAGACGTGATCACAGCGTGCAACTTGGTCGGATCGGCATTGCCGATGGCGAACGCCCATGGCACGCCGCAAGTATCGGTATGGCTCACCTGAATCGGGGGGAGCCAATGGCGATTGGCGGCGCCACAAGGATCGGGAGCGAATAGCAGGAGCACGACTGCCGCGCTTCCTATGGCATGACTCCGAATGTACAGTGTCATGATCGACCTTTCGGGACGAGCTGTCCGAGGTGAACGCAGCGCCACCCGCATCGTCGCGCGCATGGTCGTAGCATCAATCGGGGGGGGGGGGGGGGGGGGCCAACCCGCGATATTTACACTAACAAATGTCACTTGGATCGGCCGATCAGGGGCCCCCCGCGGGCGTGCCTTCC
>CAYYFX010000192.1:0-2982 GCA_964471155.1 uncultured Gemmatimonadota bacterium | reverse complement strand
AGAAGGACTCCTCCACGGACGGGCTCTGGATCTTGTCCACGGCCCAGCGGACCGCGCCCGTGGCGATCAGCGTGAGGAGGAGCGACGGGACGGCGGCCAGCAGGAGGAAGCCGGCGAGGAGGCGCGACTCCAGGCGTCGGAACCGGATGACGTTCCCTCCTCCAGGTCGCGGCGCGGCGGGGGAGGCCACTCTAGGAAGGCGCTTCCCGGGCTGTCAACGACGGGCCGCGGGACCCTTTCCCGGAGCCCGCCCCGGGTGTAGGGTAGCGCCATGCGCGAACACGTCGTCCTCGTCACCGGCGCCAACGGCGAGATCGGCCACGGGCTGATCGACCGCCTCTTCGAGCGGGGCGAGCGCATCGTCACGCTGGACCTGGCGCCGCTGGATCCCGCGCTCAGCGAGAAGTGCGTGGAGTGCATCCAGGGGTCCATCCTGGACAAGGCGCTCCTCTCGCGCCTGGTCTCCCGGTACGAGTTCCGCGCCATCCACCACCTCGCCGCCATGCTGTCCACGCGGGCGGAGTTCACGCCCACCGCGGCGCACGAGGTGAACGTGCAGGGCACGTTGAACCTCCTGGAGCTGGCCGCGGAGCAGACGGAGTGGGCCGGGCATCGCGTGAAGTTCCTGTTCCCCAGCTCCATCGCCGTGTACGGGCTGCCGGACCTGGAGACGAAGGCGGCGGCCGGTCCCATCCGCGAGAAGACCTGGAACCTCCCCACGACGATGTACGGCTGCAACAAGATCTACTGCGAGCAGCTCGGCCGGTACTACGCCACGCACTACAAGCAGCTCAGCGCGTCGTCGTCCTTGTCCGGGGTGGACTTCCGCGCGCTGCGCTTCCCGGGGCTGTTGAGCGCGGTGACGATGCCGTCGGGCGGGACGTCGGACTTCCTGCCGGAGATGCTGCACGCGGTGGCGAACGGGCAGCCGTACGAGTGCTTCGTGCGCGCGGACACGCGCATCCCGTTCATGGCCATGCCGGACGCCATCCGGGCCATGATGCTGCTGGAGGACGCGCCGGAGACCGCGCTGTCCTGGCGCAGCTACAACGTGACCAGCTTCAACCCGTCCGCCGGGGAGTTCCTGGACGCGCTGCGCAAGCGCTGGCCGGACGCGAAGGTGACGTTCGTGCCGCACGAGAAGCGGCAGGCCATCGTGGACAGCTGGCCCGCGGACGTGAACGACGAGGCCGCGCGCGAGGACTGGGGCTGGTCGCCGGAGTACGACCTGCAGCGCGCGCTGGAGGAGTACCTGCTTCCCGGCGTGACGCAGCGTCCGGTGCGAGGGCACGCCACGTGATGCCCCGGGACGCCGAGGCCGCGCGCTTCTTCTCCGCCCTCGGCGATCCCACCCGGCTGGCCCTGCTGGGACTGCTGCGCGAGGGCGACCGCAACGTGGGCGAGCTGGTGGCCGCGCTCGGATGCCCGCAGCCGAAGGTGTCGCGCCATCTCAAGGTGCTGAAGGACGCGGGGCTCGTGCGCGACGCGCGCGACGGAAGGAACGTGGCGTACGCCCTGACCGCGCCGCGCGCGTGGCCGGCGGCGGCGCGCGCGTGGGTGGAGCGGCTGGAGGGCGGGATGCCGCTGCGGGAGGCGCGTTCCGCGGAAGGCCGGGCGTCCAGCGAACCGACGCCGCGACCGCCGTCTCCCTCGCCGGCCACGCCGCGAGTGCGCCCCGGCCAGATCGAGTCCCATCTCCTCTGACGCACGCTCCGGCAACGTCCGCCACGGAGTCCGTATGGGCTCGCCCGTCGACCGCCTCTACCGCCGCCACGCGCGCTTCTACGACGCTACGCGCCGCTTCGTCCTGCCGGCGCGGCGACGTGCGATCGCGCGGCTCAGCATCGTTCCCGGGGACGCGGTCCTGGACTTCGCGTGCGGCACCGGGCTCAACGTGCCGTCGCTCCGCGCGGCCGGCGCCGGCGAGATCACCGGTGTGGATCTCTCCGACGCCATGCTCGCGCGCGCCCGCCGCAAGCATCCGGACGTGCGGTTCGTGCGGGACGACCTGGCCGCCGCGGACCTCGGCCGCACCGCCCCGCGCGTCCTCTGCACGTGGGGGCTGGCGTTCGTCCCGGACCTGCCCCGCGCCCTGCAGAACCTCCATCGCCACACCGCGCCCGGCGGCACGCTGGTCACGCTGGACTTCCACCGCCTCGAGGGCGCCGCCCGCCCGCTGCGCCCGCTCCTGGACGCGTGGCTCCGCGGCTTCGGCGCGCGCCCGCCGGTGGCCGTGCCCCGCCTCCTGGAACCGCTCTTCGAGGAGGTGTCCACCGAATCGATCGGCTCCGGCTACGCGCTCCTCACGGTCGCCCGCCGCCCGCGCTTCCGGTAGAATCGATCGGCCCCGCCCTCCGGGAGGCTCCGTGAGCAAGGCCCGCATCCTCATCGTGGACGACGACGCGTCCATCCGGGAGTCCCTCAAGCGCGTCCTGGAGTACGAGGACTACGCGGTCCTGGCCGCCGAGAACGGGCCGAAGGCGCTGGAGGTCCTGGGCGAGCGGCGCGTGGACCTCATGCTCCTGGACGTGAAGATGCCCGGGATGGACGGGCTGGAGGTCCTGGAACGCGCGCGCCGGATGCGCCCGGACCAGGTGTGCATCATGGTCTCCGGGCACGGCACCGTGCAGACCGCGGTGGAGGCCACGAAGCTGGGTGCCTTCGACTTCCTGGAGAAGCCGCCGGACCGCGACCGCCTGCTTCTCACCATCCGCAACGCGCTGCAGCAGGCCGTCCTCGCGCACGAGACCGAGACGGCGCTGCGCCGGCTGGGCAAGAGCTACGAGATCGTGGGTGCGTCCGCGGCCATCCGCGACGTGATGCGCCAGGTGGACAAGGTGGCGCCCACGAACGCCACCGTGCTCCTCTCCGGCGAGAACGGCACGGGCAAGGAGCTGGTGGCGCACGCCATCCACCGGAAGAGCCCGCGCGCCGAGGCGCGCTTCCTGCAGATCAACTGCGCGGCCATCCCGGAGGAGCTGA
>CAYYFX010000191.1:0-2994 GCA_964471155.1 uncultured Gemmatimonadota bacterium | reverse complement strand
CTTGGAAGGCTGATGCTCTAGCCAACTGAGCTATTCCCGCCCGAACCTCGCGACCCGGGTTCCGCCCGAACTCCCGGGACGCGTTCACGCTCTCGAACTGGTGGCGAGGGAAGGATTCGAACCTTCGAAGGCGTGCGCCAACAGATTTACAGTCTGCCCCCTTTGACCGCTCGGGAACCTCGCCACGCAGGACATCCGACGGACTCCGCACGCGGAGCCTGCCGGACGCGCCGACGCCTTCGCACCCCCCGACGTGAGCTGGCGAAGGGAGTCGAACCCCCAACCGCCTCATTACAAATGAGGTGCTCTACCGATTGAGCTACGCCAGCATATTTCGCACGGCGTGAACCGTGGAATCTAGCGGGTGCGCCGGTCCAGTGTCAAGGGAAGGTGTCGGGGGCCGGGCGTGTCCGGGAGTGCCCATCGCGGGGCACATTTCCCCGTCATTCGGGTGAGATTCGGTGTTCCCGGGCGGGATCCGGACTCCCGGATCCCACTATTCCGCCGGTTTGACCAGGGAGCCCTCCTGCCGATCCTCCACGGTCCAGCCGGCGTCCCGGATCCGGCCGCGGAGCGCGTCCGCCTCCGCCCAGTTCCGCGCCCGCCGCGCGTCCTCGCGCGCGCGCACCCACGCCAACACCTCCGCCGGCGGTTCGTTCGCCGCCGCCCGCTTCGCGTCCACGTCGATCGCCAGCCGTCCGGCCAGCTCGCGCACGCGCATGGCCGCGCGCGCCAGGATGGGCGCGAAGTGCGGCGAGGTCGTCCCCTCGGTCAGCCACGCGTTCCCGGTGCGCACCGCCTCGAAGATCTTGCCGATCGCGCCGGCGGAGTTGAAGTCGTCGTCCAGCGCCTCCTCGTACTCCGCCGTGATCCGGTCCAGCGCCGCCAGCGCCTGGCCGTCCGTGCCCTCCGGGTGCGCGGGCAGGGGCGCGGTGGCGCCGGGTCCCGCCGCGTGGTCGGCCGCGGCCAGGAAGTTCCGGATGCGCTCGAGCGCGGTCCGCGCCTCCTCGAGGCGCTCCTTCCCGTACTCGATCGGGCTGCGGTAGTGCGTGGACAGGAGGTACAGCCGCAGGACGGCCGGCTCCACCTCCTGCATCACGTCCTTCATGAGGAAGAAGACGCCCGTGGACTTCGACATCTTCTGCCCGCCCAGGTTCACGAGCCCGTTCTGGATCCAGTGCCGGCAGAACGGCTGCCCGCTGGCGCCCTCGCTCTGCGCCAGCTCGTTCTCGTGGTGCGGGAACACGAGGTCCCGCCCGCCGCCGTGCAGGTCCAGCGTGATCCCGAGGTGCTTCGTGGCCATCGCGGAGCACTCGATATGCCAGCCCGGCCGGCCACGCCCCCACGGGCTGTCCCACGCCGGCTCGCCGGGCTTCGCGGCCTTCCACAGCGCGAAATCCACCGGGTGGCGCTTGTCCTCGTCCACCTCGATGCGCACGCCGGTGCGCAGCTCGTCCACGCGCTTGCCGGAGAGCTTCCCGTAGTCCGCCTTGGAGGTGACGTCGAAGAAGACATCGCCGCCGGACGCGTACGCGTGGCCCTTCTCGATGAGCGTGGCGATCATCGCCACGATCTCCGCGATGTGCTCCGTGGCGCGCGGGTACACGTCCGCGCGCGCGAGCCCCAGCCAGTCCGAGGCCTCGAAGTACGCCGCGATGTTCTCCTCGGCCAGGTCGCGCCAGTCCCGGCCGGCCTCCGCCGCCTTCGCGATGATCTTGTCGTCGATGTCCGTGAAGTTCTGCACGCACTTCACCGTGAAGCCGCGCGCCACGAGCACGCGGCGCATGAGGTCCTGCACCACGTACGCGCGCATGTGCCCCACGTGCGGCGGCCCCTGCACGGTCATGCCGCACACGTACATGCCCACCTGCCCGGGGCTCACGGGCTCGAAGGGCACCTTGCCGCCGCGGAGCGTGTCCCAGATGACGAGACCCATCACGCCCCCCGGACCTGCTCGCCGCGCTTGAGCCGCGACGCCGCGGCCACGATCTCCTTCGCCCGCTTCGGGTCCACGCGGCGCTTCGGGTCGCCGTTCTC
Source organism: uncultured Gemmatimonadota bacterium (assembly GCA_964471155.1). Lineage (GTDB taxonomy): Bacteria > ARS69 > ARS69 > ARS69 > ARS69 > CAYYFX01. The sequence goes on along the minus strand of CAYYFX010000191.1, from coordinate 957 downwards.
CTTCGTGGCCGTGCCCACGATGAGGCCGTCGGCCCAGGGCCAGAACGTGGCCACGTTCTCCGGCGTCACGCCGGAGCCCACGAGCACGGGCGTCCCGGCGAGCGCCTCGCTCACGATCCGCACTTCCTCCGGGTCGGCCGCGGCGCCGGTGGCCGCACCGGACACGATGAGCGCGTCCGCGCCTCCGCGACTCGCCGCGTCCCTCGCCTCGGCGAGCAGTTCGTCCGCGCCGGACCCGCCGCCGAGCGGGCGCGCGTGCTTCACGCGGATGTCGGCGAACACGAGCACGGAGGCGCCGAGCGCCCGGCGCAGGAGCAGCGTCTCGCGTGCGCGCCCCTCCAGGATGCCCTGGTCCGCCACGACCGCGCCCACGTGCACGTTCACCCGGATGAAGTCCGCCGCCGCCACGTGCGCGATGGACAGGGCCGCCTCCGCATCGTTGCGCAGGACGTTCACACCCAGCGGCACGTTGTGCTCGCGGCGGATCTCCCGCGCGATGACCGCCATGGCCGCCACCGTGACCGGCGGCACGCGGTCCTTCGCGAAGGGGGAGTCGCCGAAGTTCTCGAGGATGAGCCCGTCCACGCCGGCCCCGGTCAGGACCTCGGCGTCGGCGCGCGCGGCGTCCAGGGCCTCCTCCACCGAGCCGCCGCGCGGGCTGCCGGGGAGCGGACGGAGGTGCAGCATGCCGAGGACGGGTTTGACCCCGCCGAAGAGATCCACGAAGGAGCGCATGGCGTGGAGGGTACCGCGCGGCGGGCGGGGGCGTCACGCAGCAATCGGCCGGTAACTCCGCGCCCGCGGGGGACGCGGAATTCCCCCGTGGCCCGAGGGCCTACTCCCGCGGCTTGGCTGCCTTGGCATTCGCCGTAGTGACCACCAGCCGCGCCTCGGACAGGCTACCCAGCAACGCGCGCTGTCCGGCCGTGAACCCGTCCCCCCGGCGCAGCGGCGCCG
>CAYYFX010000190.1:0-3220 GCA_964471155.1 uncultured Gemmatimonadota bacterium | reverse complement strand
GTGTAGCTCAGTTGGTTAGAGCAGCGGAATCATAATCCGCGTGTCCGGGGTTCGAATCCCTGCACCGCTACCCCTTCGCGGGGCCGACCGGCGCCGTTCCCTTCGGCGGCCCCCAGTTCTCCGGCCATCCGGGTTCCCGGCCACTGGCGCCCGGCCACGGGGCTCCCGGCCCCCGGGCTCCCGGCCACGAGGTTCCCGGCAACGGGGCCGGATCCTCGTGCCGGCCCTCCCGCCCCGGGCCGCGGGGCGTCCATGAGCCGGGAAGCCCTCCTCCACACCGTGCGCGAGGCTCTTCGCCGGGACGCGCTGCTGCCCGCGGGGCGGGCGGTCGTGGTGGGCTACTCCGGGGGCGCGGACTCGACGGCGCTCCTGCACGCGCTGCGCGAGCTCGGCGTGGAGCCCGTGGCCGCGCACCTCGATCATGCGCTCCGCCCCTCGTCCGCGGACGACGCGGCTTTCGCCCGCGCGCACGCGCGCGAGCACGGGTTCGCGTGGCGCGAGGAGCGCGTGGACTGGAGTGCGCACGGCGGCTTCCCGGAGCGGGGCGCGGAGCGTCGCGCGCGCGAGGTCCGGTACGACTTCCTCGCGCGGACGGCCGCTGCGCTGCACGCGGTCGTCTGCGTGGCGCATCACGCGGACGATCGCCTCGAGACGATGCTCGCGCAGTGGCTGCGCGGCGCGGGGCCGCGCGGGCTCTCGCTGCCGCGGGCGCGGCGCGAGGACGGCGTGATCCGCCCGTTGCTGGAGTGCACGCGCGCCGACGTGCTGGCGTACCTCGCGGCCCGCGGGCTTCCGTTCCTGTGCGATCCGACGAACGACGACGGGTCGAACCTCCGTTCGCGCCTCCGGCGGGACGTGCTGCCGGCGCTGCTCCGCGAGAACCCGGATCTGGCGCGGGCGGCCGGACGGACGGCGGCCCTGCTGGCGGATGTGGACGACTTCCTGACACGGTCCGCCGCGGACGGCCTGGAGATGCTGCGCCGCCCCGGACGGCCGGGGGAATTGGTCCTTGCTGGGGCCGCCGGACGCCCCTATCATCGCATCGTCCTGTCCACCATCCTGAGGAATGCGGTCCGTAGCATCTCCCCCGCGGCCGAGCCGGGCTACGAGGCGCTCGATCGTCTCGTGCGGGCCTGGAAGGCCGGGGAACCCGCCGGCGCCGACCTCCCGGGAGGGGTCCGCGTGGCGGTGACGCGGGAGGAGGTGGTGGTTCTCGCGGCGCCGGGACCGGCGGAAGCCGGCGGGTCGCCCGGGGCCGCGGTCGCGCTGGCGAGCCGGCCGCTCGCCGTCCCCGGCGTCCTCCGCCTCGACGAGATCGGCGCGAGCGTCCGGGTGGAGACGGTGACGCCCCCGCCCGATGAGGCGAAGGGGGGCGGGACTCGCACCGTGGCCTGGCTGGACGCCGCGGAGGTGCGTCCGCCGCTGCAGGTGCGGGGACGCCGGCCCGGGGACCGGTACCGGCCGCGGGGACTCGGCGGCTCCGCCAAGGTCCAGGACCTGATGGTGGATCGGAAGATCCCGCGACGCCTCCGGGACTCGGTCCCGGTGGTCGCCGACGCTTCGGGGATCGTGTGGATCCCGGGGTTCCGGGTGGACGATCGGACGCGGATCACGGAGCGTACCCGCACGGCGCTTCGAATCGAGATCCTCGGCAGCCCGGTGTGGCTGGCGGAGGCGGAACGGGAATGAGCATCTCTCCGGGAACGACGATGGAACCCATCGGAACGGTCCTCTTCGACGAGGAGACCATCCGGGCCCGCGTGGCGGAGCTCGGGCGGGAGATCTCGCGCGACTACGCGGGCAAGGCTCCCATCCTGGTGAACATCCTGAAGGGCGGGTTCATCTTCCTGGCCGATCTGGTGCGACGCATCGAGGTGCCCTGCGAGATGGACTTCATGGTCGTGTCCAGCTACGAGGACCGCACGGAGTCGTCGGGCATCGTGCGCATCCTGTCGGACCTCGGGCTGAACGTCGAGGGCCGGCACGTGCTCGTCGTGGAGGACATCGTGGACTCGGGGCTGACGCTGGACTACCTGCGCGAGCTGCTGCTGGCGCGGAACCCGGCGTCCCTGCGGGTGGTTACCCTGCTCGACAAGCACGAGCGGCGGAAGGTGCACGTCCCGGTGGACTACGTGGGCTTCCGGATCCCGGACAAGTTCGTGGTGGGCTACGGACTGGACTACGCGCAGCGCTTCCGCAACCTCCCGTACATCACCGTGCTCGACGCCGACGACCTGCCGAACCTGGACCTGCCGAACGGGCCGGAGGATGGCCGATGAACGACCGCAAGGAACCCGGCGAGCCGCAGGGCGAGGGACCCCCGGGCGGGAAGCCTCGCCGGGAGCCGCCGCGCTACGGCCGCGCCACGAAGACCATGGCCTTCTGGGCCGTGCTCATCCTGCTGTTCCTGATCGTGTTCCACACCGTGTACAACGATCAGGGCCGCGAGATGCAGATCGTGTACACGGAGTTCCTCCGCCAAGTGGACTCGGGGAACATCAAGCAGATCAAGCTCGTGGACCAGGACGTCCGCGGCGAGCTGCTCTCGCCCGCCATGACCGAGTTGCAGGGCGTGAGCCAGGCGTACACGCGGTTCCAGGTGTACGTGCCGGCGCAGGAGGACGGGCTGACCCAGCGCATCCTGGACAAGAACCCCGGCGCGCGCGTCAGCGTGGGGCTTCCGGGCACGAACTGGACGCAGATCCTGTTCGCGTGGCTGCCCATACTGCTCATCCTGGGCATCTGGATCTTCATCATGCGGCAGATGCAGAGCGGCGGGAACCGCGCGTTCACCTTCGGGAAGAGCCGCGCGCGGCTGCTGACCGGCGGGGACCGGCCGAAGATCACGTTCGAGGACGTGGCCGGCGCCACGGAGGCGAAACAGGAGCTGCAGGAGATCATCGAGTTCCTGCGGGATCCCGGGAAGTTCCAGAAGCTGGGCGGCAAGATCCCGAAGGGCGCCCTGCTGCTCGGATCGCCCGGCACCGGCAAGACGCTGCTCGCGAAGGCCGTCGCCGGCGAGGCCGGCGTGCCGTTCTTCTCCATGTCCGGCTCGGACTTCGTGGAGATGTTCGTGGGCGTGGGCGCGTCCCGCGTGCGGGACCTCTTCGAGCAGGGCCGGAAGAACGCGCCGTGCATCATCTTCATCGACGAGATCGACGCCGTGGGCCGCCATCGCGGGGCGGGGCTCGGCGGCGGCCACGACGAGCGGGAGCAGACC
>CAYYFX010000189.1:0-3343 GCA_964471155.1 uncultured Gemmatimonadota bacterium | reverse complement strand
CCGCGCCGCGACGGCCTGCGCGGCGTGGGGCGCGCCACGCCCGCCGCCGGCCGCGCCGGGGAGACGGCCGTCGCGAGCGCGCGCCTGCGCGAGCTGCGGCTCCTCGGGGATGCACTGCTGCCGGAACCGGTGCGCCGCCGGGCCCTGGCCGCCGCGCGGGCCTGGGTCGTCCCGGACGGCCCGATGCACGACGTCCCCGTCGAGGCGCTGGCCTTCGCCGCGCAAGGCGGCGGCGTGCGCACGTGGCTCGATGCCGGTCCGCCGGTCTGCTACGCGGCGTCGCTGGCCACGCTGGTCGATCTCGCGGCGCGGGAGCGTTCGCCGGCCCCCGGTTCGTACGTTCTCTCGGTGAACGACCCGGACCGAGGGGTGCAGGGCGACCGCCCCCGGCAGGACGCGCCCGGGACTCTGGCCGAGTGGGCGCAGGCCGGCCGGTTCCACCCCCTTCCGGGCACCCGCCGCGAAGGCGACGCGCTCGCGCGCGCCTTCGGCTCCGGCGGCGTGCGCCGGCTCGTGGGGGCCGACGCGCGCGAGGGGGAGGTGAAGCGGCTCGCGCCGGGCGCGCGGATCCTGCACCTGGGAACCCACGGCATCGTGGAGACGGAGCGAAGCGATCTGCTGGCGGCCCTGGTGCTCGCCGGCGAGCCCGAGGGGGCCACGGAGGACGGCTTCCTGCACCTGTTCGAGGTGTACGACCTGCGCCTCTCCGCGGATCTCGTGGTGCTGTCCGCCTGCGAGACGATGCAGGGCGCCCGGGTGCCCGGCGAGGGCGTGCTGGCCCTGTCGCGGGGGTTCCTCGCGGCGGGGGCGCGGCGGACGGTCGCGAGCCTGTGGCCGGTGCACGACGAGGCCACCTCCGAGCTGATGGACGCGTTCTTCGCGGCCCTCGCACGGGGGACGGGGGCCGCGGAGGCGCTGCGGGATGCGAAGCGGGCGTTGAGCCGCAAACCGGAGCGCGCGGACCCCTTCTTCTGGGCGCCCTTCGTGCTGAGCGGGTCGTTCTGAGGGGCGCCGTCCCGCTACAATGAGCGTCCGCGTCACCGCGGCGCGCCACCGCATCCCGGGGGGACCGCATGCCGTTCGCCCAGACCGCCCGCCGCCGTCCCGCCGCGCGCCGGCGGCTCGCCGCCGCCCTGGCCGGGGCGGTGCCCTTCGCCCTCGCGCCCGGCGCGCTCGCGAAGGCGCTGCTGGGCGAGCCGGAGGTGGACCGCGCGTCGGACCAGTACGACGGACTGTGGTGTCCCGCGGAGCAGATCCAGATGTACGACGGGTCGTTCGTCGCGGACGGGCCGCGCGCCACGTTCGTGTTCGTCGCGACGAACCACTCCGTCTTCACGGGCGACTGGCGCCGCGAGCGCATCGACAACGTGGTCGTGGCGCCGGCCGACGTGTACGCCGCGCACAAGCACCTGCCGGACTCCGCGTTCGCCGCGGCCTTCGGTTGCATCGAGCCGAACAAGAACTACTTCCACTTCTCCGACGTGCCGCCGGGCGATCTCGTGTTCCTGGAGAAGTTCACCGCCGGACCGGGCCCGGGCTGGGACATGGGCGACGGCGCCTACGCCAACCCCGGATCGTCCGCGCCGAACGCGCTCTCGCTCCCGGTGGACACGTCGGGGCAGTCGCTGGGCCTCGGCCTCGACGAGGTCCCCACCACCGTGGCCACCACGGAGGTCACGATCGACGGTCTCGTCGCCGGCGAGGCGTACGTGGTGTCCACGTGGACGCAGTGCGCGGACGCATCCGTGGGCAACGACCTGCTCATCCAGGTGTACGGGACGGAGTTCTTCTCGCTCACGGCGGCCGCGCCGGACGCGGGCCCGGGCCGGGGCTGCGCCTGGGGCGACGCGGACGGCGACGGCGACCTCGATCTCCACGTGACGAACCACGATGCGCCGAGCCGCTTCTGGCGCAATGACCCGCGCGGCTTCGTGGACGCCACCGCGTCCTCGGGCCTGTCGCTCACCACGCACGCGACGGGCTCGCACTGGGTGGATGCGGACGACGACGGCGACCTGGACCTGTACGTCGCGTCGCTCGGCGCGAACCGCTACTTCCGCAACGCCGGTCACGCCCTGTTCTCGGACGCCACCACGCCCGTGCTGGGGGACGCGCGGCAGACGGTCTGCATGGACTGGGCGGACGTCGACAACGACGGGGACCTGGACGCCTTCCTCGCGAACGTGGAGGCGGACGCGTTGCTGCGGAACGACGGCGGAGGCTCGTTCGTGGACGTGGCCTCGGGGGATCTCCTGGGGAGCATCCGGCCGATCGGCTGCTCGTTCGCGGACTACGACAACGACGGGGACGCGGACCTGTTCGTCACGTACAACGCGGCGCCGAACGAGCTCTTCGTGAACTCGGGCGGGACCTTCGTGAAGGCGACGCCGGCGCCGCTGGCCGAGCCGCACGCGACGTCCACCGCGTCCTGGGCCGATCACGACGACGACGGGGACCTCGACGTGCTCATCACGACCCGCGGCGAGGGGAACCGCCTGTGCCGCAACGACGGCGGCGGCGCCTTCGTGAACGTGACGCCGCCGGCGCTCGGCGCGGCCGGGATCATCACGGAAGGCACATGGGCCGACTGGGACAACGACGGCCGGATCGACGCCTACCTCGCCCACGCGAGCGGACCGAACCGGCTCTTCCGGAACGACGGCGGGAACGCCTTCGGCATCCAGGCCACCGGCACGGTGGAGGACCCGGGAACGACGATGGCGACGGCCTGGGGCGACCACGACGGGGACGGCGACCCGGATCTCTGCGTGGTGAACTTCGGTGCGAACGCGCTCTACCGCAACGAGTTCGGCACGGAGAACGCGTGGCTGCACGTGGATCTCCACGGCGTGGTCTCGAACCGGTTCGGGGTGGGGGCGAAGGTGTTCGTGACCGCCGGCGGCGCCACCCGGATGCGCGAGGTCGGCGGCGACGGCGGCTTCCGCTCGCAGAACTCGCTCACTGCCGGGTTCGGGCTGGGTGACGCGACGCAGGCGGATCTGGTGACCGTGCAGTGGCCGTCGGGAATCGTGCAGACGCTGTCGGCCGTGCCGGCGAACCAGCGCATCACGATCGTGGAGGCGTCCACGGGGGCGCCTGTCGCGGGCACGCCGGGGCCGCGGCGGCCCGTGCTGGGTGCACCCGCGCCCAATCCCTTCCGCGGATCCTGCGCCGTCGCCTTCGCGCTGCCCGCGCGTGCGGACGTGGAGCTGCGGATCCTCGACGTCCGCGGCCGGGTCGTGCGCGTGCTGGAGGCCGGGGTCCGCGAGCCGGGTGAGCATCGCGCGACGTGGGACGGACGCGACGCCGCGGGCCGCCCCGCCGCGGCCGGACTGTACTTCGT
>CAYYFX010000188.1:0-3368 GCA_964471155.1 uncultured Gemmatimonadota bacterium | reverse complement strand
CGGATCAACCTCCCGATCGCCGTGCTGATCTGGCTCATGATCTACCCGATGATGCTGAAGATCGACTTCGCCAGCGTCCTCGGCGTGCGCAAGCGCCCGGGCGGCATCCTCGTGACGCTGTTCGTGAACTGGCTGGTGAAGCCGTTCTCGATGGCGCTCCTGGGGTGGATCTTCTTCAAGCACCTGTTCCTGCCGCTGATCGGGCCGGAACTGGCCGAGCAGTACATCGCGGGTGTGATCATCCTGGCCGCGGCGCCGTGCACGGCGATGGTGTTCGTGTGGTCGTACCTCACCGACGGCGACCCCGCGTACACGCTGGTCCAGGTCTCGCTGAACGACCTCATCATGCTGTTCCTGTTCGCACCGCTCGTGGGCCTGCTCGTCGCCGGCGCCAGCGGGCTGCATCTTCCGTTCGAGGTGCTGCTGTACAGCGTGGTGGCGTTCATCGTGATCCCGCTCGCGCTCGGGAGCCTCAGCCGCGTGGCGCTGCTGCGGGCGAAGGGGCGCGCGTGGTTCGAGGGCGTGTTCCTGCCGTTCTTCCATCCGGTGACCACGGTGGCGCTGCTGGCCACGCTGGTCCTCATCTTCGCGTTCCAGGCCGACAACCTCACGCGGCGCTGGTTCCACGTGCTGCTGATCGCCGTGCCGATCCTCCTGCAGGTGTACTTCAACTCCGCGCTGGCCTACGGGCTGATGAGGTGGCTGCGCGTGCCGCACTCCGTGGCGGCCCCGGGCGCGCTGATCGGCGCCAGCAACTTCTTCGAGCTGGCCGTGGCCGTGGCCATCACGCTGTTCGGACCGGAGTCCGGCGCGGCGCTGGCCACGGTGGTGGGCGTGCTCGTGGAGGTTCCCGTGATGCTGTCCGTGTGCGCGGCGTGCAACCGCACGCGGCACTGGTTCCCCGCGCCGGCGTCCGCGTAGTCGGCGCCCGCCCGCCGAGCCGAGCCTACCGGCGTTGCCGGCCCGGTGCTGGAGTCGGTCCGGCCCGGCGACGAGGCGCCCGCACGCCGGAGCGTGCGGGCGCCGATCACCCCGGGGCTACTCCCCGCAGGTCGTCACGCACGGGAAGGGACACGGATCCGGGCAGGGCATGCAGCACTGCTGCCCCGGGCCGCACGGGCCCGCCGCCGCGTTCGCGGCGCCGATCGAGGTCCCGTTCACGAGCGCCAGCGCGGCGCTCCCGCCCAAGAGACACATCGCCGTCAGGACGGAGATCGTCCTTCTCATTTCGTACCTCCGATGAATGAGTTTCGTGACACCACGGAACTTCAGGTGACGATCGGAGGCGCCTTCGGCGGCGGCGATGCCGGCTCGTGCGAGACGGACGCGAGGACGCCGGGCGGCGTCTCGGAGAGGGTGGCGGCCAGCGCCGGCGGTGCGACCTCGGGTGAGGTGGCCGGAACGCCCTGCCCGCACTGGAGGCAAATGCAGACGATTCCGCGGGGCACGGGGGGTCCGCCCGGAGCCGTGTCGGCGCAGGCGTCGTCCGGGACGGCGGCGACCTCGCCGCACCCGGCGGGGGATGGCTCGCACGCGGGGATGCATCCGAGCCGCGCGCCGCCGGAGACCGGCACGCAGGGTGTGCACGCCGCAGGCCCGCAGGGGCCCCCGCACGACGCGGAGGTGTCGCAGGCGCCGATCGCGCGGCACATCGTCTCCGCCTGCGCCGAGACGCTCAGCAGCATCCCGCGGGGCAGCGGCGTGAGGGCGCCCAACGCCGGGACCAGGAGAACGGCAGGGATCCGGAGCCAGTCGCGCCGCGTCATGGAGCCGGAAACCCGGAGGACGGTGGGCGGTTCCGGCCGTTCCCAGGGAGTTGTGCGCCACCACCCTTGATGACATGGCGGATTGGCCATAAAGTAGTCGGCATGGCACCCGACTCCCCGGCCGATCGCGCGTACTTCCGGAACCAGGCGCGAGTCCTCAAGGCCCTGGCGAACGAGTCCCGGTTGTTGATCGTGGACCGGCTGTACCGCGGCGATTGCAGCGCGGGCGAACTGACCCGGCTCGTCGGGTCGGATCAGACCACGGTCTCGAAACACCTCGCGGTGCTGCGGGCGCACGGGATCGTCGATGACCGTCGGGAAGGCAGCACGGTGATCTACCGGCTGCTCACGCCGTGCGTGGTGAACTTCTTCTCGTGCGCCACCCAGGTGCTGAAGGAAGCCAGATGACCGGCAACTCTCTTTTTGGCAATGAGTTGTCGGTTTGGCCATATCGCCAATACCGCACATCGGCCGGTGTTGCCCGGGGCTGGTCATGAGCGACCGGACCCGACTGCTCCTCTTCGTCGCGGTCTTCCTCGCCGCGCGCTTCCTGCCGGTGGACGACGCCCGCACGCGCGGCGCCCTCGTCGAGTCCTTCGCGATGCTCCACGAGTACGCCCGCGACCACGTGCTGCTGTGTCTCGTTCCCGCCTTCTTCATCGCCGGAGCCATCGGCGTCTTCGTGAGCCAGGCCTCCGTCCTGAAGTACCTGGGCGGAAGGGCGTCGAAGCGGGTCGCGTATCCCGTGGCAGCGGTCTCCGGGACGATCCTCGCCGTCTGCTCGTGCACCGTGCTACCCCTCTTCTCGGGGATCCACCGCCGGGGCGCCGGCCTCGGCCCCGCCGTCGCGTTCCTGTACGCGGGGCCGGCCATCAATGTTCTCGCCATCATCCTCACGGCGCGCGTGCTCGGCCCCGAGCTCGGCGTTGCGCGCGCCGTCGGCGCGGTGACGTTCGCGGTCGTGATCGGGCTCCTCATGCACGGCATCTTCCGCGAGGAGGAGCGGGCGCGGGCGGCGGCGCCGGTCCCGGCGGGTCCCGCCGCGCCGTCCCGGCGCCTGTGGCAGGACGGCGTGTACTTCGCGGGCATGATCGGCGTGCTCGTCTTCGCGAACTGGAGCCGGCCGCCCGGTCCCGGCGGAGGACCCTGGGCAGCGATCTTCGCGTCGAAGTGGATCCTCACGGGGATCTTCCTCGCCGGCACGGCGGCGGCGCTCACCCGCTGGTTCCGGCGCGAGGAACTCGTCGAGTGGGTGGACGCGTCGTGGAGTTTCGCGAAGCAGATCCTGCCCCTGCTACTCGCCGGCGTGCTGATCGCCGGATTCCTGCTCGGACGGCCCGGCCACGAGGGATTGATCCCCTCCGCGGCGGTCGCCCAGGTCGTCGGCGGGAACGGCCTCTTCGCGAACCTGTTCGCGGCGTTCGTCGGCGCCTTCATGTACTTCGCCACGCTGACCGAGGTCCCGATCCTCCAGGGCCTCCTGGGTTCCGGGATGGGGAAGGGGCCTGCCCTCGCGCTGCTGCTCGCCGGGCCCGCGCTGTCGCTGCCGAACATGCTGGTGATCCGCGGCGTGCTCGGCACGCGCAAGACCGTCGTCTACGT
>CAYYFX010000187.1:0-3396 GCA_964471155.1 uncultured Gemmatimonadota bacterium | reverse complement strand
GACCACGCTCCATGCCGGGATGCGGGCCTATCGTCTCCGGTCCTGGCGCGACGACACCCGGATCGAGCCCGAGTTCGAGTCGTATCGCCGGGAGGCGCGCATGGACGAGACCTGGTCGCAGGCCTTCTCGTGGGGCGCTTCGCGGACCCTGGGCGATCTGGACCTGACCGGGGTCGTGACCGGCGATCTCCAGGTCGGCGACCCCCTCTTGGTGCTCGACGCCAGATTCCGGTTCTGACCGCCAGGGGCGGCGCCGAACGCTCGTCCCGAGCGGCCCGCCCGGCGCGCCGTCCGAACGGTCGTTCGCTTCCCGGCCTTTCCCCTCCCCCCACCCTCCGGTAGACTGCGCCCCGTCTTTGTCCTGCGGGGAAAACCGTGTCGCGCCTTCCCAAGACCGTCTGGGGGCAGGTGGAGCCCGACGTCCAGCGCGCCTTCGAGGCGTTCTGGAAGCTGCGGGGGAACGTCCCGAACCTCTTCCGGGTCCTGGCCCACCGGCCGGTCCTCTTCCGCACCTTCACCAGCCACTTCAACGCGGTGATGGGCGAGGGGACCGTGGACGTGAAGTTCAAGGAGCTGCTCGCGGTCCGGGTCTCGCAACTGAACGGGTGTCGATACTGACTGGCGTCCCACACCGCCTTGGCAAGGCGGTACGGAGCCACCGACGCGGAACTGGACACGCTGGGGGACCTCGCCGCGAGCCCGCTGGCGGAGCCCGAGAAGGAGGCCATCCGGTTCGCGGAGAAGATGACGACGGCCCACGCCCGGATCGGCGACGCGGACGTGACGCTGCTGCGCGGACACTGGCGGGACGACCAGGTCGTGGAGCTGCTCACCGTGGTGGGGCTGTTCAACTACCTGAACCGCTTCGCGGAGGCGCTGGCGCTCGACCCCACGCGCCCGGGCGAGGGCGGACCCGACGGGACGGAACCGGGGACCGAACAAGGAGAGGGCTAGGGTGAACGAGATCACGAAGGACCTGGTGGTCATCGGCAGCGGCCCCGGCGGGTACGTCGGCGCGGTGCGCGCGGCGCAGCTGGGGATGAACGTGGCGATCGTGGAGAAGGACGCGCGGCTCGGCGGCACGTGCCTCCTGCGCGGATGCATCCCCACGAAGGCGCTGCTGCACTCCGCGGACCTGGTGGAGGAGATGCGGCACTCGGCGAAGCACGGGATCCTCGCGGACAACGTGCGCGTGGACTTCCCCGCCGTGATGGACCGCAAGACGAGGATCGTGGACAAGTCCGCCGCCGGCGTCACGTACCTCATGAAGAAGAACAAGATCGAGGTGCTGCACGGCCTCGGCCGCGTGGAGGCGCCGGGGCGCGTGCTCGTCGCGGCGCAGGACGGGAAGGTCACGCGCGTCGCCGCGAGGTTCATCCTCATCGCCACGGGCTCCGTGCCGCGCCTCATCCCGGGCGTGAAGATCGACGGCACGAAGGTGGTGACCTCCGACGAGATCCTGGAGCTGAAGGAGATCCCCGAGAGCCTGATCGTGCTGGGCGCGGGCGCCGTGGGCGTGGAGTTCGCTTCCGTGTTCTCGCGCATGGGCTCGAAGACGACGGTGGTGGAGCTCCTCCCCCGCTTCCTCCCGCTGGAGGACGAGGAGGTCTCCAAGGAGTTCGAGAAGGCGTTCCGGAAGCGCGGCATCACGTGCCTGCCGGAGACGCGCATGGGCCGCGTGGAGACCACGGAGACCGGCGTGCGCTGCACGGTGCAGAACAAGAAGGGCGAGGACTCCGTGCTGGAGGCCCGGATGCTGCTGGTGGCGGTGGGCCGCGCGCCGTACCTGGAGAAGCTCGGCGCGCGCGACGCGGGGATCAAGGTGGACGACAAGGGTTTCGTCCCCGTGGACAGGTACTACCAGACGAACCTCGCCGGCGTGTACGCCATCGGCGACGTGATCCCCGGCCCGCAGCTCGCGCACGTGGCGTCGGCGGAGGCCATCATCGCGGCGGAGCACATGGCCGGCGCGCCCACGCGGCCGCTGAACTACCTCACCACGCCCGGCTGCACGTACTCCGATCCCGAGGTGGCGTCCGTCGGCCTCACCGAGGCGGCGGCGCGCGAGGCCGGGCACGACGTGGCGGTCGGCCGCTTCCCGTTCTCGGCCAGCGGCAAGGCGCGCATCCTGGAGGCCACCGAGGGGTTCGTGAAGATCGTCGCCGAGAAGCGGTACCAGCAGGTGCTCGGGGTGCACATCATCGGCCCGCGCGCCACCGAGCTCATCGCGGAGGCGGGGCTCATGCTGCAGACGGAGTGCACGGCGGAGGAGGTGTACCGCCTCATGCACCCGCACCCCACGCTGTCCGAGTCCGTCATGGAAGCCGCGCACGGCGTCCACGGCAGCCCGATCCACATCTAGGGAGGACGCGTGGACGCGAACGTCTCGGCGGATCCGAAGGGGAAGCGCGCGTTCGCGTCGGGCAGCCTGCGCCCGCACCGGTGCGTGTACGGGGAGATCGGCGCGGAGGCCGCGAAGCTCACGGCCGAGCGGAAGCTGGAGATCTGGCAGCTCCTGCAGAAGAACCGGATGGTGGAGGAGCGCCTCGGCCTCCTGTACCGGACCGGCAAGGTCGTGGGCGGGTTGTACACGTCGCTCGGGCAGGAAGGCATCTCCATCGGCACCGCGTACGCGCTGGAGCCGCAGGACTGGGTGGGCCCGCTCATCCGCAACCTCGGCGTGATGCTCGCGCGCGGCGTGCGTCCGCGGGAGGCGTTCACGCAGTACCTCGCCCGCGCCACCAGCCCCACCGGCGGCCGGGACGGCAACACGCACTTCGGGGACCTGTCCCGACGCGTCGTCGCGCCCATCTCGCACCTGGGCGCCGTGATCCCGGTGATGACCGGCATCGCGCTGGCGGCGAAGCGCCGCGGCGAGAAGGTCGTGGCCATGACCTGGATCGGCGACGGCGGCACCTCCACCGGCGACTTCCACGAGGGGCTCAACATGGCCGCGGTGCTGAACGTGCCGCTCGTGCTGATCGTCGAGAACAACGGCTACGCGTACTCCACGCCCACCGCCGCGCAGACCCGCGTGACGGACCTCGTCACGAAGGCCGACGGCTACGGCGTCCCCGCGGAGGTCGTCGACGGCAACGACGTGCTCGCGGTGTACGACGCCACGAAGCGCGCCGCGGACCGCGCACGGCTCGGCGGCGGCCCCGTGCTGCTGGAGATGAAGACGTTCCGGATGAAGGGCCACGCCGAGCACGACGACGCGAAGTACGTCCCGCCGGAACTGTTCGCGGAGTGGCGCGAGAAGGACCCGCTGCTGCGGTACGACCGCGTGCTGGAGGCCGAGGGCATCCTCACGCGCGAGGAGCGCGACCGCCGCGTGGCGCAGATCAAGGCGGAGATCGACGCGGACGCCGACTTCGCCGTGGCCTCCCCCGCGCC
>CAYYFX010000186.1:0-3466 GCA_964471155.1 uncultured Gemmatimonadota bacterium | reverse complement strand
GCGCACGAGGCGCGCGCCGCGCTTGCCCGGGACGGGGAACTCCTGCGACAGCTGCGGGCCGATCATGGACATCGGCTCCTCCCCGACGGTCCAGTCCGGGAAGCCGGCGTCCTGCAGCATCACCTCGAGGACGGGGTCGGGCAGCGCCCCCGCCGGGCGCTCCCGCTCCCGCGCCGCCGTGACGTCCGCCGCGAGCGCGGCGAGACGCGGGGAGCGCGCCAGCGCCTCCGCCACGAGGGCCGCGACCGGCGGCGCCTCCGCGGGGTCGCCCGGTTCGCTGGAACGGACGTCGGCGGGAAGCGCGACGCTTCCCGCGAGGACGGCGATCACCCCGAGGCGGGGCGGACGCCCGATGGGCATGACGGATTCTCCTTCCCGTTCGCGGATCCGCGGCACGGTCCGTCCGGACGCGTGCGCGCGACGACGAACGCGCACGGCGCCGATGCGCCGCGCGCGACGATCACGAAGGGAAGGGAATCAGCAGAGCAGGACGCAGAGCGTCCGGAAGCGCGGCTGCTTGGGGACGGGAGCCGGTGCGCCCGTGTGCAGGGCGGCGGGAACGGCGGAGAGGGCCGGGGCGACCGGAGCGGCCGCGGGCGGCAACACCGCCGCATGCACGACCGGAGCCGGCGGCGTGGGCTCCGCGGACGCGGACGCCAGCACGACATTCTCGCGCTGAGGGCAGCCGCACTCGTCATCCGGAACGGGAGTCGGCGCCGGCGACTCCGGGCCCTTCGTCTGGCAGCACGGACTTGCCGGAGCGGGCTCCGGCGCCGCGGCAACGACCGCGGGCGCGTCGTGCCCCTTCACGAGGCAGCAGCACAGTCCGCCCGGTCCCAGCGGCACGGCCACCGCGAGGGCGGCCGCGATGCGGAGAAGCCGGGCGGCCGGGAGTGCGAGACGGCGCATCCTTCGCTCCTGCAAGGCCGTTCGAACGACCTGCGACTTCCCAATATCGGCTGCCGCGGGCCCCGGGTCAATCTGAGCCGTCGGCCGTCCGCCCCCCCGACGATCCGGGCGAACCCCGGAGAAATGGCCCCCGCCCGGGCGCATACCTGCCGAGACCG
Organism: uncultured Gemmatimonadota bacterium; assembly: GCA_964471155.1. GTDB lineage: Bacteria > ARS69 > ARS69 > ARS69 > ARS69 > CAYYFX01. The sequence goes on along the minus strand of CAYYFX010000186.1, from coordinate 2,399 downwards.
GGGCCCGGCCGTCGGATCGGGTCCCTCCACCTCCGGAGGAACCCATGCGTTTCCACTGCCAGCTCCCGCGTCGCGGGACGCTCCTGCCCCTCGCCGCCGGCGTCGCGGTGCTCGCGGTCCTGCCCCTCCCTTCCCCCGCCGGCGGCCTGGACGACGACTACCGCCTCCATCCGCGCCGCGAGGGGGCGTGGACGCTGCCGGCCGCGGCGGCGCCGCGCGGCACCGTCACCATTCGGTATGCGATCGGGGGCGCGTACTCCTGCGCCATCGTGTCCGGCTCGGACAACGCGGACGGGCTGTACCTCTTCGACGGCGACGACGTGCAGGTCGGCCACTCGAACGCCGCCCCGTTCCGTTCCGTGACGACGACCGACGATCCCGACTGTCTCTGGGTCGGAGGCGTGGACGCCGTGCATCTCGTGGACGTATCCGATCCCGCGAACCCGCAGGTCGTCGACACGGTGGCGCTCCCTGGAGCCGGCGACGTGGGCCGCGTGTCCTGCAAGGGCGATCTCCTCCTCGCCGACGGCGTGTCCGGCAAGTTCCGCCTGACCCTCGCGGGTCCCTGCGGCCCCGTGGACCTCGTGGATCCGATTCCGGGCGTCCCGAGCGCCGTGACCCGGTCCGACCTGGGCGGGGGCTTCGCCGGCTTCATCACGCCGAACTCGCTGACCACGGTGAACCTCGCGGTCGATCCGATCGCCCCGGTGACGATCAGCGTCCCCGGCACCACGTACGACGTGGCGATGGACGACGGCGGGAACGTGGTCCTGGCCGGGACCTACGGCGTGAAGACGTTCACGATCAGCTCGAGCGGCGCGCCGATTCCGACGGGCGACCACGGCGGGATCCCGAACCTCCGGGACGTGACGAACGCGGGGAGCCTGAACCGGCTCCTGCTGCGGGACGCCGGAGACGACATCCACCTCGTGGATGTCCAGCCCGGTCCGGTCCTCGCACGGACCGCCACGGTCTCCGGACCCGCCGGGGGGAGCGGCCTGGCATCGAACAGCGCGTTCACCCTCGTGCCGTTCGTGGATGGATTCACCGGGGATGTCGGAATGACCCGGATCGGTCACGGCGACCGGCATTCGCCCGCGCCGCACCAGATCCTCACCGACACCTTCGTCCCCCGGACGGTCCGGCGCCTCGATGACGTCGTGCTGGTCCTCGACTCCGGCGTCGGGCTGCGGATCTACGACGGCGCCGTACCCGCGAACCTGGCGGACATCTCGGCCGACAGCGTCGTCGCGGCCAGCGACATCGACCTCTTCCGCATGCCCTCCGATCTGCGCGGCAGCGGGGACTTCCGCGATCTCGCGTTCGTGGGCACGCTCCTGGACCTGCGGATCGTGGAGTTCACGGATCCGGCGAACCCGGTGGAGACCGGGGTCCTCGGAGGGTCCAGCAGCCGGGTCGCGTGCGCCCCGGACGGAGGCCTCGCCGTCCGCTCCGACTCCTCGCCCGGCTTCCGCGTGGTCGACGTGACGGATCCCGCGGCCCCCTTCGACCGCGGCTCGGTCTCCCTGCCGAACGCCGCGGACGACCTCGTCGTCGACGGCTCGAGGGTGCTCGTGGCCAGCTTCAACCGGACCGCGCGCTTCGACGTTTCCGATCCCGACGCGCCCGTCCTCGAGCACGCGACGCCCTACACCGGCGTCCGCGGCATCGCGCTCGCCGGCACACCCGATCAGGCGTACCTCGGGATCCCCGGCACGGGCGGGCGCATCATCCGCTACGACTTCGCGGCGCAGACCGAGCTGTCCTCGATCGACGTGGGCGCGAACACGCTCGAAGTGTCGATGGGCGCGCCCGCGGGGGCCGGCGGACCCGAGATCGTGTACGCGGCCGAGTACCTCGGCGGGTCGATCTTCGTGATCGACTGGACCGACCCCGCCGACCCCATGCTCCTCGGCGAGTACACCGAACCCGGCTTCCGGCCGGGCGGCCTCGCGCTCCACGGCGGGACGCTGATCGCCGCGGACAACTCGTTCCCGGGCCGCATCGTCGTCCTCCCGGCGCAGGCGGCGGACTCCCCGGACACCGGGGCGCCGCTCGCGTACGTGCCGGCGGCCGCGGGGATGCTGGCGGGGGGCGCGCCCAATCCCTTCACCGCGTCCACGACGCTCGAGCTCACGCTTCCCCGCCGCGGCGACGTGCGCCTGAGCGTGCACGACCTCCAGGGCCGCCGGGTGCGCACGCTCCTGTCCGGACCGGTCCGGCCCGGGCGCCACGCGGTGGCGTGGGACGGGCGGGACGGCGACGGGGCGAAGGTGGCCAGCGGGGTCTACTTCGTACGGCTCGAGGCGCAGGGCCGGGTGGAGCGGAGGAAGCTGACCGTGCTGCGGTGATATGGAACGGCCCTTGTCAAGCGTGCCGGGAGGAGGGGAGTATCGACG
>CAYYFX010000185.1:0-3629 GCA_964471155.1 uncultured Gemmatimonadota bacterium | reverse complement strand
CGAGGGTGTAAGAAGAACTGTGTAAGCGGCCACGATGTAGACTTCATCCCGAGGAGGGAGTCGTGGCCAAGCGGAAGAAGGACCGGGCGGACGAGCTGATCGACGAGCTGCTGGCGGGCAAGACGGCCGAGGAGATCATGGGCCAGGAGGGGCTCCTCAAGGAGCTCACGAAGCGGATGGTGGAGCGGGCGCTGCAGGGCGAGATGACCGAGCACCTGGGCTACCCGCCGCACGCGACCGAGGGCCGGAACACCGGAAACTCGCGTAACGGCACCACGGAGAAGACGGTCCGGACGGACACCGGCCCGCTGGAGATCGAGGTCCCCCGGGACCGCGCCGGCACGTTCGAGCCGCAGCTCGTGAAGAAGCGTCAGCGGCGTCTGGACGGTTTCGACGACAAGGTGCTGGCGCTGTACGCGCAGGGGATGACGACGCGGGAGATCCAGGCGCACCTGCACGAGCTGTACGGCGCGGAGATCTCGCCGGCGCTGGTGTCCACGGTGACCGACGCCGTGCTCGAGGAGGTCAAGGCGTGGCAGGCTCGGGAGCTCGACGCGGTCTACCCGATCGTCTACTTGGACGCGATCCATCTGAAGATGCGTTCCGAGGGCCTGGTCCAGACGCGCGCCGTGTACCTGGCGCTCGCCGTGACGATGGAGGGGCACAAGGAGCTCCTGGGCCTGTGGGTCGGCGAGAACGAGGGCGCGAAGTTCTGGCTTTCGATCCTGACCGAGCTGAAGGGGCGCGGCGTGAAGGACATGCTGATCGCGTGCGTGGACGGGTTGACCGGCTTCCCCGACGCGATCGCGAGCGAGTACCCCATGACGGAGGTGCAACTCTGCCTCGTGCACATGGTCCGGAACTCGCTGCGGTTTGTGTCCTGGAAGGAGCGCAAGGTCGTTGCCCGGGATCTGCGGGCGATCTACACCGCGCCGACGGTCGAGGCGGGCGAGGCGGCCCTGGCGGCGTTCGCGGCGAAGTGGGACCGGCGCTTCCCCACGATCAGCCGATCGTGGCGGGAGAAGTGGGACCTGCTCACGCCGTTCTTCGCGTACCCGCCGGAGATCCGCAAGGTGATCTACACGACGAACGCGATCGAGTCGATCCAGTACTCGCTGCGGAAGGTCGTCCGCAAGCGCGGCGCGTTCCCGACGCAGGAGTCGGTGAGGAAGGTGCTGTACCTGGCGATGCAGCGCATCTCGAAACGCTGGAGCCGGCCCATCAAGGACTGGGCCGCCGCACTCAACCACTTCGCCATCAGGTTCGAGGGAAGGATCGTCGCTTGAGGGAGAGGTCGTTTACACAGATTGCTTGACACCCTCCCCCGTCCAGGCCCGCGTAGCAGCCCACGAACGTATTTGAGTGAACCTCGTGGCTCCCAGCCAGAACCACGATCCCACCCCCGCTTCCGTTCGCAGCATAGACCGAATCGTAGGCGAAGACGCAGAAGCGAATCGTACCGCTACCCCAGGCACGGAGGCCGGCTCCGATGGACGACTCCGCGATGTTCTCCTGGAAGAGACAATTTTCCACGAGGTACCCGCTCGCGCTCTGCAGGTTCAGCCCGACGCCATCGCCAGGGCCTCGGTTCCGAACGAACTGGCAATCCTGGAAGATCGCCGGTCCGTCTCCGGGATCGTAGATCGTCGTCACGCAGAAGCCGACATTGTGCTCGAACCGGCATCGCGACATGCGCACCGGGGTGTAGTTCACGCGCACGATGCCGACGTCATCCGCGTTGTCGACCAACTCGCAGTCCGCCATCTCCAGAGGACACTCGAGAACATCCACTGCCATGTCGTTGCCGTAGATGCGGCAGGAGTTTAGGATCAGCTCGTCACCGTAGAGGCCGACCAGGCACTCGCCCCCGAACCCGGACGCTCCCGTCAACGCCATCGCCTCGACGACGAGCGGCCCCTCTCCTTCGCGCTCGGCGAACTCGATGGCAGCCGCGAACGAGATCGCGGATCCGCCGACATCCAGCGTCGTTGCGCCGACCCCGCTGCCCCGGATCAGGACTCCACCGCGCGGGAACGCGCACGCCTTGACCGTGAACGAGCCGTGGCGCGTGACAACGGTTCGTGTCGCCGTGTCCGACCAGGTCCCCGGCCCCACCAACACGGTGTCACCGGGCACCGCCAGATCAACTGCGGCCAGGACGCTGGGGCTGTCCTCGGGCACGCGGATCGTGGCCGCCCAACCGGCAGAGGCGGCCAGCGCCCCGCCTGCAGTCGCGATGATCAGCGCCCTCCGCATCATCCAAACTCCTTGGCTACCGCCCCGCGGGCAGGAGGACCACCTTCCGCGTCTGCCGGAAGCCCGACGCCTCCGCTCTCAGGAAGTACACTCCGGCCGCGGCCCTGCCCCCGTCCTCCAAGGACCGGTCCCAGCGCAACTTCCGATAGCCGGGGTCCAGCATACCCTGCTGGAGGGTCCGGACTCGCCGGCCGCGAACGTCATAGACCGACACGCGTACGGACGCAGCATTGGGAACGGCCAGGGTGATGTCGACCCCGCCCGGCGAGGGGTTGGCCCCGGACAGGGTCAAGGACCAGCGATCAGGGGCTCCCCCCTGCGAATCGCCCTCCCCGTCGGAGCGCGGCTCGTGATCCGCGGCGGCCACCGCCAAGGAAGGCGTTGCCTGCGCCAGGGCCGCCTACGGCACGATCCCCGCGAGGTATCCGTCCCCCAACTGCCGCATCTGCCGCTCGATCCACGACGCGCGCCGCGCCACGTACGGGGAGGGCCGCTCCGCGTGGAACCGCCGCGGATTCGGCAGGACCGCCGCCAGCAAGGCAGCCTGCCGCCGCGTCAACCGCTCCGGTGGTCGCTCGAACAGCACCCGCGCGGCGGCGTCCACGCCGTACACGCGATCGCCGAACTCCGCGACGTTCACGTACACCTCCAGCACCCGCCGCTTCGGCCACACCACCTCGATCCACACGGCGAGGTACGCCTCCATGCCCTTCCGCGCCCAGCTCCGCCCGGGCCACAGGAAGAGGTTCTTCGCCACCTGCTGCGTGATGGTGCTGGCCCCGCGCGCCCGCGCCCGCCGCGGGTTGCGATCCATCGCCTCGCGGATGGACTCGAGGTCGAATCCCCAGTGCTCGGGGAATTTCTGATCCTCCGCCGCCACCACCGCCAACCCCACCGCGGCCGGCACGCGCTCCCATCCGACCCACCGGTAGTGCACGCGCGGGCTCTCCCCCGCCCGCACCGCCTCCACCATCCGCTGCACCATGAACGCCGAAGTGACCGGCGGCACCCACCGCAACACGAACACGAGCACGACGGGCAGCACGAGCGCCGCCAAAGCGACACGGATCGCGATGCGAAGCAGCCGGCGGGTCATCTCGAGGAGGTCACTCGGCACCGATCGCGGGACGAAGAATGAGCCTCAAGGGGACGTGAGAGGCGCCGCGCTTCTCACGCCGGCCACCCACGTCCCCTGCCGCCGCCGATTCTCCCCGACCCCGCATCGTTCCGGAAGGTCGACCTTTCCCCACATCGGGGATGGGGCGGGACCGACCGGGAAGGGTGGGCGCGGCGGGTGGCTGTCGCGGTCGCACCGGCGACCCGGTGGGGTTCCCTCCGGCGGCTCTGCGGCGCGGCCGGAGCCCCGGACGGGC
>CAYYFX010000184.1:0-3755 GCA_964471155.1 uncultured Gemmatimonadota bacterium | reverse complement strand
GCGGGCGCCCGGTCAGGCTCCATGCCTCCACGGTGAGCTGCCAGACCATGGCTAGGCGCTCCTCCGCCGTGGTGGAGTCCCGCAGGTCGTCGGGCGGTTCCTCGCCGAGGGCGTAGCGGCGCACCGGCCAGTTCGCGCGTGCCTTGGCTCGAGCCTCCGCGTCCATCCCGACCTCCGTTTCGCAGTCTACTGCAGGGTCGTCGCGCGGCGACGCTCCGGCCGCTCAGTCCCCGCTGGCGGTGAATGCCGCCCACGCGAAGGGGTGCGTGCCCTGCCCCGCGGCGCGGCGTGCGCGCAGGATGTCGCGGGACGCGCGCTGCATCGCCTCCGCCGCGGTCTTCGCGCCCTCGCGGCGCGCGCGGTACAGCCGCGTCATCCAGTCCCGGGTGGCGTCGTCGTCCACGGCCCATTGGCTCGCGATCACCACGGGCACGCCGGCGAGATGGAACGCGCGCGTCATCCCCGAGAGTCCCTGGCGCGCCACCACGCTGCCCGCCGCGGACTGGCACGCCGAGAGCACCACCCACTCCGTGTCGCGCAGGTCCAGCGTGCTGACCTCCTCGGCGGTGAGGAGTCCCTCGTTCTCGTCGCGGTCGTGCTCGCGCGCGCGGTTCGCGCCCGCCAGCGCCAGCAGCACGCGGCGCGCGAGCCACGGGGAGGACGCGTCCGCGACGCCGTCGGCGTCCTCCTCCACCGGAGCCACGCCGCCCACGCCGCGCATCCCCTTCGCCGCCGCCTCGCACGAGTCCGCCAGCACCACGGCGTGCGTGGCGAGGTGCAGCACGCGCCGCCCCGCTGCCATCTCCTTGAAGCGCGCCTCCGTGGCGTCCGCGCCGCGCAGGATGCGCGCCGCCGGATCCAGCCGCGCGATCTCCTCCACCTCGCGCAGCGATCCCGGCAGCGGCGCGAAGTCGTCCGGGATCCCCACGCAGCTCGCGATCACCGCGCGCGTGGACGCGGCCAGGAGCATGGGCGCCGCGGCCGAAGGCGCGGAGAGGTCGAAGTCCACGCCGCCGACCGCCAGCACGCCCTTGCCGGCGGGCGCCGGCCGCGCGGCCAGATCGCGTTCCGCTTCGAGCACGTGGATCCGCAGGTCGGTCTCCACGAGGTAGCCTTGCGGGCCGGAGGGGAGCGCGCCCCAGGGGACGGACACGAGCGGCCCGTCCGGGACGAGATGGAGGTCGCGCGCGTCCGCCAGGAAAGGCGCGAGCGGATCCCACACGAGACGGCGCAGTCGCAACCCTTCCTCGCGGCATCGCGCCTCGGCGTTCGCGCTTCCGGCCGGCGGCCGGCCGGCCACGGCGAGCCACCGTGCGATCTGCGCGGAGACCGGCCCCAGCTCCCCGAGATCGACCATGCGCACGGCGTCCCGCGCGGCCTTCGCCCGGTCCTTCCCGGCCACGACGAACGCGGCCAGCCGCGCCGGGCCCTCGTCCGGCTCCACGGTGGCGAACCCCACGAGGACGGCGTCGCCCGGGAGCCGGCCGCGGACCTCGTCCAGTCCCGTCTCGGCCGGATCCGCGAGCGACGGATCGCGCGGCGCGACGGCCAGCCACCGCCGCTCCGCGTCCTCCGCCGTGCTCCGCGCCGCGGCGAGCTGCGCCGCCGCGTCCTCGCCGGGGTCGCCGGCCAGTTCCACCTCGAGGCGCGCCAGCTTCCGCTGCGCTTCCGCGAACGCGCGGTGCGCATCCCGCGCCGTGGGATCCGCCGCCCCCTCGCGGGGAGCGCGCCGGCGCGCGACCTCGGCGCGCACCAGGCCGCGCCAGCGGATGAGCTCGTCCCAGACCGCGGGAGCGTGGGCCGCGTCGCCGGCGAGCCCCTGCGCCAGGAGCAACTCGAGCGGGGCGCTGCGCCGGCCGGCGAGGAGCAGCCCCTGCCGGTCGGGAAGGGCACGCGCGTTGCGCACGAGCTCCCGCCGCGACACCTCGGCGGCGGCGCGCGCCAGGCGCATCCCCTCGTCCGGGCGCCCGCGGCGGACGGCGGCGCGGCTCATCGTGGCCAGCGCCACCGCCTCGTTGTCGGTGCCGCGCAGGCCGTGCGTGTCCAGTTCGCCCTGCAGGCGCGCGGCGATTCGGTCCACCTCGTCCCATCGTCCGAGGAGGGAGGTGGCGTGGAGCTTCAGCGATTGCGCGCCCGTCAGCGTGCGGCCGTTCGGCGCCGGCCGCGCGCGCTCCAGCCGCTCCGCGTCGTCCGCGTGCGCGAGCGCGGCGGCGGGATCCGAGGTCGCGAGGATCTGCCCCAGCCCGAGGTGCGCCTGCGCCAGGAGCCCGGGATCCGTCACCGCGGTCTCCTCCACGGGCGCGGCGCAGACCGCCTCGAGGCTGGCGCGCGCGCCGGCGGTGTCCTCGAGCGCCAGCTGCGAGTAGCCCACCTGGAAGCGCGCCCAGAGGGTGCGCGCGTGATTCGGCCCCAGGCGCGCTTCGAACACGGGCAGCACCTCCTCGAACAGGGCCCGCGCGCGCACGTGGTCGCCGATCTCGCCGAGCACGACGCCGAGGTTGCCGCGGAGGAGGGCGAGGTTGCCGGGATTGAACCCGGGACTCGCCTCGGCGATCTCCACCGCGCGCAGCGCCATGTCCGCGGAGCGCGCCAGGTCGCCCTCGCGGTACACGAACGCGGAGTAGCGCTGCAGGCCCTGGCACATGGCCGGGTGCGTGGGGCCCACGCGGGACTCGTACGCCTCGAGCATCGCGTCCAGCTCCGCGCGCGCCTCCTCGCGGCGCCCCGTACGCTCCAGGACCGTCGCGATCTCGGAATGGTAGTCCCCGATCCTCCGCCCGCCGGGGTTGCCCCCGCGGAGGCGCACGTCGATGGCCGTGCGCAGCGCGGCGATCGACGAGTCGGGCTCGCCCACCATGTCGAACGTGATGCCGAGCCGGTACCAGGCCGCGGCCACGTCGTCGTGCACGTCGCCGAGCTTCGCGCGGCGGATCTCCAGGGCGGTGCGCGCGTGGGGCAGCGCGTCGGCGGCGCGGTGCAGCTCGCCCAGGATGCCGGCGAGCACGTCGTGCGCCTCGCCGACGAGGAGGTCGTCCGCCGGCAGGACGCGCGGCAGCAGATCGAGCGCGCGCTCCGCGGACCGGATGGCCGTGGAGTCCGCGAGCAGGAACTGACCGTAGCGCCCCTGGGCGAGGCGCAGGTGCGCCGTGCCGAGCTGGAGCGTGTCCGGCGCGGCCTCATCGTCGAGAAGTTCCAGCGCCCGCGTGCCCAGGCTGTCCATGGCGACCACGTCCAGCCGGTCCCAGGCGGCCTGCGCCTGCTCCAGGAGCTGCGCCGGGGTGGGCGCCGGCCCCGCTGCGGACGCGGGGCACGGCAGGCCGGCCATGACCGCGACGGCCGCCAGCGATCGGATCGCGAAACGGAGCGCGATGGCAACGACCTGCATGCGACGGATCCTCCTTCACCCGGGACGCGCGCGATTCTACCGGAGGGCTCCGCGTCCTGTCCTGACCGGGCCGGCACTGTCGGCCGAAGCACCTGCCGGAAGGAGGCCTTCAGGGCCTGCATCACCCCACGGAACTCGTCAGCGCGATACTGGCACCGGCCCCTTCGGGTACCGCCAGCCGGGCCTCCACAAGAGGCCGGTGCGTCGTCCGTCGGGACGTGGCCTTGGAAGGCACGACCGCGGGTGGACCCTGATCGGCCGATCCAAGTGACATTTGTCAGTGTCAATATCGCACTTTGGCGGGGGCGCCCCGGCGCGGGGGGTGGGGGGGGGGGGGGGGGGGGGGGGGGGGGGGGGGGGGGGGGGGGGG
>CAYYFX010000183.1:0-3805 GCA_964471155.1 uncultured Gemmatimonadota bacterium | reverse complement strand
CCGTCACCGCTCGATCTTCAGCACGGAGAGGAAGGCCTCCTGCGGGACGTTCACCGTCCCGACCTGCTTCATGCGCTTCTTGCCTTCCTTCTGCTTCTCCAACAGCTTGCGCTTGCGCGTGATGTCGCCGCCGTAGCACTTGGCGATCACGTTCTTCCGCAGCGCGGAGATGGTCTCGCGCGCGATCACCTTGCTCCCGATGGCCGCCTGGATGGCGATGGCGAACTGCTGGCGCGGGATCACCTCCTTCAGCTTCTCGCACAGCCGCCGTCCCCAGTCGTACGCCTTGTCGCGGTGCACCATCATGGACAGGGCGTCCACCGGATCCCCGTTCAGCAGGATGTCCAGCTTGACCATGGGCGCGGCGTGGTACGGGCCGAAGTCGTAGTCGAAGCTGGCGTACCCGCGCGTGATGGACTTCAGCTTGTCGTAGAAGTCGAAGATGATCTCGGACAGCGGGAACTCGTAGTGCAGCACCACGCGGGTGGGATCCAGGTACTCCATGCCGAGCTGCGTGCCGCGCCGGTCCTGCCCGAGCTTCATGATGTTCCCGATGTAGTCCGTGGGCATCACGATCTCGGCCTTGACCGTGGGCTCCTCGATGCGGTCGATGCGCGCGGGCGACGGGAGCTGCGCGGGGCTCTCGATCTCCACCATCGTGCCGTCCGTGAGGTACACGTGGTAGGGCACCGTGGGCACGGTGCCGATCAGGTCCAGGTCGAACTCCCGCTCCAGCCGCTCCTGCACGATCTCGCGGTGCAACAGTCCCAGGAACCCGCAGCGGAACCCGAAGCCGAGCGCCGTGGACGTCTCCGGCTCGTAGTGCAACGACGAGTCGTTCAGCTTCAGCTTGTCCAGCGCGTCCCTCAGGTTCTCGTACTGGTCCGCGTCCACCGGGTAGAACCCGGAGAACACCATGGACTTCGCCTCCACGTAGCCGATGAGCGGCTCGGCGGCGGGGCGCGCCGCGTCCGTGATGGTGTCCCCCACCTTCGCGTCGGCCAGGTTCTTCACGCCGGCCACGACGTAGCCCACCTCGCCCGCGGACAGCTCGTCCTTCGGCACCATGGCGAGGCGCAGCGTGCCCACCTCGTCCACCAGGTACTCCTGGCCGTTCGAGAAGAACCGGATCGTCATGCCCTTGCGCAGGACGCCGTCCACCACGCGCACGTACGCCACCGCGCCGCGGTACTGGTCGAAGGCCGAATCGAAGATGAGCGCGCGCACCGGCGCGTCCGGATCCCCCTCCGGCGGCGGCACCCGGCGGATCATCTCCTCCAGCAGCGCCTCCACGCCCAGCCCGGACTTCGCGCTGATGGACACGATCTCCGCGGGATCGCAACCGAGCAGGTCCACGATCTGCGCCTTCGTGCGCTCCGGCTCGGCGCCCGGCAGGTCCACCTTGTTCACGACCGGCACGATCTCGAGGTCGTTGTCCAGCGCGAGGTGCAGGTTGGAGATGGTCTGCGCCTCCACGCCCTGGCTGGCATCCACCACGAGCAAGGCACCCTCGCAGGCCGCGAGGCTGCGCGACACCTCGTACGAGAAGTCCACGTGGCCGGGCGTGTCGATGAGGTTCAGCACGTACGGCGTGCCGTCCTTCGCCTTCCAGTCCATGCGGATGGCGTGCGCCTTGATGGTGATGCCGCGCTCCTTCTCCAGGTCCATGGAGTCCAGCACCTGCCCCTGCGCCTTGTCGGCGGACAGCGTGCCCGTGAGCGCGAGGAGCCGATCCGCGAGGGTCGACTTCCCGTGGTCGATGTGGGCCACGATGCAGAAGTTGCGGATGCGCGCGAGACGGTTCATTCGGATGCGGACGGGGCTCCGGGGTGGGACGCACGGGCCTGCTCCAGGCCGCGCGCGTAGACCTTGCCGTAGTCGGTGGCGATCCACTTGCCGACGCGGGTGATCCGCGGCCGGCCGAGCACGAGCTCCAGGAGCCCGCGCACCCAGTTCTGCGGCATCGTGCGCACGAACGCCGGCGCCTTCGACGGATCGGTGGACCAGTACAGGACCAGGGCGTGCCCCACGACGCTCTCCATGGGCAGCGGGCCCCAGTACCGGCTGTCCTGGCTGTTGTTGCGGTTGTCGCCCATCATGAACAGCGTGTCCTCCGGCAGGCGCAGCGGCCGGTCCACGGCGAACTGCGGCGACTGGCCGCCGTTCGGGTACGGCTTGATCGCCTTGTACGGCTCCGGCAGCGGCGCGCCGTTCAGGAACACCTGGTCGTCGGCCACGAGCAGGGTCTCGCCGCCGGTGGCGACGCAGCGCTTGATGAAGTCCTGCCCGGTCGTGGGCGCCTTGAACACGATGATGTCCCCGCGCCCCGGCTCGCGCAGCCCGGGGAGCCGCCAGTCCGTGAAGGGCACGCGCGCGCCGTAGGAGATCTTCTCCACGAGGAGGAAGTCCCCCACGAGCAGCGTGTCCTCCATGGACCCGGACGGGATGCGGAACGCCTGCACGATGAAGGTGCGGATGAACAGCGCGATGGCCAGCGCGAAGACCGCCGTCTTGACGGTCTCGACGAACCCGCCCTTCTTCGGGGGCGCCGTCTGCTTCCTCGCGGCCATCGACCTCTCCTCCTAGAACCGGATTCCCACTTCCACGCGGCGCTCCGCCGGATCCACCGCCCCGAACAGCTCGCGGTCCTCCTCGAGCTCGCGATCGAAGTTCCCCAGGTGCGCATCCACGTACGCGTCCACCGCGCCGTAGAAGGCCCCGATCAGCGCCCAGAACAGCATGTCCCGGCGCCGGTCGAAGTGCTCCTGCGCCGAGTCCCGCGCGATCCCCGCCAGCGCCATCCCCTCGGCGTCGGTGCGGTCCGCCAGGGCGTCCGCCCGCCGCCGCGATTCGTGCGCCTCCCGGTGCTCCTCGATCAGCCGGGTGAGGACGTACGCCTGCACCGTCATCACCACCGCGGCCTTCCTCGACTTCCCGTTGGTGAGCTGCCCCCAGGCCGGCACCACCGCGCTCCGCACCGCCCGCGCGAACGGGCTGGGCGTGCCCTCGGGCACCGGCTCCGCCGCGCGCGCCGCGGGCGCGCCGGCGACGGCTCCCAGGAGCGCCGCGACGCACCATCGCCGCGCCGCGGCCCCGGGTCTCTGGCGGGAATGTGTGGGAATCGAACCCACCCCGGATGGTTTCAGCACCCGACGGAAGGATTTGAAGTCCTCGAGGTTCACCAGAACCCGCCCATTCCCGGGAAGTGTCCGTCGCGACGCGCCGTCAGCCGGTCCGCGCCACGACCTCGATCTCGACCGCCGCCCCCTTCGGCAACGCCCGCACCGCCACCGTGGACCGCGCCGGCGGGTCCTGCGGGAAGCGCGCCGCGTACACCTCGTTCACCGTGGCGAAGTCCCCCATGTCCGTGAGGAAGATGGTGGTCTTCACGACCTGCGAGAACGAGCTCCCCGCCGCATGGAGCACCGCCTCCAGGTTCCGCATCACCTGCTCCGCCTGCGCCCGCACGTCCTTCCCGACGAGTTCCCCGCCGCCCGGCGCGAGCGCGATCTGCCCCGCCGTGAACACGAACCCCCCGGCCACGACCGCCTGGCTGTACGGCCCGATGGCCGCCGGCGCCTTGTCCGTGAGCACGATCCGCCGATCCATGACCTCAACCCCTTCCCTCAGGCGCTTTCCGGGATGCCGGCCGCCCGGCCAGGTACCCCGGATCGGCTCCAGGCTCCGGAGTCCCGACCGGCGAGCCGGACGGGTCGGGTGCTCCGGGGCCCTTCTCGCGGGCGTTCGAGCACGCACGCCACGCGCCCGAAGGGCGCGGCGCGTTCGCGCGCAGAGGCCCGTGAGA
>CAYYFX010000182.1:0-3909 GCA_964471155.1 uncultured Gemmatimonadota bacterium | reverse complement strand
GGCCTCGGCGCTCCCGGGCCACCCCCAAACAATGCACCCGCCCCACCCCGACCCCGCCGAGGAAACGGCCCGGCCACCCGCGGATCCGCGGTCGGTCCGGAGCATGGCTACTCCATCCACTTCGCGAAGGAGCGGCCCCAGGCGGCGGCGAGCTCCTCGCCGGTCCAGGTCCACGCGCTCGTGGCGCCGCGGATGCGCAGCTCCGGCGTCGCGATCACCCGGGCGATCTCCGTCCACGGGACACCCTCCGGATGCGGCGGCGGTCCGCCCGGATCCAGCTCGAGCAGGTACGCACCCGTCTCGGAGAACAGGCGCTCGAAGTCCCCCGCTCCGGCCAGGGACGAGACGTCCACGTCGAGTCCCAGCCGAGGCTCCCCCCACGCGCCCAGCATCATCTCGGCGAGCGCGGTGATCAGACCGCCGGCCGCGATGTCCGTGGCGGCGTGCACGTGTCCGGCCTCGACCAGCGCGAGGACGGCGCGGCCGCAGCGCCGCTCCAGCGCGAAGTCCGGACGCGGCACGTGCCCGCGGTCCGCCTGGCCGGTCAGACGCGCCGCCTCCGAGCCGCCGAGCTCGTCCCGGCGCTCGCCGACCAGCACGATCCGGTTCCCCGCGCGGGTGAGCCGGACGCCCCGCGCCTTCCCGGCATCCGGCAGCGCGCCCACGCAGCACACGATGGGCGAGGGCGGCACCGCCCGGCCGGCCGCGGACTCGTTGTACAGGCTCACGTTCCCGCTCACGAACGGCAGCGGCACGAGCTCGTCCAGCTCCAGCGTCCCGATCCCGCGCGCGGCGTCCGCCATCCCGCGGATGGCCTCCTCCAGGTCCCGGAAGACCTCGGGCTTCTCCGGGTTCCCGAAGTTCAGGCAATCCGTGAGCGCGCGCGGCCGCGCGCCGGTGGCCACGACGTTGCGGACCGCCTCGGCCACCGCGTTCGCGCCGCCGAGGTAGGCGTCCAGCTCGCCGTGGCGCGGGTTCCCGTCCACGGAGAGCGCGACGCCGAGCGGCGACCCCGGCACCGGGCACGCCACGCCGGCCCCGGCCTCGCCCGGCCGGAAGTACGTGCCGCCGCGGACCTCCTGGTCGTAGTGCGAGAACAGCGCGCGCTTGGACGCGATGTTCGGCGACGCCAGCACGCGCAGCGCCAGCTCGCGCAGGTCCCCGGCGAAGGCGACCGGCGCCGCCGATCGCGCGCGCGGCGGCGCGGCCGTGCGCGGCGCCGTGACGCCCGCGGTGATGTCGGCGGTGCGCGCCTGCCCCACGATCTCGCCGCGCCACTTCACGCGCATCACGTCCTCGTCGGCCAGGAACCGCCCGATCACGGAGGCCGCGGCGCCGCGGCTCACCTTCGACAGCTCGTGCGCCTCGTTGTGGATGCGCAGCACCTCCGGCGTGAAGCGGCGCGGCACCGCCCAGCCGAACCGCTCCTGGGTCTCCGCGCAGGCGATGACCTCGGGGCCGATGCCCTCCTCCTGCAGGTGGACCGCGTCCAGGTCCACCTCCACGCCGAAGCCGCCGGCGTGCGCGATCTCCGAGGCCACGCACGCGATGCCGCCCGCCCCGAGATCCTTGAACCCCACGGGAATACCGCGCGCGCGCGCCAGCTCCAGGACCTCCAGCGTGGCGTTCCGCAGCACGCGCTTGAGGAAGGGGTCCGGCACCTGCACCGCGGAGCGGTTGTCCTCCTCCTCGTCCAGGATCCGCGACGCCATCGCCGCGCCGCCGAAGCCGGACGAGTCCGTGCCCTTGCCCACGAGCACGAGGTCGTACGGCTCCGTCCGCGCCTGCTCCGGCACGGCGCTGTGCACGAGCCCGTCCGCCGGCATGATGCCCGCGGCGATCACGTTGACGAGGCAGTTGTCGTCGTAGCCGGGATGGAACACGGTCTCGCCGCCGAGGTTGGGCACGCCCAGGGGATTCGCGTACCCGGAGATCCCCTCCACCACGCCGGCCATGATCTCGCGGCAGCGCTCCGCGTTCGGCCCCTCGAGGTCCCCGAAGCGCAGCGAGTCCAGGACGGCGAACACGTCCGCGCCCATGCAGTAGACGTCGCGCACGATGCCGCCGATGCCGGTGGCCGCGCCCTCGTAGGGGACGACCTGGCTCGGGTGGTTGTGGCTCTCGTGGCCGATCACGCAAGCGAACCGCCGCCCCGCGTGCTCGCCGACGTCCACCACGCCCGCGTCCTCGGTGGGACCGAGGATCACGAACGGCCCCGTGGTGGGCAGGTGCTTCCTCAGCAGCGGCTTCGACGACTTGTAGGAGCAGTGCTCGGACCACATGGTGTTGAAGAGGTGCGCTTCCAGCAGCGTGGGGTCCCGCCCGAGCAGGCGGGCCAGCGACCGCGCCTCCTCCAGCGTGAAGTGCAGGCCGTGCCGCGCGCACTGCGCCCGCACCACGTCGCCGGAGCCGGCCGCGAACTCCAGCCGCTCCGCCCCGGGCAGCACGCCCGCCGCCCCGCCGTCAGCCCGCAAGGACCTTCTCCTTCCGTCCGATGCCCAGCCGGTCGAACACCAGGTCCACGTTGCGCAGGGCGCGCTCCAGCGACAAGGCCGCGTCCACGCCCTGCTCGCCGATCCAGCCCGGGACGTCCGGATCCGACAGCAGCGCCTGCCGGAAGGTGATGCCCTCGTCCCACACGCGGGCCGCGCAGCGCTGCACGACCACGTAGGCCTCCTCCCGCGTGCGGCCCGCGCGCACGAGGTCCAGCAGGAGGTTCTGCGAGAACGGCAGGCCGCGCATTCGGTCCAGGTTCGCCCGCATGGTCTCCGGGAAGACGACCAGGTTCCGCACGAGCGCCGCGGCCCGGTCCAGCAGGTAGTCCAGCGTGATGCACCCGTCCGGCAGGATCACACGCTCCGCCGACGAGTGGCTGATGTCCCGCTCGTGCCACAGCGCCACGTTCTCCAGCGCCACCACGAGGTTCCCGCGCAGCACGCGGGCGAGCCCGCAGATCCGCTCCGCCAGGATCGGGTTGCGCTTGTGCGGCATGGAGGACGAACCGGTCTGCGCCTTGGAGAACTCCTCCTGCACCTCGCGCACCTCGGTGCGGTGCAGGTGCCGCACCTCCAGCGCGATCTTCTCCAGCGAGGCCGCCGTCACCGCGAGCGCGAACGCGAACTCCGCGTGCCGGTCCCGCTGCAGGATCTGCGTGGACACGGGGGCCGGCCGCAGTCCCAGCCGCCGGCAGGCGTCATCCTCGATCGCCGGCTCCAGGTGCGCGAACGTGCCGACCGCCCCCGAGACCTTCCCCACCGAGATCCCGCGCTGCGCCGCGAGCAGGCGCTCGCGGTCCCGGCCGAGCTCCTCCCAGAACACCGCGAGCTTCAGCCCGAAGGTGGTGGGCTCCGCATGCACGCCGTGCGTCCGGCCGATCATGGGCGTGCCGCGGTGCTCCACGGCGCGCGCCGCCAGCGCCTCGCGCAGCCGGTCGACGCCGGCGAGCAGCTGCCCCGCGGCCTCCTTGAGCAGCAGCGCCCACGACGTGTCCACGACGTCCGAGGACGTGACGCCGAGGTGCACCCAGCGCGCCGCCGGGCCGACGTGCTCGGTCACGTTCCGCAGGAACGCCACGACGTCGTGGTTCGTCTCCTTCTCGATCTCCGCGATCCGCGCGGCGTCCACGCGCGCCTTCGCCTTCACCTCGGCGAGATCCGCCGCCGGCACCTCGCCGCGCGCGGACAGCGCCTCCAGGATGGCGATCTCCACCGCCAGGTAGGTCTCGAACCGGCGCTGGTCCGAGAACAGGTCCCGCATGGCCGGACGCGAGTAGCGTTCGATCATTTCCGCTCCGTCAGCACGAGGGTCCGCCGGGACGTTTGCCCGTCCCGTTCCGTGTCGAAGGTCACCTGGTCGCCCACGAGCCGCCCGTACAGGGCCCGCCGGGCCTCGTCGAAGTTCCGCACCCGC
>CAYYFX010000181.1:0-4103 GCA_964471155.1 uncultured Gemmatimonadota bacterium | reverse complement strand
AACCGGTCGTTCGTCTGCTCGGCAAACTCGAAACGGGCCAATCGTTTCTGGTCCGTGTTTCAAGTCTTCGTCCAATGTTCTGGATCCGGGCGCGGGACGCGGCAACCGCTCGTTCGGTGGGCGCCGCGCCGCGCGAGACGGACGCGGTCGTGTGGACCGGGGAGCCGGCGGCCGAGGTGGCGGTGCGCGTGCCATCGGACGTTCCGGCGCTGCGCAACGCGTTGCACGAGGCCGGCGTGCGCACGTTCGAGGCGGACGTCCGCTTCGCCTACCGGCCGCTGATCGACCGGGGGATCCGGGGGTCGCTGTCGATCGAGGGGCCCTCGCGCGACGGCGCCGCGGCGCGCGAGGGCGTGGACGTGGTCTTCGACGATCCCGAGATCGCCCCGGCGGACTGGGCGCCGGAGCTGCGCGTGCTGTCCGTGGACATCGAGACGGACCCGCGGGCGCGGCGGCTGCTCTCCGTGGCGCTGGCGGGCGCCGGCGCGGACGAGGTGCACCTGTTCACGCCGCAGGACTTCACGTGCCCCGACGGCGCGCGGCCGTACCTCACGGAGCGCGAGCTGCTCGAGACGGTCGTGACGCGCGTGCGGGAGATCGACCCGGACGTGATCACCGGCTGGAACGTCGTGGACTTCGACCTCGCCGTGCTGCAGCGGATCGGCGAGGTGCACCGGGTGCCCATGGTGCTCGGGCGCGGGCGGGATCCGCTGGTCCTGCGGGCCTCCCTGTCGCCGCGGGGCGGGAGCGAGGCGCGCGTGACCGGGCGCGTGGTGCTGGACGGCATCGACCTCGTGCGCGGCGCGTTCCTCCGCTACGACAGCTACTCGCTGGATTCCGTGGCGCGCGAGGTGCTGGGCGAGGGGAAGACCGTGACCGGCGACGACCGCGCGGCCGAGATCCTGGAGATGTTCCGGTACGACCGGCCGCGCTTCGTGGAGTACAACCGCCGCGACGCGCACCTGGTGCTCGAGATCCTGGCGAAGCTGCGGCTCGTGGAGCTGGCGGTGGAGCGCAGCCGGCTCACCGGGATGACGCCGGATCGCGTGGCGGCGAGCATCGCGTCCTTCGATTTCCTGTACCTGACGGAGCTGCGGCGCCGGCGCATCGCCGCGCCGACCGTGGAGAGCGCGCGGCTCTCCGAGGGGATGGCCGGCGGCCATGTGCTGGAGCCGGTGCCGGGCCTGCACGAGAACGTGGTCGTGATGGACTTCAAGAGCCTGTACCCGAGCGTGATCCGCACGTTCCAGATCGATCCGCTCGGGTGGACGGGACGGACGACACCGCGTGGCGCCGAGGCGGACGCGGCTTCAGCCGGGGATCCGAATGCGGAATCGAGCGCCGCGGCCGGCCCCATCCGCGCCCCGAACGGCGCGGAGTTCTCGCGCGAGCCCGGCGTCCTCCCCGCGATCCTGGACGACCTCTTCCCGCGGCGTGAGGAGGCGAAGCGCACGGGCGACGCCGTGAAGAGCCAGGCCATCAAGATCCTGATGAACTCGTTCTACGGCGTGCTCGGAACCCCGGCGTGCCGCTTCTTCGCGCCGGACATCGCGAACGCGATCACGTCCTTCGGACGGACGATCCTGCTGGAGGCGAAGTCCCGGGTGGAGGCGCGCGGGCTCCGCGTGCTGTACGGCGACACGGACAGCCTGTTCGTGGAATCCGGCGCGGCGGACGCGGCGGCGGCGCGGCGCGCGGGCGGGGCGCTCGTGGCGGAGCTGAACGCGGAGCTGCGCGAGCACGTCGCGCGCACCTGGCGCGTGGAGAGCCGGCTGGAGCTGGAGTTCGAGCGCGTGTATCGCAAGCTGCTCTTCCCCGAAATGCGCGGCGGCGGCGGCAGCGCGCGCAAGCGCTACGCGGGGCTGGTGGACGCGCCGGAGCCGTACGTGGAGTTCACCGGCATGGAGGTCGTGCGTCGCGACGTGACCGAGCTGGCGAAGGTCGTGCAGCGCGCGCTGTACGCGAAGCTCTTCGCGGGCGAGCCGGTGGAGGCGTACCTGAAGGAGATGGTGGCGGAGGTGCGCGCCGGCCGGCACGATGCCCTGCTCGTGTACCGCAAGGGGTTGCGCAAGGCGCTGGAGTCCTACACGGCGAACACGCCGCCGCACGTGGCCGCCGCGCGCAAGCTCGGGCCGGACGACGTGGGCCGCGTGGTGGCCTACGTGGTCACGCGCGACGGGCCGGAGCCGGTGGGGCGCGCGCGGGCGCCGATCGACCGCGAGCACTACGTGCAGAAGCAGGTGCGGTCCGTGGCGGAGCCGGTGCTGGCGGTGCTCGGGTTGGAGTTCGACGCGGTCGTGGGGGACGATACGCAGATGTCGCTGTTCTAGGAACGGAGGCCCGATCGAGGTTGCTGCAGACGGACGCTGGGTGGAGAATCGGCCGCGACCCCCGGGGGGCCGACTACGATGAACGCAAGGACCCTCTTCGCGGGTGTACTTCTCCTCATCAGCACCCAGCCGGTCGGAGCCACGCCCGACCCGGGCAACTGGCGCCGCGAGACGCTCGTGGCCGTGAATGCGGACTCGTACTTCGTCTGGGTGTCGCGCTGGTGGCAGCGGGGATTCCACCACGAGTACCAGGAGTCCGCCTGGCTCGAGCGCCGGCTCTTCGCGGGGAACACCGTGGCGGAGGCGGACACGTTCTACAGCGTCTCGGCGTCCAACATCGACGCGCCCTACACCTGGGAGATCCGCCACGACGAGCACGAGCCGGTCGATCTCTCCCGGGTGCTGCGTGAACGGAAGGCGTCCATGGTCTTCGCCGGGGACTGCCTCTGCGACTGCGTGGTGCGCGACGGGGCCCTGCTCCTGACCGAGGGCGACTCGACCGCGACGGTCCTCTCGGCCGAGAGCCTGGCGCTGCAGGTCCCTCGCCTGGGGAGAGATCCTGCGGTCGCGGACTGCTGGTACGTCTCCAATGCGCGCGGCGCCGCTCCGGGCGAGTTCTGGTTCTATGCGATCCGGTCCAACTCCCCCTTCTGGGACGACGACTGGTCGGACGTCCTCATTGTGATCCCGGGAGCGGAGGTGCGCGCCGCGGCGGCGCGGCTGCCGGACCGGCAGGAGTGAGGCAGCGGCCGACCCGGCAGTAGACAGGCTCCCCCTCCTCGTGGTATTTCGTCGAAATACGATGAACGAGCGCAATGACCCGTTTCCTGCCTGTCCTCCGGACGCCCCGGCCCCGCCCGAGCCCCTCGCGGGCGACGACGCGGAGCAGGAGCTCGCCCGGCTGACCCGGGCGCTGGGGCACCCGGCGCGCGTGCGCATCCTCCGCCTGCTGTTGGCGCGGGACACCTGCGTGGCCGGGGAACTGGCGCTGGAAGTGCCGCTGGCCGCATCCACGGTCTCGGAGCACCTGCGCGTGCTGAAGGCCGCCGGGTTGATCAAGGGCGAGGTGGATGGGCCGCGGCGGTGCTACTGCGTGGACCGGTCCGTGCTGGCGCGCCTCAAGCAGCACGTGGAGGGATTGTGAACGTCCTCTTCGTGTGCGTGGAGAACTCCTGCCGTTCGCAGATGGCCGAGGGGTTCGCCCGCGCCCTCGGCGGGGACGGTGTGGCGGCGTACAGCGCGGGGTCGCGGCCGTCGGGGCGCGTGAACCCGCGCGCGGTCGGCTTCATGGCGGAGGCGGGCGTGGACCTCGCACCGCACCGTTCGAAGGGACTGGACGATCTCCCCGCCGTGACCTGGGACCACGTGGTCACGATGGGCTGCGGTGACGCCTGCCCGCACCTGCCCGCGCGGCAGCGGCTGGACTGGGCGCTCCCGGATCCGAAGGACCTGGACGACGACGGCTTCCGCGCCGTGCGCGACCGGATCGAGGCGCTCGTGCGGGCGCTCCTGCGGGAAGTCGCGGCGGAAGGCGGCAGCGGGCGATGACGCGCGCGAGCGGAGCGCCGCCGAAGCGGCTGAACGTGTTCGAGCGCTACCTCACGGTGTGGGTCGCGCTGTGCATGGTCGCCGGGGTGCTGCTGGGGAAGCTGCTGCCCGGCGTGACCGGCGCGGTGCGCGACCTCGAGTTCGGCGAGAACAGCCGGATCAACCTCCCGATCACCGTGCTGATCTGGCTGATGATCTACCCGATGATGCTGAAGATCGACTTCG
>CAYYFX010000180.1:0-4125 GCA_964471155.1 uncultured Gemmatimonadota bacterium | reverse complement strand
CGATCGTCCCCACGTTCACGTGCGGCTTCGTCCGCTGGAACTTCTCCTTCGCCATCTCTACCTTTCCTCGCCCCGCACGGGGTGGCTCACGTTTCCGTCGACGTCACTCCGGCCCGGTCGGATCGGGGCCGGACGCACCGGCCGCATCGGATCGAAACGGGCCGGCCGCAAAAGGGTGGCCAGTCTACGCGACCTTGGCCCCCCCTGTCACCTTCTGGATGATCTCCTCCGCGATCTTCCGCGGCAGCTCCACGTACCGGGCGAACTGCATGGAGTAGATGGCCCGCCCCTGGGTGGCGGACCGCAGGGACGTGGCGTACCCGAACATGTTGGAGAGGGGCACCTGGGCCGCCACGACCTGGGCGTCGGCCCGGAGGACCGTCCCGGCGATGTGCCCGCGCCGGCTGTTCAGGTCCCCGATGACCTCGCCCACGTACTCCGAGGGCACCACAACTTCAACGTCCATAAGGGGTTCCAGGATCGCCGGGTCGCACTTGCGCGCGACCTCCCGGAACGCCTGGGACGCGCAGATCCGGAACGCCATCTCGCTCGAGTCCACGTCGTGGTAGGAGCCGTCCTTCAGGACGACCCGGACGTCCACCACCGGGTACCCGGCCAGGACACCGCCCTGGGTGGCGTCCCGGACGCCCTTCTCCACCGCCGGGATGTACTCGTTCGGGATCACGCCGCCGTGGATCTCGTTCACGAACTCCAGGCCCTTGCCCGGCTCGGACGGTCCGACGTCCAGGACCACGTGGGCGAACTGGCCCTTGCCGCCGGTCTGCTTGACGAACCGGTGGTTGATGGCCGCCGTCCTCCGGAGGGTCTCCCGGTAGGCCACCTGGGGCCGGCCCACCTTGGCCTCCACCTTGAACTCCCGGATGAGCCGGTCGACGATGATCTCGAGGTGCAGCTCGCCCATGCCCGAGATGATGGTCTGTCCGGTCTCCTCGTCCTGCCGGATGCGGAAGGTGGGGTCCTCCTCCGCCAGCTTCGTCAGCGAGAGGCCCAGCTTGTCCGAGTCCGCCTTGGAGGCCGGCTCGATGGCCACCGCGATCACCGGATCGGGGAAGCTCATGGACTCCAGCAGCAGCGGGTGGTCCTCGTCGCACAGGGTGTGGCCGGTCTTCGTGTACTTGAGGCCCACCGCGGCCGCGATCCCGCCCGCCGGCACCTCGTCGATCTCCACGCGCTTGTTCGCGTGCATCTCCAGCAGGCGGCCGATCCGCTCCCGCTTGTCCACGTTCGTGTTCAGCACGGACTGGCCCTGCTTCACCACGCCGGAGTACACGCGGAAGAACGTGAGCCGCCCCACGTAGGGGTCGGTCATGATCTTGAACGCGAGCGCCGAGATGGGCTCCTCGTCCTTCGCGTGCCGCAGCACCAGGCCCTCGCCGGCCTTCCCCATCTCGTGGCCTTCCACGGGCGGGATGTCCAGCGGCGAGGGGAGGTAGTCCACCACGCCGTCCAGGAGGCGCTGCACGCCCTTGTTCTTGAAGGCGGAGCCGCAGATCACCGGCACGACCGAGAGGTCGCAGGTGGCCTTGCGCAGCACGGCCTTGATCTCCGGG
This sequence comes from uncultured Gemmatimonadota bacterium, assembly GCA_964471155.1. GTDB lineage: Bacteria > ARS69 > ARS69 > ARS69 > ARS69 > CAYYFX01. Next base: position 2,554 of record CAYYFX010000180.1, on the reverse strand, counting down.
ACGGTGATCTCCTGGCCGTTCAGGTAGCGCTCCAGCAGGTCGTCGCTGTGGTCCGCGATGGCCTCGATGAGCTCCGTGCGCGCGTCCTTCGCGGCGTCGCGCAGCGAGTCCGGGATGTCGATCTCGTCGAACGTCATCCCGTGGCTCTCCTCGTGGTACACGTAGGACTTCATCGCGAGGAGGTCGATGATGCCGGTGAACAGCTCGCCCTGGCCCATGGGCAGGTACAGCGGCACCGGGTTCGCGCCGAGCCGCTCCCGGATGGCGTTCACCACGGTGCGGAAGTCCGCGCCCACGCGGTCCATCTTGTTCACGAACGCGATGCGCGGCACGCCGTACTTGTCCGCCTGGCGCCACACGGTCTCCGACTGCGGCTCCACCCCGCCGACCGCGCAGAACACCGCGACCGCGCCGTCCAGCACGCGCAGCGAGCGCTCCACCTCCACGGTGAAGTCCACGTGGCCGGGCGTGTCGATGATGTTGACCTTGTGGCCCTTCCACTCCGTGCTGATGGCGGCGGCCGTGATGGTGATGCCGCGCTCCTTCTCCTGCTCCATCCAGTCCATCGTGGCCGCGCCGTCGTGGACCTCGCCCATGCGGTGCACGCGCCCCGTGTAGTACAGGATGCGCTCCGTCGTGGTGGTCTTGCCGGCATCGATGTGCGCCATGATGCCGATGTTGCGGACCTTGTCCAAAGCGTGGCTGCGTGCCATCGGGTTCCTCCGCCTCGCGGCGTGGAAGGGCCCCGGGCGCACCCGCGTCCGGGGTCGGTTCAGCGCGGTTGAAGCCGGAGCTCGACGTGGTTCGAGCGCTCCGGATCCCCGGCGGTCGAGCAGGACCTCTCCGTCACCACGACGCGTTGCGCGGCCGGGCGGGCCCTCCTCGCCGGGCTCCGGAGGCGGGGAGGCGCGGGCGCCTCTCCCGGGAGGGAGCTCGGTCCGGCGCCGCGCGGCGGCGCCGGGCTTGCTACCGGTGGGGCCGGCGGGCGGTCCGGGGACCGCCCCGCGACCGCCGTCCTGCTACCACCGGTAGTGCGCGAAGGCCTTGTTCGCCTCGGCCATGCGGTGCGTCTCGTCCTTCTTGCGGATCGACGCCCCCTCGTTCTTCGACGCGGCCAGCAGCTCCGCGGCGAGCTTCTCCGAGAACGACTTCTCGTTCCGCGCCCGCGAGTACGACAGCAGCCACCGGAAGGCGAGAGCCTGCCGGCGCTCCGGGCGCACCTCCACGGGCACCTGGTAGTTCGCACCGCCGACGCGGCGCGACTTCACTTCCACGACCGGCTTCACGTTCGCCACCGCCTGCTTGAAGACGGTGAGCCCGGACTGGCCGGACTTCTGCTCGATCGAGTCCATGGCCGCGTAGAAGATGCGCTCCGCCGTGCTCTTCTTGCCGTCGCGCATGATCGAGCTGATGAACTTCGCGGCCATCGTGGAACCGTGACGGGGATCCGGCGGGGTCTCCCGCTTCGGCACGTCTCGACGTCTGGGCATTTCCTCTCCACGACGAGCCCCCGGAATCCCGGGGGCGGATTCGCCACCCAGGGCGCGCCGCCACCGCTGGCGTTGCGCCCGGCTCCCTAGCTCTTGGGCCTCTTCGCCCCGTACTTCGAACGACCCTGCCGCCGCGCGTCCACGCCGGACGAGTCCAGGGCGCCGCGGATGATGTGGTAGCGCACGCCGGGAAGGTCCTTCACGCGGCCCCCGCGGATGAGCACGATGCTGTGCTCCTGCAGGTTGTGGCCCTCGCCCGGCACGTACGCCGTCACCTCGATCCCGTTCGTCAGGCGGACGCGCGCCACCTTCCGGAGCGCCGAGTTCGGCTTCTTCGGGGTCGTGGTGTACACGCGGGTGCACACGCCGCGCTTCTGGGGACAGGACTTCAGGGCCGGGGACGCCGTCTTCGTGCGCTCCGGCCGCCGCCCCTTCCGCACCAACTGGTTGATCGTGGGCAAGTTCTCTCCTTCGGCCCTTCGTTCCCGCCTTCCGGCCCGTTCCGGACCGGGGCAAACAGGGCGGACAATGTACGCGGCCGCGCGAGGCCGTGTCAAGACGGGCGGCGCATCGGCGCCGCCGCCCGCCTCGCCGCGGCTCAGCTGCCCTGGCTCTCCACCTTCTCCATGGGCAGGGCGTCCTCGGAGCCCCCGCCCTGCTCCGCAGTCGCCTCATCCTCCTCGCGGTGAATCCTGACCTTCTTCAGGCGCGTGACTCCCGTGCCCGCCGGGATCAGGTTCCCCATGATCACGTTCTCCTTCAGGCCGCCCAGGCGGTCCGTGGCGCCGTTGATGGCCGCCTCGGTGAGCACCCGGGTCGTCTCCTGGAAGGAGGCCGCGGAGATGAAGCTCTCGGTGGACAGGCTGGCCTTGGTGATGCCCAGGAGCAGCGGCTGGTACGTGCTCGGCGAGCCGCCCTCCACCTCGACGCGGTCGTTCTCGTCGCGGACCTGCGCCTTGTCCACCATGTCGCCCTCGAGGAAGTTCGTGTCGCCCGGATCCTCCACGCGGACCTTCTGGAGCATCTGGCGGACGATCACCTCGATGTGCTTGTCGTTGATCTGC
>CAYYFX010000179.1:0-4244 GCA_964471155.1 uncultured Gemmatimonadota bacterium | reverse complement strand
GCGCCCGAAGGGCGCGGTGCGTTCGCGCGCAGAGGCCCGCGAGAGGGGTACCGGGGCGCCCGGCCCGTCCGGCACCGCGCCGCGCAACGCGTCGGACCGCCGGCGGGAGACCTACCGCGCCCCGCGCCCGGTGAGGACCACGGCGACGGTGCGCAGCACGATCCCCACGTCGCGGCGGAGGGAGCGGCCGCGGATCCAGTCCAGGTCCGCGTCCAGCTTGCGGCGCACGTCGTCGATGGTGGCGTCGTAGGCGAGGCTCACCTGCGCGAGGCCGGTGATGCCCGGCTTCACCCGGAGCCGCTCCGTGTAGTTCGGGATCTGCTCCACGAACTGCTCGACGAAGAAGGGGCGCTCCGGCCGTGGGCCGAGGAGGGACATGTCGCCCCGGAAGACGTTCCAGAGCTGCGGGGTCTCGTCGAGACGCGTGAGGCGGAGGATCCGACCGAGCGGCGTGATGCGCGGGTCGCCGGCGCTGGACCAGCACGGGCCGTTCGCCTCGGCGTCGACGCGCATGGTGCGGAACTTCACGATCTCGAACGGGCGGCCGTAGGCGAGCGACTCGCGGCGGTCCGTGCGGCGGCGATCGCGGCTGCCGGCGACGGCGGAGCCCGTGCGGCGCTGGCCCTGCCGGCGCTCGAGCCCCACGCGGACCTGCCGGTACAGGACGGGGCCGGGCGACGTGGCCTTCACCAGGACGGCCAGGACCAGGAACAGCGGGCTGAGCGCGAGCAGGAGGATCCCGGACACGACCACGTCCAGCGCGCGGCGCGCGCACCAGCGGCGGCACGCCCGGCCCGCGGGGAACGCCACAGGATGCACCCCGGTGGGACCGGGGCGACCGGGGGCGGGCAGCGGAAGGACCGCGGACCGCGCCGCGAGTTCGCGGCGCACGGCCGGGAGAGCCGCGAAGGACACCGGGGAGTCCATGGGTGATCGTGTCCCGAGGGGGCGGGGATTCGCGTTACCCATTCGCAAGAAGGGGGCCGGGACGACGGGGGCTAACGGCGGGCGCTCCCGTGACCGATCTTGTGGCTCTGTGGCCTTCGTTGTAGCATCGCCCCGCCGCGAGCCCGTCTCCGCGGCCGGATCGGGGAAAACCCCCCGGACCGCTTGGGGGAGGGGCCCCAACCGGGGCCGAAGGAGGAGGGGACCGTGGCGCCGCGCCGGATCCTGCCCGTCATCATTGCCGCCGTGCTCGCCGTCCTGGCCGCCGCCTCCCCGGGGTTCGCGCAGGCGGCCGAGTACACGATCGGCAACGGCGACAAGCTGGAGATCAACGTCTGGCAGCGGCCCGACCTCGGGGCCACGGTGGTCGTGGACTCCCAGGGGGATGTCACGCTCCCGTTGATCGGGGCCATCCGCGCGGCCGGGCTCACCCCGGCGCGGCTGGGGGAGGAGCTCACCCGGCGCCTCTCCTTCGTGGATCGCGACGTCAGCCTCGTGACCGTCTCCGTGCTCGAGTACAACTCGCGCCGCGTGTTCGTGATGGGGGAGGTGTCCCGCCCCGGGCCGTACTCGTTCCCGGTGATGCCGGGGGTCTGGGAGGCGATCCGCGAGGCGGGCGGCCCCACGCCGGACGCGGCGCTGACGCGGGTGCGCATCGTGCCGCCGGCCACCGCGGGCACGCCCATGGTGATCGACCTGGAGCGCGTCCTGGCCACCGGCGATTTCAGCCTCCTGCCCACGCTCGCGCCCGGAACCACCATCATGATCCCGCGGTTGGAAGCCTCCGGGACCGAGGGCGACGTGGTGTACGTGTACGGGTACGTGAAGGCGCCCGGGGCGTTCTCCATCGACAACGCCCGGACGGCCCTGCACGCGGTCCTCGCGGCCGGCGGGCCGCTGGACGGGGCGGACATGGGCAGCGTGCGCGTGGTGCGCCCCGGACCGGTGCAGGCCCGCGTGTTCGACGTGGACCTGCACGACTACACGCACCGGGGGGAGCTCTTCCCGAACGTCACGCTGCTGCCCGGGGACACGGTCACCGTGCCGCGGAGCCAGCGGTTCTTCCTCTGGAACGCGGCCGTCACGGTCGCCCGCGGGGTCGGCGGACTGGTGGCGGCGATCCTGTTCCTGAACGAGGACGACCAGAACCCCACCACGATCGTGGTCCAGGATCCGGCCCAGGCCGGCCAGGCGCAGCCGTAACGGCAACCGGGCCCGGCCCCGTGCGACGGGAGGTCGCAGTTGTTCTCCGAGAAGAGCCAGAACGTCCGGATCCGCGAGATCTTCCGCGTGCTGGCGCGCCGGCACCGCATCGTCGCCATCCCGGCCGTCATCACGGTCGTGGCGGCGCTGGTCGGCGTGATGGTGGCGGAGCCCTCGTACGAGTCCGCGGCCACGCTGGCCCTGGAGAGCTCCGTCCCGCTGACCCAGACGGTGGCCCGCGCCACCGGCTTCGACGGGCGGCTGAACGAGCAGACGCAGATCCTCCGCCGCCGCATCGAGTCGTCCACCTTCCTCGAGTCGGTGGCGGTGCAGGTAGGGCTGCACGAGGATCCGAAGATCCTGCAGCGGGCGGAGCAGCTCGCCGCGAAGAATCCCGGCCACGACAAGAACGACATCCTGCTGCGGGAGTGCGTGCGCGCGCTGCAGCGGATGCTCGACGTGTACGCGGACGGGTCCTACCTGTTCTACGTGCGCGCCGTGTCGCACCTGCCGGACCGCGCCTACGCGGTCGCCTCCAACGTGGCGGAGCGGTACATCGAGTCCCAGCGCGAGGGCCGCCTGCGGCAGTCGGAGGAGGCCTACACCTTCGCGCAGGAACAGGTGGCCATCTACGAGCGGAAGATGGACGAGAAGCGCCGCGAGCTGCGCCGGGCCGAGCAGGAGGTCTCGCTGCGCCCGCTGCAGGCGTCCACGGTGAGCGAGGCGAACGTGGGCCGCGTGAGCAACCTCCTGGCCGCCGTGCGCGCGGACGTGGAGTTCCGGCGCGGCCGGCTGGAGATGGCCCGCACCCGCGTCCGCGAGGCGGACCTGGACGCGTTCTCCACGCTCGGGCTGATCAAGTCCGCGAAGCTGGACGCGCTGCAGCGCACCGTGGTGGAGCTGCAGAAGCACCTGTCGCTCACGCTGGTGGAGTACGCCGACCGGGACCCGGTGGTCACCTCGCTGCGGAACCAGATCGCGGTGCAGAGCCAGCTCCTGCTGTCCGAGGCCGAGGACCAGGCCCGGCGGGCATTCCCCACGCTGCCGGACGACAGCGTGCGGCTCCTGGCGGACCTGGAGTACTCGCGGCTGGACGTGGAGGCGGCCGAGGCGCAGGTGGGGGCGCTCGACGCCCTGCGCGGCCGGTACGCCACGGACCTCGCCAGCGTGTCGCAGGAGGAGCTGCGGCTGAACCGGCTCAAGGAGGAGGTCCAGGGAGCCGAGCGGTTGTACGAGACCTGGCTGGAGCAGGCCAACAGCACGCAGATCGCGAAGGCGGTGGAGTCCGCGGACGTCGCGAACCCGATGGTGCTCATCGAGCCGGCGCGCCTGCCGCTGGAGCCGTTCGCGCCGCAGAAGAAGAAGATCCTGGCGCTGGCCCTGGCGCTCGGGGTCGCGCTCGGCGTCGCGGCCGCGATCCTCGCGGAGTACTTCGACCTGACCCTGGTGAACGTCGAGGAGGTGGAGAGCGTGCTCGGCGTGCCCATCCTCGGGGCGGTGCCCCGCATGCAGGCCGCCGTCCTGCTGGAGTCCCGGGCGCGATCCCGGGCGCGGGTGCGCTGGGCCATCGCGCTCGGCACGCTCGCGCTCGTGGCCCTCGCCGTGGCCGGGTACTGGGTGCTCGTGGGACCCCCGGGGATCGGTTGATGCCTCGCGAGACGCCGCGTCCCACCATCTACGACCAGTTCGATCCGCAGGCTCCGGAGACCACGGAGTTCCGCCGCATCTTCACGCGCATCGCGCGGCGGGGGCAGGAGAAGAAGGTCCGGTCGCTCCTGTTCACGAGCTCCGAGCGGAGCGAGGGGAAGACCACGTCCGCGGCCCTGTTCGCGGTGGTCGCATCCCTGCACCGCGGGCTTCGCGTCTGCCTGATCGACGCCGACCTGCACCGCCCGCGGCTGGCCCGGCTGTTCGAGGTGCCGCACGAGCCGGGGCTGGCCGAGATCCTGGAGGACGAGTACCCCATCGAGCCCGCGCTGAAGGCCACGCGCTACGAGGGGCTGAAGGTGATCCCGGCCGGCGGCCCGGGCCCGACGCCGGCCCCCCCGTTATCGCCCGGCCCCCCAGCGGGCCAGCGCGCGAACCGCAACCTGCGG
>CAYYFX010000178.1:0-4285 GCA_964471155.1 uncultured Gemmatimonadota bacterium | reverse complement strand
CCGACGGCGGCTCCGGCCGCGTGCGCAGGTGGTGCATGAGCTTCTCCTTCAGCGTGTCGCCGCCGAAGGGCGCGCGCCCGGTGAGCAGGAAGTACGCCACGCAGCCCAGCGAGTAGAGGTCCGCGCGCGCGTCCAGCCCGCGCCCGGCGATGATCTCCGGCGCCACGTACGCCGGCGTCCCGCACGACTCCGTGGCGGACTCCGGATCCATGCGGCCTTCCAGGTCCGCCACCATCCCGAAATCCAGCACGGTCATGAAGTCGTACTGGATGCCCTTGCGGCAGCAGTACAGGTTCGCCGGCTTGAGGTCGCGGTGGACGAGGTCCGCCGCGTGCGCCTCCGCGAGCGAGATGCACACCTGCCGCAACAGGTGCACCACGCGCGCGGGCGGCAGCGGGCCGTGCGTGCGCACCAGCGTCTCGAGGTCCATGCCGTCCAGGAACTCCATGACGTGGCAGAGCGAGCCGTCCTCGGTGATGCCGAAGTCGAAGATGCGGATGGTGTGCGGCGACGTGAGCGTCGCCACCGCGCGCGCCTCCGTGCGGAAGCGGCGGATCACGCGCTGCACCGCGTCGGCGTCGCCGCCGGCGAGCGCCTCGGGGCGGATGAACTTCACCGCGGCGGGACGCGGCAGGTACACGTGCCGCGCGCGCCACACCTCGCCCATGCCGCCCTCGCCGAGACGCTCCTCCAGCTCCCAGTTGCCGAGGTGGCGGGCGTCGTCCGCGGCCTTCGCCAGCGCGGCGCGCTCCTTCGCGAAGCGGCCGGCGGCCAGCGCGAAGCCGAGCCCGGCGCCGGCGGCGAGGAGCGCGAGCGCCTGGAGCGGGGCGGGAAGGCCGAGCGGGCCGGCCAGGACGGCGGCGAGGGCGAGGACGGCCGCCGCGCCCGCCACGAAGCGGGGGGGCCAACCGCGCTTCCGGCGCACGGGAGCCGACACGGCGGATGCGGCCGGGGTATCGTCCCGGCCATGGAGCACCACGGTCTTCCCGCCGGCCCCCTGCGGTTCCGCCATCCCTTCGCCCCTTCCCCACGCCCCTCATCGGCGGAATCGGGCGGCGGGATGAAGGCGGCGGCCGCCGGGCACGGGGCGCCGCGGCGGGCGGGGCCGCGCCTTCGCGCTGACCCCGCCCGACGGTCGCAGCCTCCGGACTAGAACCCCAACAGCGTGTGCAGCGCGATCTGCCTCTGGTCGTCCGCGCCCGTGAGCGACACCTGCTGGTAGTCCAGCAGCAGCGCCCCGCTCACGCCCTTCTGCAGCGGGAACCAGTACGCCACGCCGCCGATCGTGGTCTCCTTCGTGACGTCCGCATCCTTGTCGGGCTCGAAGCGATCGTAGCGCAGCAGCGCCTCCCAGCCGTTGCCGGCGCGCGGCGTGGCCCACACGGAGAAGCCCTGGCCCTCCACCTCCGCCGCGGAGGAGGACGGCTGGTCCGTCGTGCCCATGAAGTCGAAGCCCGCGTTCAAGCGCGGGTGCTCGAACAGCGCGTTCGCGATCCACCGCTGCCGCGCGTTCCCCGAGGAGTATGCGTCCGCGTCGAAGAAGCCGGCCACGCGCAGGCCGTTCAGCGGCCCGCCGGGCAGCGGCCGGAAGGACGCCCGCGCCTGGAACGCCTTCTGGTCGTTCGGCTCGGTCCTGTTGTAGCCCTCGCCGTTCGTGAAGTTCGCCACCACGTCGCCGCGCCCGTTCGGGAACGCGTACCGCGCGGAGATGCCGCGATCCGAGGACGTGAGCTTGCCCTCGCGGTCCGGGAAGACGGTTCCCTGGAACCGGTAGCGGTAGGCGTTCTCCTCGTAGTCGATGAACGGGGTCTGCAGCACGCCGAGGCGGATCCACGAGCCCTTCGGCAGCCAGTCGTCCAGGTTGAACTGGCCGTAGGCGTACTTCACGCGGAGCACGTAGCTGCCCACCACCGAGATCGAGTCCGACGAGGACGCGCTGAAGAGATCCGGCGTGATGCGGAACGCGATGCGGTGCGAGATCTGGCCGGTGACGTTCAGGTACGCGCGCCCGAGGTTGAAGGCGTTCGGGTGGATCTCGTTCCCGTCGACGACCTTCGTGGGGTCGAGGGTGTACGTGTAGTCCGTGAAGGTCACCCCGCCGATCTTCACGGTCGGCGTGTCGTCCGGCGCCGCGGCCTCGCCCGCCGCGAACGCCCGCGACGGACCGCCCAGCAACCCGGCGAGCGCCACGCCCGCCGCCAACCAGCCCCGAAGGTCGGGGAAACGGCTCTGCACCAAGGAATCCTCCTTCGACCGCCCGGCCGGACCGCGGCGGAGGGGTGGGGGTCGAAGACCCCCGCGGATCGGGGCTCTTCATGGCGCGTTAATGTGTGTGGATTCCGCGTGTTTCGCGTGTGTTTGACGTGAAGGATTCGTGAAGGGGTTGACTGTCCGTCGGGGGCGCGGCCGAACCGGACGTCAATTGTCGCGGGCGCCCTGGTCGATCCAGTCCGAGAGGACGAGGATCTCGGCCTCGTTCAGGTAGAACGGCCCGAACTCCGGCATGCGCTCGAGGAGCGGCGTGGAGGGCAGCACGCGCTGGCGCAGGCGGCTGGCGCGGCTGTCGCGCGGGACCACGGCCGAGGAGGACACGAGCCGTGCCCACGGAAGGACCTCGAACGAGCCGAGCACCGTGGTGCCCGAGTGGCAGACGGTGCAGCTGTACAGCTCGAAGAGCGGCACGACGTCCGCGGCGAAGGAGACCGGGGCGGCCGTCTCGAAGGCCACCCCGGCGGTCTCGAGATCCCCGACCTGCACGAGGACGGGGCCGTCCGCCGCGTCGCCCGGGACCAGGGCGCGGATGCGGTCGTTCGCCCACGAGAGGACCGTGGCGCCGCTCCGCGTGCCCGCGGGTCCCGCGAACGTGACCGTGCCGGGCGCGGCGCCGAACCCCCGCCCGGCCACGACGACCGTGTCGCCGGGGAAGGTGCGGAACGGCAGGAGCTGGTCCACGGCCGGGCCGGCCGGCTCCTCCCCGTCCGGCGCGGGGTCCGGGCGGAGCGGCGCGCCGAAGTCGGAGCATCCGGCCGCGAGGAGGCCGAGCAGGACGGGCAGGACGGGCAGGGCAACGCGGGTCCGGACGGATCTGCGGTTCATGCGCCTCCGGCGCCGTCCGCGGGAGGCGGACGCTACCGGAACCGACGGAGCCGGAGCGAGTTCGATACCGACAAGACCGGAACGGCTACCTCCCGCTCTCGAAGTACGCTTTCACGCGACCCCAGGAAAGCGGGTCCACGTAATCGATCGCGCAGTAGGCGCCCCCCCAGCACGGACCCGACGGGAGCGTCGTGAAGCCGTAGGAGGCGTGATCCTCGAAGTAGTCGTCAGCGCACCGGGTCGTGCGGCGATTCGGTCCCATGCAGACGTCGCCGCCGGCGCCCGTGGAGTCACGCACGCGCAGGGTCCCCGCGAGAAACCACGGGCCTCCCTGGCAACCGATGTCCAGCTCCAAGGCGGGCAGCGGGGCGCTGAGAGTCACGCCGCTTTCGGGCGTGAAGGACACGAGCTCGAGCGAGCCCACCAGATCCATCCGCGCCACGGACGCCCCCTCAATGGCGCACGTCAGCCAGAGGTACAGGTCCCTCTCTCCCAGGAACGGCGCGCCGACCTGGATCTCGGCGTCGGTCGACGACGCGCTGATCCGCCACTCCCAGAGGGAGACGATGCCGTATGGGACCTCCTGCTGCCCGGGAGCGGCCCGCGGGAGGATCAGGAGCAGGGCGAGGGGCCCCGCCAGGGCAAGGTGCTTGTTCCTCATCGAATCACCCCCGATTGCGAGCGGGCCGCGGTGGGAGTGCGCGATACTGCACCTCCAGCGTGGCGCCCGCGAACCCCGCCAGCGCCGACCGGTCCGCGCTCGCGATGCCCTCCCCCGCATCCGGCGCCACCGTCAGCAGGAACCCGTGTGCCTCCATCCCGTGCTCCAGGATCTCCTTCACCGCCACCGTCACGTCGAACCGGATCGTCCCGCCCCGCCCCACATCGGCGTCCGCATGTCCGTACACGTCCGGATCGAAGTCCCCGCCCGGCCGCGACCAGCCCGTCGCCCAGTCCGCGGAGCCCGCGCTCCAAGCGCGCGTCACGGGATACACCCGCAGGTCCAGCCGCCGCGAGGTCCGGTCGCCCGCGCCATCCGCAGCCGTCACCGGCACGGTCAGGATCGCGCGCCGCACCGCGATCGCCCCCGGCTCCTCCGGAAGATCCGCCCGGAACAGGATCCGGCCCTGGCCCGCCTCGTTCTGGATCGTCGTGACGTCCCGGACTCCCCGGGACAGCTCGGCGGCGA
>CAYYFX010000177.1:0-4344 GCA_964471155.1 uncultured Gemmatimonadota bacterium | reverse complement strand
AACTCGCGGCAGGACAGGCAGTTCCGGGGAGGCGGGTGCGGAAAGGTAGGTGTCGGCTTAGTGCGGAAGACTGGGTGTCGCTGGACACCTGGCGGGTCGTCACATCCTGGAGAGGGTAATCCAGGCTCCGTCGCCGGCGTCCTATGCGGTCGGCTGGAACGGCCGGGACGCGGGCGGGCGGGCCACGCCGGCGGGCGTCTACTTCCTGCGACTGGACGGGCCGGGCCTCACCGACACGCGGCGTGTGGTTCGCCTCCGGTGACGTGCGGCCGGTGTCGAACCGGAGGGGCTTGACCGCGAATCGTCGGTGCGCGTGATCCGCCGCGCCGTGGCGGCGGGCTCGGACCAGTCCCGCTTCCCGGGTGCGCGGCAGCTCCCCCATCGCTGGGGGCGCACGCGCCGACGTGGGGGCAACGTCCGGCGTCGCAGGACTGCGGGTCCCGGAAGGCAAGGGCCCCACCGGTCGCCCGGCGGGGCCCTTCGTCGTCATACCGCCCGAAGGCCGGTCGTCGCTACGCCTTCCCGCGCCGCTCCTGCAGCAGCTCGGCCGAGCGCTTCGGGTTGATGATGTTCAGGGTCCGGTCGCCCTCCTGCTTCTTGTCGCAGCCGTCCAGGATCAGGGCGATGGTCTCCTTCGGCGTGAGCTTCGGATCCATGGCGATCAGCTTCGCCGCCAGGTTCACCACGTTCGGCGACGCCATGGACGTCCCCGAGAACTTCACGCGGTCCCCGCCCGGCACGTAGCTCTCCACCTCGAAGCCGTTCGAGTACACGTTCACCGTGGGGCCGAAGCTCGTGAACGTGGTGGCGTCGCCCGCTCCGTCCACCGCGCCCGCGATCATCAGGTTCGGCAGCACGAACATCGGCGGGATGAACTCGTCGAACTCCACGTCGTTGTCGGAGTTGCCCGCGCCGCCCACGAAGAGGATCTCCGGCGCGCTCTTGAACGCCGCCTCCAGGCCCTTCTTCATCACGTCGAACTGCTCGCGGGCCATCTTCTTGCGCTCCTCCGGCGTGCCGATGCCGTTCGCCTCGAGCGCGGACTCGATCCCGGAGCGCGGGATCACCCAGCTCATGTTGACCACGCGGACGCCGTGCTTCTTGAAGTAGTTCACGATGTCCTTGGACGCCTTCGCCTGGTTCTTCGCGTCCTCCATCGTGGGCGGCTCGGGGATCATCTTCACGTCCGCCTCGAAGCGGCAGTACATCGCCTTGGCCGCCGGGTTGCCGTCCAGCGCGATGCCCGCCACGTGCGTGCCGTGCGAGTACATCGTGTAGCGCGCCAGGTCCTCCATGAACGGCTTCACGTCGTCCGGGCCCATGGCGGCCATCTTCTCCCGCAGGGCCGTCGCCTTGTCGGAGTCGATGGCGGCCTGCATGTGGAAGAGCCCCTCCACGGACGCCTGCAGCTCGGCCACGGGGCGCGTGGCCTCGGACATGTTGCACAGGTGCCCGGTGATCGGCAGCGAGTGCATGTCGTAGGCGATGCCGTGCAGGTCGTCGACGAAGCCGTTGCCGTCGTCGTCCTTGCCGTTCGCCTTCTCCTTCGGGTTCGCCCACATCCGGTCCTTGAAGACGTCCACGTCCGTTCCGGAGTCCCAGATGGCGACGAGCACGGGCGCGAGATCGCCGCGGGCGGATAGGTCCAGCGCACGCGCCGCCCAGATGTCCGCCTTCTCCTCCTTGTTCGCTTCCACCACCGCGGCCAGCGCGGCCACCATGGAGTCCTTCACGGGCAGCACGAGCTCCAGCGTGCTGCGGATGCCGACCACCTGGTTCGCCGGCCCGCCGCCCAGTTCCCCGCCCGACGCGGCCACCATGGGATCCAGCTGCTCCTTCAACAGGCCCATGATCAGCGGCTGGGACAGGATCTCCATCTGGCCCTTGGTCTGCTGCAGGATGTCCTGCACGTCCTTCCACGGCAGCGCGGTGAGCCGCTGCTCGTACTCCTTGCGGAACGCCTCGGCGAACGCCGGGCCCTCCATGCTGCCGGCGACCTTCGCGGCAGCCATGCGCGACTCCACCGTGAGGCCGGTCACGAGCTTCTGCGCCGGCTTGCTCTCCAGCTCGCGGATGAGCTTCACGCGCTCGAGCGCGGCGTCCCAGTTCCCGTCGAGCTGGTCCAGCGCGAGCAGCGTGCCGTGGATGCCCTGCAGCGTGGTGCGATCCTCGATGTCGTACCCGGCCAGGTCGGCCTCCAGGTTCTTGCGCACCGCGGCCGCGAACGGGGCGAACTTCTCCGCGGACGTGACCAGCCCGGTCACCGTCCCGTCGATCTTGTACGTGTGACGCGGCAGGTCGTCCTGCTTCGTGATCTTCGGCTTCGCGACGGCGGACGCCGCGAGCAGCGCGATCGCGGCGGCGACGAGGCCGGCGCGAACGAGCGGGCGGGATGCGGTCATGGGTCTCTCTCTCCTGCGGAAGGGAACGGGGTTCTTGCCGGGAGCATACGTCCGGCGCCGCGCGGGGGAAAGCGCCGGGAACGCCGCGCCGGGACGGTCAGTGCCGCTCGCGGGACGGGAGCGGCGCGGGCACGAGCGTGAGCGGCACGCGCTCCCCGCCGCGCACCACGTCCACGTCCACCGGCCGGCCCGGCGGCCAGTCCGTGAGGAAGCGGTGCAGGTCGTCCACGGAGCCGATTTCGCGGCCGTCGATGGACACGAGCAGGTCGCCGCGGAAGAGGCCCGCCGCGGCCGCCGGCCCGGACGGATCCACCGACGCCACCGCCACCGCGCCCTCCAGCGTGCGCCCGAGGTGGCGCGTGAGGCGGCGCGGCACGTCGCGGTCGGAGCCGGCGAGCCCCAGCCAGGAGCGCTCCACCCGCCCGCGCGTCATCAGCCGCGTCACCACCCAGTGCGCGGTGGCGGCGGACACGGCGAAGCCGATGCCCTGCGCGCCGGCGATGATCGCGGTGTTGATGCCGACCACGCGCCCGCGCGAATCCACGAGCGGCCCGCCCGAGTTGCCCGGATTCAACGGCACCGTGTGCTGGATGACGTTGTCGATGAGCCGGCCCTCGCGGGAGCGGAGCGAGCGCGCCGACGAGCTGACCACCCCGGTGGAGACGCTGGCGTCGAACCCGAGCGGGCTGCCGATCGCGATCACCAGCTCCCCCGGACGCAGGGGGCCGGTCTCCTGGAACCGCGCGTGCGGGACCCCGCCGCCCGACGTGCGCACGACCGCGAGGTCCGTGGCCGGGTCGTCCCCCACCAGGGTGCCGATCCGCGTCTCGCCGTCGGCAAACGTCACGCGGATCTCCCGCGCGTCCGAGGCCACGTGGCTGTTCGTCAGCAGGTAGCCGTCCGGAGCGAACACCACGCCCGATCCGGAACCGCCCCGCGGCCGGCCGCGGGCGTCGACGCCGCGCACCTCCAGGCTGACGACGGCCGGCGAGACGGCGTCCACCACCGCGCGCACGGCGTGGGAGAAGGCGTCCAGCACGCCGGACTCCGGCGCGCCGGGCGGCAGGATGCAGGGCCGGCCCGGGCCGGCGCCGTTCACGGGGGCGGGTTCCGTCATGGTCCCCCTGAGATACGACCGCCCCCGTCCCGGCGCCAGGGGCCCGCGCCCCGGCGCGCCCGCCGGTGGACCTCCCCGCGCGCCTGGGGCATCCTGCGGGGACACGAGACGGCATTCCCGGGGGGTGATGCGATGGCAGGTCTGATCGATCGGATGATCCGCGCCGCGAAGCTGGACACGACGCTGTACGAGGAGGTGGAGTCGGATCCCGCGGCCACGGGGCAGGCGGTCGCGGTCGTGGTCCTATCCGCCGTGGCGGCCGCGATCGGGTCGATCGGGGACGACGGCGGCGGCTTCGGTCCCGTCGGCGGGCTGTTCCTCGCGCTGCTGGGCTGGGTGGTCTGGGCGTTCCTCTGCCACATCCTCGGGACGAAGCTCCTGCCCGAGGCGACCACGCAGTCGAACCTGGGCGAACTGCTGCGCACGACGGGCTTCGCCGCCTCCCCGGGGATCCTCCGCGTCCTCGGCGTCATCCCGTTCCTCGGCTGGCTCGTCAACGTGATCGCCGCGGTCTGGATGCTCGCCGCGTTCGTCATCGCGGTCCGCCAGGCGCTGGACTACCGCTCGACGGGGCGCGCGGTAGCGGTGGTGGTCCTGGCCTACGCCATCCAGCTGGGCTTCATCCTTCTGCTGGGCGCGGCCATCTTCGGCACGGCGTGGACCCTGTTCGGAGGCCATGGCGGCGGCCACCACTAGACCAGACCTGGAACAGGCGGCCCCGCTGCAACGAACGCCCGCCAAGTGCATGGCCGGGGCGTGCCTTTGCATGCGCGGTTCTCCTTGAAACGCCTCCCTCGCCTTCCCTACGATGGATCCACCCGCGAC
>CAYYFX010000176.1:0-4469 GCA_964471155.1 uncultured Gemmatimonadota bacterium | reverse complement strand
CGGTGGACGGGCTGGTGGTGCCCACGCGCTTCACGATCACGGAGGAGAACGGCGACCCCTACGCGGCGTGCACCATCACGGACTGGTCGTTCGCGCAGCCGTTCGACGCGGGGAAGCTGGATCTCGGGCCGGGGGCGGTGGTGGACCGGTCGGCGCCGTAGACCATTCGGCGCTGGTCAGGGGGCGGTCTCCACGACGAAGCCTTCGCGCTGCGCCGACGCGGCGAGACGGCCGTCCAGTGTGACGAAGGGGAGCGACCGCGGGCGCTCTTCGCACGCCACGAGCGCCGCCGCGAGTTGCAGGGCGTCCGCCGCGCGCAGGTCGTGGAGATTCAGCAAGCGCTGCGCCCGCTCCACGACGGCGTCAAGCGAGACCACGTGGGAAACGGCGGCGAAGAGCCGATCCGCGCGCGCGCACGCCTGATCGAAGCGCGAGGTGGACAGTGTCCCGTCGCGACCCCGGCGTGCGAGCGCGGAGCGCACCTCCACCGGAGACAGTGCCCAGGACAGAACCGCCGGATCCGCCGTCAAGAGCGCCTGCGCCCAGGACGTGGTGGGCTCCCGAACGACGAGCGGCACCAGTGCGGAGCTGTCCCAGAACCTCAACGCCCGCGCTCCCGCTCCTCCAGGAGCGAGTCCACGACTCCCGCGGCCTTCGGGCCCTTCAGCGGCTTGAGGAACTCCGAGGGGATCCGGCGCCGTCCGCGGCGGACGATGCCGGCGCGCTCGAGCGCCTCGAGGCGTCCCTCATCCGCGTCCCGGGCGCCGCCATCCCGACCCACGGGGACGATCTCGGCGATCGGTCGGTTCCGGTCCAGGATGAGAACGCGCCCGCCGGCGCGGACCTGGTCCAGGTAGCGACTGAGGTGATCCCGGAGATCGGATATTCTGGCCTTGTTCATGACGCCATGATAGCCATGTTGTCGCTCCGCGGCAAGGGTCGGGATCGATCGTTGCGCCCCCGGGGCCTGGGCGACCCGTTGACGCAGCGACGACGCGACCCTAACCTCCCTCGGCGTTCCTGCGGCACGGGTCCCCATCGTCTAGAGGCCTAGGACACCGCCCTTTCACGGCGGCAACACGGGTTCGAATCCCGTTGGGGATACCCTCTAAACCCTTGGCACATCGCGAGTTGCGGAGTCGCTCCCGCGAATCGCGGGAGTTGGCTCCCAACTGGCTCCCACTCCCAGGCTGCGCAACTCCGCGGGCGGCGCTTCCAGGATGGAGATCAGCTCGCGCTGCTCGGCCATCGGGAAGTCGCCCACGTAGCGCGCGTCCGTGATGTGCCGCGCGGCGTGCCCCATCCACCGGACCACCAGCGCCTCCGGGATCCGGCGACGCGGGCGCGAGCACTCGGTCGCGAACGTCCGGCGCATCCGCCGGAACGGTTCCTCGAACGAGAGTCCCGCACGCACGAGCACGGGGCGGACGCGCCAGCGGATCCACTCGCGCTTCACGCGACGCACCTGCCCTTCGTCCCGGAAGAAGAACAGGAACGGAACGCCCACCGGCAGACGGCGAAGCCGCGCCCGCAGCGCCGTCTCCAAGGACGGCGTGAGCGGGATGTCCCGGACCCGATTCGGGGTCTTCGGCGGCTTCGTCTCGCCCGAGTCCTCCGCCGAGTGCCGGACGTGCAGGCACCCGAGCTTGAGGTCCACGTCGTGGCGGTCCAATCCCATGATCTCCTCCTGGTAGAGCCCGGCATGGAGGCCGAGGAGCACGAGGTCGAGCGCGTCGGGGTCGTTCCAGTCCCGCGCGACCGCGATCAAGTGCTCCATCTGCTCCCACGAGTACGCCGGTCCCTTCTCCAGGCGCTTCGGTGCCGGAGGAAGCTCGGGGATCTCCTTGAGGTGCCCGTACCGCTTGGCCAGCTTGAGCATCCCCACGAGAACCTGCCGCGCGTGCGCCGGCCAGCGTCCCGCGTCGTGCAGCTCCGCGAAGAACTGGTCGATCTCCCGCACGTTGATCGAGTCCACCCGGCGCGAGCCGAAGCGCGGCCGGATCCACCCGGCGTTCCCGTGCGTCCCGCAGTACTCGACGCGCTGGCGATGGAGCCAGTGGCCGTGCGACTTCCCGCGGCGAGAACCGATCTTCTCGCAGTACTGCTGATAGTCCTCGAAGAGCTCGTCGAAGGTGGGCACGACTACCGCGACTGCCGGGGCCTCCTTTCGTCTCTCCGTGGGACCGTGCATCGCGAGGCGCGCCCGTTCCCGCTGCGCCCACTCCCGTCGCTGCGTCATCGTGCGGCCTTCGCACTTCACGCAGCGGAAGCGGCGGCGGGTACCGTCAGGCAGCTTCACGGTGCCGAGGTCCACGTACCAGCCCTCCCGGCCTTTTCGCCGGAACGGTTCCAGCTTCGCCATCAGCTGCCTCCTTGGCAGTGACGGCGCGCGACCGGAAGACCGTCGCTCTGGGCCGGGCCCGAGTCAACCGGCAGGCCCAGGAAGGCGAGGAGGGCGCACCGGGGGATCCGCACCGCGCGGCGGTCGCGTTCGGTCGGATCCCTCGGGGCGGGGCCGAGCTTGAGGGCGGCGAGGTGCCCGCGGCAGATCCGCTGGCGGACGGCGGCGGGGGTGAGGCGGAGGAACTCCGCGGCCTCGTCCACACGCAGGAGTTCGGGGAGGCCGTGCAGCTGGACTTGCGCGCTACACAGGCTGCCAGGGCGCGGGGCGCGCTCGTCTGCGGGGGGCCGAGGATCGATCGCGCCCAGGGGTCGATCGCCCGTCGTGGGGGCCGTGTGGCCGCGTCCTGGCGCGCGTGGTGGCAGGCTCGCCGCCGAGTCCACCAGCACGCTGCCGGGCTCCACCTGTGAGGTGGACCGCCCCGACGGCGACGAGGCCGTACGGCGGGGCGAGGGCCAGTGGGCTTGGACGGGCGGCATCGGGCTGCTCCAGGTTCGCGCTGCCCTGGAACGTAGCCGCGTGACGCGCGGGCGACATCGAGCGGATGTGGTCTCGCACTAGCTGGGCTCGAAACCTCTCACTCGGGGATGATCCGCGCCTGCACGTTCTGCCAGACCGGTCCCTTCGGGAGCGGTGGGATCGGTCGAGGCTCCTCTCCACGCGAGCGCAGCTCCTGGTAGCGCTTCCGAACCCGGCTGGCGAGAGCGGCGGGTCGCTGGACCATCTCGGCCCGGTCGTCTCCCTGGAACCAGTCCGTAAGTGCGAGCAGCGTCCGGCCTGCGCGTTCACAAACCTCTGCCTGCGTCTGACCCGGATCCCGAGCGACGAAGTGCGAGACCAAGTTGAGGATCTCCCTGCTGAAGTACGGCCAGGTGAGGTTGTCGCGCTTCTTCACACGGCCGAGCGTCGCGCCGAGGATTGGACCTCCGATCCGCTCTTCGATGATCCTCTGGCGCTCCGCCTGCTTCCTGACGTAGCGGGCGTTGAGCGCCTCCTCCCGCGTCCGCTCCTCGTGCAGCCGCCCGATCCCCGCCTTCACGGTCGCCTTCCAATCTGCCGGGAAGGGAGCCTCGGGATCCGTGAGCAGCGCGACGGCCTTCGCGTATCGCTGGAGGTCGAACTTCCGCCGCCATCCCAAGTCCCCGCGCGCCAGCGACTGGCGGAACCGCGCGCAGAGCCAGGCGTCGTTGTAGTTCCCGCACACCCACTCGGCAACTCGAAGGAACTCGAGTCTTCCGAGATCCTCGCTGAGCTTCTCGACTTCTGCGGCAAGACCCGCGTCCGCCGCCGCTCTCCGGCTCATGGACGAGAGGAACATCAAGGCGACGTCCTCCGCGGACCGCCAGGGCTCCCGGTCGAGGAGAGCGTCGAAGGCGTCGCGGTGAGTCTCCAGGAGGCGGCTCCGCAGGATTCTCCGCGGAGGCTGCGGCGTGTACATGCGCCCGAAGAGACGATCCCCTACGCGGTCGATCAGGAGGATGAGTTCCTCCTTCGGGAAGGAGAGGCCGGGTGCGCCGTCCGGCGGAACGAATGTGAAGTGGTCCCCAACCTCGCCCGCGGTCCACTGGGGGAAGTCCGGCGGCGGAGCTCCGACGAACCAGTTGAGTTCCTCCATCCCGGACCAGACCGAGACCAGGAGGCGATGGGCATCCCCCGGCGTCATCGTGGCCTCGTCTTCGCGCCTCATGGGCTGCATTCTCGCCCGCCGATTGTGGTCGCGGCTAGTACCTAGTCGAAACCGCGCCAGGACGGTCCTGTCGGTCCTGGCGCATGGTGGCTCCAGCGGTTCCTGGCCGCCCGCAGCCGTGATCACGGCAGGGGGTGCTCCAGCCCCGACGCGGGCGGCCCTTCTCGACCACCGACTGGAGCGCTGGAGCAGCCGAAATGGACGCGACCTCTCCTACGCCCGTCCCTGCCCAAGCCAGGGGATCCAATCCCGGCCGGAAGGCGGACCCCCGACACTTCGACGTCGCCCAGCAGTACCTGCTTGCACGAGGGCTGCGGAAAGGCGGGGAAGTGCGACTCCGGTGGTGGCGTGGATCGTTCTGGCGGTGGACCGGTAGGGCCT
>CAYYFX010000175.1:0-4714 GCA_964471155.1 uncultured Gemmatimonadota bacterium | reverse complement strand
CCGCGCGCCGGCGTGCCCCGCGCCGCGGCGGTCGCCGGGCCGCCCGCGGACTTCGGCGAGCCGCCCGCGGAGGAGGAGGACGACGCCGCGCCGCTCCCGAAGGCCGAGGGGCCGCTCGGCGAGACCTGGCGAGCGCTCGTGGAACGCGTCGGGCGCCGCAAGCGCATGCTCTCGTCCTTCCTGGCGCACGGGCTCGCCGTGAGCCTCGACGACGACGGGCTTTCGGTGGTGTTCGAGAACGACTACCACCACGGCATGGTCCTGCGCCGCGAGAACCTCGCGCTCATCCGCGAGGAGATGTCCGCGCTGTTCGGGCGCGCGGTGGAGCTGAAGGCGAAGGTGGGCCGCTTCCCCGCGGGGTCGCGGTCCGCCGCGGACCCGGCGCCGGCGCGCCGGCCCACGGACCCGCGCGACCTGTTGACGGCCAACCCCGGACTCAAGCGCGTCATCGACGAACTCGGCGGGCAGATCCTGCCCGGTGGCGCCCGCTAGGGAGGGAACTTGGATATCCAGCGGATGATGAAGGAGATGAAGAAGGCGCAGGAGCGGATGTCCGCCCTGCAGCAGGAGATCGCGGCGAAGACGGTGGAGTCGTCGTCCGGCGGCGGGATGGTGAAGGCCGTCGTCACGGGGGACGGCATGCTCCGTTCGCTCACGATCGATCCGCAGGTCGTGGATCCGTCGGACCCCGGGCTCCTGGCGGATCTCGTGCTGGCCTGCGTGAACGAGGGGAAGCGGCGCGCCTCCGAGATGGCCAGCGCGGAGATGCAGAAGGCGGCCGCGCAGCTCGGCCTTCCCCCGGGCATGCTCTGATCCCGTGGAGTCCGGGTCCGACGCGCTCAGCCGGCTGATCGACGAGCTCTCCCGGCTGCCGGGCATCGGGCGGAAGTCGGCGCGCCGGCTCGCGTTCCACCTGCTCAAGGCGGAGTCCCCCGCGGTGGAGCGGCTGGCCGCCGCCCTCGCCGAGCTGAAGCAGCGCGTGGTCTTCTGCGAGAACTGCCACGACGTGACCGAGACCTCCCCGTGCGCGCTGTGCTCGGATGCGCGCCGCCAGGACGACGTGATCTGCGTGGTGGAGGAGCCGTCCGACGTGTCCGCGGTGGAGGCCACGGGCGAGTTCCGCGGCCGGTACCACGTGCTGCACGGCGTGCTGTCGCCGCTGGACGGCGTGGGGCCGGACGACCTGCGCATCCGGGAGCTGCTGGCGCGCGTGCGCGAGACGCGACCCGCCGAGGTCATCCTGGCGCTGAACCCGGACACGGAGGGCGACGCCACGGCGTATTACCTGCAGCGCCTGCTCGCGCCGCTCGGCTGCGTGGTGTCGCGCATCGCGCGCGGCCTGCCCGTGGGCGCGGAGCTCGAGTTCGCCGACGCGGCCACGCTGTCCCGCGCCATCCAGGGACGGGAGAGGCTGGCGGGATGACGGTCGCCAACGCGCTCACCCTCGTGCGCCTCGCGCTCGCGCCGGTGTTCGTGCTGCTCATCCGGCAGGACACGGTGCTGGGGATGCGCAGCGCGGCGGCGGTGTTCACGCTGGCCGCGCTCACGGACACGGTGGACGGCTGGCTCGCGCGCCGCACCGGCACGATCACGCGTTTCGGCCGCGCGGTGGATCCGCTCGCGGACAAGCTGCTCGTGGCGCTGGCGCTGGTCAGCTTCGTCGTGATGGGCGTGCCCGGCGTCGCGCCGTGGATGGTCGCGGCCGTGGTCGGACGCGAGGTGCTGGTGACGGCGCTGCGGTCCTTCGCCGCGCGGCGCGGCGTGCCGGTCCCGGTGAGCGTGCTGGGCAAGTGGAAGACCACGTTCCAGATGACGTTCGTGTTCCTGTGGCTCGGGGTGATGACGCTGCGCGCGCGGGAGGGCGTGCCGCCGCCGGCGTGGCGCCGGCCGGGCGACCCCTGGGAGATGCTGCTCGCGGTCGCCTTCGCCGTGACCGTGGGGATCACGATCGCGTCCGGGCTGGACTACCTGTGGCGGACGCGCGCGGCGTTCGCGCGGCGGGCGGCGTCGTGACCGCGCTGCGCTGGATCGCGACCGGCTTCGGCTCCGGGTTCTTCCCGGTGGCGCCGGGCACGGCGGGAAGCCTGGTCGGGCTGGCCGCGTGGGTGGCGTTCCCCGGCATGCTGTCGGGCGGCGCACTCACGTGGCTGCTGCTCGCGGCGTGCACCGCGCTCGGCGTGGCCGCGGCGGGACCCGCCGAGAAGGAGTTCGGCGAGGACGGCGGGCCCATCGTGTTCGACGAGGTCGTGGGGCAGTGGATCACGGTGGCGGGGCTGGCGGTCACGCCGCTCACGGTCGTGCTGGGCTTCGTGCTGTTCCGGGTCTTCGACGTGCTCAAGCCGTTCCCCGCGGGCCGAAGCCAGTCGTGGGGCGGCGGCCTCGGCGTGATGGCGGACGACGTGTTCGCCGGCGTGTGGGCGGCGCTCGTGCTGCGGGCCGTCCTGCACTTCACCGGGACGGGCGCGTGACCGGGCGCGTGCTGCTCGTCGGGGACGAGCTGCTGGGCGGCGCCGCGTCGGACCGGAACACGGCCGTGATCGCGGCGGCGCTGGGCGCGCGCGGCGTTGCGCTGGCGGGCGCGGAGATCGTCGGCGACGAGCGCGCGGCGATCCGGGACGCCGTCCTCCGGCTCGCCGGCGGGTGCGACGTGCTCGTGCTCACCGGCGGGCTCGGCCCGACGGACGACGACCTGACCCGGGAAGCCCTGGCCGACGCGCTGGGCGTGGTGCTCCTGGAGGATGACACCGCCC
This sequence comes from uncultured Gemmatimonadota bacterium, assembly GCA_964471155.1. Taxonomy (GTDB): domain Bacteria; phylum ARS69; class ARS69; order ARS69; family ARS69; genus CAYYFX01. The sequence continues at coordinate 1,964 of CAYYFX010000175.1, read as the reverse complement.
GGGGATGGATCGAGGCGCGGTACGCGGAGCGCCGCCTCGTGCCGGGGCCGTCCGCGCGCCGGCAGGCGCGGCTCCCGGCCGGCGCCACGCCGGTGGCGAACCCGCTCGGCACGGCGCCGGGGATCCGCGCGCGGCGGGGCGGGTGCCGGATCTACGCGCTGCCGGGCGTGCCGGCCGAGGTGGCGGGGATGATCGGCGCGGTGGCCGCGGAGCTCGGTGCGCTGCCGGACGGGCACGGCTGGGAGCGGATCGTGGCCACGCTCGGCGTGGGCGAGGTGCGCGTGGCAGAGCGGCTGGACGCGGCGGGCTTCGCCGCGCCGGACGGCCTGCGGCTCGCGTTCCTGCCCGGCGCCGGGGGCGTGCGGCTCCGGCTGGCCGCCCCGGGCGGCGCTCCGGATGCGGTCCTCGACGCGGCGGACGCGGAGATCCGCCGTGTCCTGGGGGAGTGGGCCCTGCCCGCCCCGTCGCTGGTCGAGTCGCTCGTCCGGCGGTTCGCGGCGTCCCGGACCACCCTCGCCAGCGCGGAGTCCTGCACGGGCGGGCTGATCGGGGCGCGAATCACGGATGTTCCGGGTTCGTCTTCGGTGTACCTTGGCGGTCTCGTGGCGTATGCCGACGCGGTGAAGGTCCGCGACCTCGGCGTGGCCGAGGGACTGCTGCGGCGCGAGGGGGCGGTCTCGGAGCCGGTGGCGCGGGCCATGGCGGAGGGGGTGCGGGCGCGCTTCGCGGCCGCGGTGTCCGTGGCGGTGACGGGCGTGGCGGGACCCGGCGGCGGGACCCCGGAGAAGCCGGTCGGCACCGTGTGGATCGCCGCGGCGGACGCCCGGGGCACGGATGCGGCCGTCTTCCGCTTTCCCGGCAGTCGCGAGATGGTGCGCGAGCGGACCGTTCAAAAGGCGCTCGAGATGGCCTATCGTCGCGGGACGGGGACGGCGGGTTGACGAAGCGGCTCTTCACGGCGGTGTGGCTGCCGGAGGGGCTGCGACCGGCGGTCGCGTCGGTCCTCGCGCGGCTCGCGGCGGCGGCGCCGGACGTGCGCTGGGTCGCGCCGGAGTCGCTGCACGTGACGCTGGCGTTCCTGGGCGATGTGGACGCCTCGCGCGTCCCCGCCTTGGCGGCGTGCATCCGGCAGGCGCTGCCGGGCGCCGCGCCGTTCGACGTGAGGCTCGCGGGGGCCGGCGTGTTCCCTTCGCGGGGTCTCCCGCGGGTCGTGTGGTTGGGACTGGAGGTGGGCACGAAGGAGATCGCGGCGCTCGCGTCGCGGCTGGAGCGGAAGCTGGTCGGCGGGGGATTCCTCGCCCCGTCGGACCGCCCGTTCCGCGCGCACGTGACGCTCGGCCGCCCCAAGGGAACCCGGGGCTTCGGGCGGCTGCAGGACCTCCTGGCCGAGATCGGTCCCTGCGGGGGGACCGGTCGCGTGGAGGAGGTCACGTTGGCCGAGAGCCGGCTGACGCCCCGGGGATCGCAGTACGAGGCACTCGCCCGCTTCCCGCTCGCGGAGGGCGCGGGGGACGTGTCCACACCTCGTGAAGGAGATCGTGCATGAAGGCAGGAACGATGCGCGGCGGCAGCCCGGAGCGGGCGAAGGCCCTGGACAACACGGTGGGTCTCATCGAGCGGCAGTTCGGCAAGGGCGCCATCATGCGGCTCGGCGAGGAGAAGCCCACGGAGGAGGGGCTGTCCGTCATCCCCACCGGCTCCCTCTCGCTGGACCTGGCCCTCGGCATCGGCGGGGTGCCGCGGGGGCGCATCCTGGAGGTCTTCGGCCCGGAGTCCTCCGGCAAGACCACGCTCGTGCTGCACATGATGGCGAACGCGCAGCGCCTGGGCGGCACCGCGGCGTTCATCGACGCGGAGCACGCGCTGGACGCGAAGTACGCGCAGGCGCTCGGCGTGGACATCGACGAGCTGCTCGTGTCCCAGCCGTACACCGGGGAGCAGGCGCTGGAGATCGTGGACATGCT
>CAYYFX010000174.1:0-4738 GCA_964471155.1 uncultured Gemmatimonadota bacterium | reverse complement strand
GTTTGGAGGACTTCCTACTTCGGCGTTCTACGCCCTTCTAGCACTGGCGCTGACACAAGGGGCAGGTTCTCCGCGGCTTGAACCGCCCTGCGGCCCCGTGTAGCCTCGCGTTACGCGCTCCGGCCGGAGGCCCCCAGACCCGGCGCGCAGCGGAGTCCTGCTCATGCGCGCCTGTGTCCTCGCGTCATACTTCGTCCTACTGACCGCCGCTGCACCCTTGGCCGCCACGCTCCACGTCTGCCCGGACGGATCCGGGGACTATCCGAACCTCCAGGCCGCCGTCGCGGCAGCCGCGAGTGGCGACATCATCGAGTTGTGCGACGGCGTGTTCAGCGGCCTCGAGAACGTCGATCTCGCACCCGGGCCGAAGGACCTCGTGTTCAGGTCTCAGCACGGGCGCGACGCCACGATTCTCGACGGCGAGATTGGCGACGGCGAGGATGGGTACGAGGCGCACCGTGCCTTCCTCCTGAGCGCCGGCACGAGCACCCGATTCGAGGGGCTGACTCTCCGAAACTTCTTCGTGCGGGACGAAGACGGCGGAGCGGTGTTCGGGCCCGGAGCCACGATCTGGCTTGATGACGTGCGGATCCAGGGACCGGCTTTCCGGCTGTTTGCGGCAGCTCGCGGGGCGGGGATCTGGGCGGACGGCGGGTTGATCTACGCCACCGACAGCGAGTTTCTGAGGGTCCGATCGGAAGGCTACGGGGGCGCGCTGTCGTGCGGAGGCGGGGGGGCCGTCCACTTGACCCGCTGCCACTTCTCACAGTGCAGCAGCTGCGTCTGGGGCGCGGCCGCCTACGCAAGCGGTGGATCGGCTACGGATTGCCTCTTTCAGCAGGGGGGCGGGCCTGCGTGCGAAGGCGGCCTGAACCCGGGCGGCAACCAGCTCTACGGCATTCAGACCGTCCGGGGCTGTACGTTTCGGGAGAACGTCGATGTCACGTACTCGTGTGTGTTCATCGCCGACCTGGTCGAGGACTGCCTGTTCGAGAACAACGAGAGCCAGTTCGAAGCGTGCCTGGCGAGGGTGGCTACCGTGCGCAACTGCCGATTCGTGGGCAACTACGTATCTGACGGCGGAGCGGACATCAAGGCAGCCCATGGGATGCGCATTGAAGGCTGCACCTTCGAGCGAAGCGATGCCAATAGCGGGAGCACCGGCGGTCCAGGAGGATCTGTTGTCGCCGAGGGAGACGTCACCATCGAGGGGTGCACGTTCTTCGGAACCGTGCGCGGCGCGGCCCTGGAGTGCAGTAGCACTACCAGTCAAATCACGGTGCATCGCACGATCATCGCATTCTCCGGATCCCCCACGCCACCGATCTTCTGCACGCAGACCCCTGCATCCCTGGCGATCTCCTGCACGGACGTGTTCGGCAACGCCGCGGGGGACTGGACCGGGTGCATCGCTGGCCTGGACAGCGCGAACGGCAATCTCTCCGCCGATCCGCTTTTCTGCGACGTCGGGGCCGGCAACCTGAGCCTGCGCTTCGGCTCACCCTGCGCCCCTCAGGGGAGTGGGGGCTGTGGCCTGATCGGCGCGGTTCCGGCGACATGCGGCACGACGGCGCTGACGCCGGAGCATTGGAGCCGGATCAAAGGAGCCTACCGATGAGGACATGGTCATTCGCGGCGGCCGCGCTGTTCGTTGCTGCGGCTGTCCAGGGGGCCACGCTCCACGTGTGCCCCGACGGCAGTGGCGACTATCCGCACCTGCGAGCCGCAGTGGCCGCCGCCTCCGCCGGCGACATCATCGAGCTCTGCGACGGCGTGTTCGAGGGCCCGGACAACGTCGAGATCGAAGTCGTGGGCAAGGACCTGACGTTCCGGTCGCAGCATGGACCAGAGGCCACGGAGATCTTCGCTTCCCTCTGGGATCCCGTTTACGGCGAGTACCATCCCTACCGGGTGCTTCACGTCGTGTCGTCTGACGTCCGGGTCCAGGGAGTCACGATCAGGAGCTCGGGCGCGTTCGCGCCGGACAGCCCCGACGGGGGCGCGTTCCTCTGCGAGGGCGGAAGCCTGACTCTCGATCACGTCAGGATCCCCAAGGGCTACCCCGTAATCAGTGCTCGTTGGGGCGGGGCAGTCGCCGTCTTCGGCGGCAGCTTCTCGGCAACGGACTGTGTGATCGGCTGCGTGGCCCGCGATCGTAGAGGAGCGATCTACGCTGAGAGCGGAGCCGTGGCGTTGACCCGGTGCGTGTTCGACGGCAGTGCGTCCTGCGGCGGCGGGGCCATCTGGCTGGAAGGTGGCGTGATCGAGGACTGCTCATTCGTCGGCGGCTCGGCCGCGTACAACTGCGACCAGAATCCCGGAGGGCTGACCGTCGTGGCGGGCGGACCGGGCGACGTCCAGATCCTGGGTTGTCACATCGCGGACCGGCACGACGTTGGCGGTGCCGGTGTGCATCAGCGGGCGGCAACCGGGCACATGCTGATCGAGGATTGCGTGATCGAGAACTGCAGCTCGTTTGCGGGGGCGTGCGTGGCAGTTGGGAATGCCACGATCCGGCGCACTACGTTTCGTCGCAACTACGCGGGCTTTGGAGGTGCCGCGGATCTGAGGGTCGGGCACAGCACGATTGAGGAGTGCCTCTTCGAAGATAGCCATGGCGGCCCCAACGGGAGCTGGGGGTGCGCCGTGGAAGTCGGGGGAGAGGTGGCGATCTCTGGGTGCACTTTCGTGCGTGCAATCGGGAAGCCCGCCATTCTCGTCGATTCGGGAGGGTCCCTGGACCTGGACCACACGATCATCGCATTCGGGACGGACGGCAGCTCGGCGGTGTTCTGCGAGGATGCGGAGTCGGTAGTTGTCGTCAGCTGCTCGGACATCTTCGGCAACGCGGGCGGCGACTGGGTGGGCTGTATCGCGGGCCTGGACGGTGAGGCAGGCAACATCTCGGCGGATCCCCTGTTCTGCGACGCCGCAACTGGCGACTTCGCACTGCGAGCCGATTCACCTTGCGCGTCCGCGAACAGCGGGGAGTGCGGCCAGATCGGTGCCTACGGCGTCGGCTGCGGGACGACGGCGCTCCGACCGACGAGTTGGGGCGAGGTCAAAGGGATGTACCGATGAGAGGCGTCGCCTGTGTCGCCCTGGCCTTTGGCGTTCTCCTGGGCGCGGCTCCGGCGCATGCCGCCACGCTGCACGTCTGCCCGGACGGCGCCGGTGACTACTCGGACCTCCGCACGGCTGTGGAAGCCGCGGCGGACGGGGACGTAATCGAACTGTGCGACGGCACCTTCAGCGGACCCGGCAACCTCGAGATCGATCTCGGCACGAAAAGCCTGACCATTCGTTCCCTGAACGGGCCGGACGCGACGGAGATCCTCCCGGCCATCTGGGATCCGATCTTCGAGGAGTACGCCCCGCGCGGCGCGTTCAGCGTCGGAGCGGCAAGCGTGCGCTTCGAGGGGATCACCATCCGCGCCGCGCGAAGGTGGGAGAACGGGGAGTGGGGCGACGGCGCGGCGATCCACTGCGTCGGCGGCGCGCTGACCCTGGATCGCGTGCGCATCGTGGGTCGCCATTACGATGGAGCCCGTCGTGGGGCCGGCGTCTTCCTCCAGAGCGGCAGCTTGGCCGCCACGGACTGCGAGTTCGTGAGCAACGCGTCCCGGCAGGAGGGCGGGGCGATCTACACGGACGATGCCACGCTGTCCCTGACGCGCTGCTCGTTCGGGGGCAACTCGGCGTGCTGGCAGGGCGTCGTGTCGCACTCCGGGAATGCGACCATCCTCGACTGCTCGTTCGTCGGGAACTGCTGCGGGTGCCTCAACAGCGCAGGTCCCGCCGGCACGCCCCTGGTCATCCGCGGAGGGACCGCCTCCATCCTCGGGTGCCGCTTCTCGGACAACGCGACGTCGAGTGACGGCGGCGTCCTGGCGCACTCGGGGACCAACGTCCTCATCGAGGACTGCGTGTTCGACGACTGCTCGTCGGAGGTCTACGCGGCTGCTCTTGCCGTGTTCGGGACGACGGAGATCCGGCGTTCGGTCTTCCGGTCCAGCTACGGTGCGATGAGCGGCGCGGCAGTCGAATGCGGCGGGTCGGCGCGATTCGAGCACTGCACGTTCGTGGGCAACCGGATCCAGGGTGGAGTGGTCCTGCGTGCGTTCGGATCAGCGTCGCTCCTCCACTGCACGTTCGTAGGGAACGAGGGTCGGCAGAGTCCGGCTGGCGGCGTGATCGACGTGCGGGCCGGCGCGTTCGTGTCCATCGAGAACTCGATTCTGGCGTTCAACGGCACGGAGACGCGTCCGGCTGCGCCGGTCCTTTGCTCAGGAACGCCCGGCGAGCTGGTAGTCACCTGCACGGACATCTACGGCAACGTCGCGGGAGACTGGGTGGGGTGCATCGCTGAACTGGAAGGCACCCTCGGCAACCTCTCGGCGGATCCACTCTTCTGTGACGCGGCGACCGAGGACTTCCAGTTGCGGGCATCCTCGCCCTGCGCACCCCCGCAGAGCGGGGCCTGCGGTCTGATGGGCGCCTTCGGGGTTGGCTGCGGAACGACGGCGCTACAGCCATTGAGCTGGGGACACCTCAAGGGACTCTATCGATGAGCTGGAGACGGGAGGGCGGCCACGGTAATGCGCCGTTCCCTCGCTGCCGGCGCGACGCTTGCTGACTGCGGGAGGCGCACCGGTGTCGCTCATTCGGTCGATTCAGGAGTTCGGCGGTGCACCCCATTTCTTGGACAGGCCGGACCCCCGGACTCTGTGATCAGCCC
>CAYYFX010000173.1:0-4917 GCA_964471155.1 uncultured Gemmatimonadota bacterium | reverse complement strand
GCGCCACGCGCCCGAAGGGCGCGGTGCGCTCACGCGCAGAGGCCCGCGAGAGGGGTGCCGGGGCGCCCGACCCGCCCGACCCGCCCGACCCGCCGACCCGCCGACTCCCGACGGCCGGGCTCGGCCGCCCAGGGCTCGTCCCGCGCCTAGAACAGCCCGTCCAGTCCCGTCCCCGACCCCACGCGGCCGCGGAACGCGTCCCCCCGCTCGGCTTTGATGTCGGGCAGGTCGATGATGTTGACCCGCAGGTAGTACTGCCACTCGCCGCCGAGGTAGCGGCGATCGAAGCTGACTTCCCAGCAGTGGATCTGCCGGCGCACGGACCAGCTCTGCGCGGTGTTGTCGCCGTTCGTGAGGTCGTACTGCGTGTTGAACGTGAGCCCCCAATTGGTCGTAGGCGACCACGACGAGTTGAACACGAGGGACGACGACGCCGAGCCCGACGCCCCGCGCTGCGCGGTGTGGCTCACGTCGAACGCCCACTGTCCCGCGCGCCCGCGCGTCGCCGCCGACACGGTCGCCGCGTCGCCGAGGTCCGCTCCCGCGACGTCGTTCCCGACGCCTTCCGGCGACGCCGGCGCCGGCATGTCCGGCTCCGCCGCACCGCCTCCGCCGCCGAAGCTGCGCGACGACACGCGCGCCCGCGTGGTCACGGACGAGCCGAGCAGATCCCAGGTGTACGGGTCGTGCGACACGGTCCAGCTCTGGTTCACGGGAAGGGACGTCAGGATGTTCAGGGAGCTGCCCAGGCCGGAGAGGGGCTTGCGCCCGTTGTCCTCCGCGAGCAGGTCGTAGCTGATCGAGTTGCGCAGCGTGAACAGGTCCAGCCGCAGCTCCTCCCGCCCCTCGCCGCGGTCGATCTTCGTCTGCACGAGGTTGCGCAGCGAGAAGCTCATGGCGCTCTGCCGGCGCGGCGACGCCCCGATGCCGCCGAACGAGAAGAACCGGTCGCGCAGCGTGCGCGTCGTGTCGGACGGGTCCACGTAGAAGTATTCGCGGAACTCCGGCGCCCAGCTCCACGAGGCGCCCGGCTCGACCAGGTGCCGGAACCCCTGCACCGGCCCGATCGGCCGGAGGAACGTGCCGTACAGCGTCGTGCTCGCGGAGACCGCGGTGCGGTACGTGGCGCGGAAGGCGTTCGCGTCGCCGCGCCGGTCCTCGTCGATCCACGTGCCCTCCCCGTCCACCGACGGCGACAGCCGCAGGAACGCCCCCACGTTCCGGGTCATGCGCAACCCCAGGCTGGTCTGCGCGCCGGAGTGCTCCTCCTCCACGCCCGCGCCCGTCCGCGAGCGCGTGCGGACCCCGCGCGTGTCCGCGTTCCAGTAGACGTCGCTCAGCAGCCCGGCCACGGCCCCCGCCTCCGCGCCGCCGGTCGGGCGCGCCAGCAGCGGCCGGCTCGGCGAGCTGAGGAAGACGCCCGGCAACTGCTCCGTGAACGTGTCGTCGTCCAGGTTCTGCTGCCGCTCCAGGGTCATCCGCAGGGATCGGTTGGATCCGGGGAAGCGCTTCGTCAGCGTCAGGTTGGAGCGGATGTCGCGGTCCAGCCGCTGGTCGTCGTCGATGTCCTGGTAGATGGACGACGACGAGAAGAACCGCGCATCGCCCGACAGGTCCGCCGTGGGGGACAGCGTCTGCCGGTGCGTCGCCTCCACCACCGTGTCCTTCTTGCCGCGCGGCACGTCGCGGTTGTACTTGAGCGTGACGCGGCCGTCGAAGCGGTAGCGGAGGTTGTAGCGCGCGGTCAGGTACGACACGATCCGGTCCTGCGACGGGTAGAAGTCGAAGCTGGTCGTGGCGTCGAAGTAGTCGTTCGGCGCCCAGTAGTAGCCCAGGTTCCGGATGAACCGGCCGCGGTTGTCGTCCACGCCCAGCTCCAGGTTCGGCAGCAGGAGCCCGGAGTGCCGGTCCTTCTTCAACGACGCGATGTAGAACGGCAGCGCGAACACGGGGATCTGCCGGATGCGCAGCACCACCGGCTTCGCCACGACCTTGTCATCCAGGTAGATCTTCATGTGCCGGCTGGAGAAGTGGTAGTGCGGGTGCTCGAGGTCGCACGTGGTGTACGTGGCGTTCTCCACCGCCAGCGCGTCGTCGCCGATCTTCCAGATGTCCGTGCCCTGGTAGAACGCGTTCTCGAAGCGCGTGCGCCCCGTGACGATCTCCCCCTTCTCCGTGGGCAGGTGGTAGCGCATCCGGGAGCCCAGGATCTCGTCGCCGGAGTCGACCAGCACGGGTGACGGCTCGCCGCCGGCGTCCATCACCTCGTCGCGCGCGTCGAACTCGATCGTGCCGGAGCGGAGCTGCATGTCGCGGTACCGCACCTCGGCGCCCTGCGACAGGTGCATCGTCTCGTCCCGCCGGTCGTAGCGGATCACCGGCGCCTGGTACTCCACGAGCTTCCCCTTCTCCTTCAGCACGTCCTGTCCCGCGCCCTCGTCCTCGCCCGCCGGCAGGCGGTACTCGCCGGTGCCGTGCCCGAGCACGGTGACGCTGTCCAGCTCGGACTCCGAGAACCACACGTGCAGCGTGTCGCCCACCACGTCATTCCACTCGGTGAGGTCGCCCTGCGCCTCGTTCGGGAAGAACTTGCTGCGGCCGTGGCCCACGACCTCCACGGTCTCCAGCTCGTCGTCCACGACCTCGATCGTGATCCGCTCGCCGAACAGCAGGTTCTGCCGCGGCAGCTGCTCGCTCGGCGTCTTCAGCCACGGCGGGAGGGCGGCCAGCGAGTCCGCGACCGCGGCCGCGGAGTCGGAGACCGCGGCCGCACCATCCGCACCATCCGCACCGTCCGCACCGGTCGCCGCGGTCGCGGCGGTCGCGGCGGAATCGACGGCCGCCGCGAAGCGCGTCTCCGGCGTGGGCGCCGCCGCGTCCGGCGCCGCCGGCGGCGGGGGCGGCGCCGCAGCGGTGTCCACCGGCGCCGACTCCACCTCGGCCGCGCGCGCCTCCGCCGAGTCCCGCGCCGTCGCCAGCGTCTCGTCCAGCGCCTCGCCATCCACCGGCGCGCCGGCCTCCACCGGCCGCACGCGCTCGACGGCGAAGCGGTGCACGACCCGCGCGTCGCCGACGACCCGCACCGTGCGACGCCCGCCGCCGCGCGTGATCATCTCGATCGACCGGCCGGTGATCTCCGTGGCGCCGTCCACGACCTTCGGGTCGCCCTCCAGAACGACCGTGTTCTCCACCCGGTCGAATCGCGCCGCCCCGCCGGTCGCGGTCATGGAGCCCCGGCGCATCACCACGTTCCCGGTGGCCGTGCCCCGGTCCGTGCGCGGGTCGTAGCGCATCTCGTCGGAGTCGACCCGCACCGCCTCGTCGTCCTCCTCGAACGTCGCGGCGGGCCGCTCGATCGCCGTGGCCTCGGAGCGCGCGCGGTCGTACCGGAGCGACGGCCCCTCGACCACGATCCCGGACACGTCGTCCACCAGGCGCGCGTTCCCCGCGGCCCAGAACGTGTCGGTCGTCTCGTCGAAGGTGACGGCGTCCGCGTCCAGCGTGCCGGACGTGTCCGCCGCCGCGACCCGGCCGCGGAGCTGGAACTTCCGCGCGTCCCGGTGCCACGTGCCGGCGTCGGCCACGGCCATGCCGGTGGGGCGCTCGATCACCAGCCCGTTCGGGAACTGCGCGACACGCGTGTCCCGGTCGTAGTAGCAGACCGGCGCGCGCACGGTCGTGGAGTCCTGCGTCATGACCACGTGGCCGGTGAGGAGGGCGCGGCGCAGCTCCTCCAGGTACTCCGCGTGGTCGCACGTCGTCGCGAGTTCCCCGTGCGTGATCACCACGTCGCGGTCGAACATCAGGACCCGGCCGCCGTCCGCGGAGCGCCGCACGTGCGACGTGCTCGCCGAGATGTCCCACGGCTCGCGGATCCCGTCCGCGGGCGGCGTGACCGGCGGCTCCTGCGCGCGCGCCCCCCCGGGGGGGGCGGCGGCGAGGACCGCGATCGTCAGGAGCGCGGGGAGGAGGCGCGCGACGCGCCGGTCAGCCCGCAACGGCGTGGGCGGAGGGGCGCAGGGCGACACCGGAGGCCGCGTCGAAGAAGTGCACGTGCGCCGGGTCGGGCGCCAGGCGGAGCTTCGCCCCCGGCTCCACGGGGCGCTCGGGGCCGAGCCGCGCCACCACCCGCTTCGAACCCACGTTGCCGTGCACGTAGATCTCGCTGCCCAGCGGCTCCACGAGGTCCACGTCCAGCTCGAGGGTGCCGCGCACGCCGGGCACGTCCTCCGCGCGGCGCAGGTTCTCGGGGCGCACGCCCAGGGCCACCCGGTCCGGGAACGCGTCCCCGCCGGGCACGTCCGGCAGGTGCAGGGCGAGCGCGCCGTCCTCGAAGCGGTAGCCGCTGCCGTCCGGGCGGAACGTGCCCTCGAACACGTTCATCGCGGGGCTGCCGATGAACTCCCCGACGAAGCGGTTGGCCGGCCGCCGGTACAGCGTCAGCGGCGCGTCGATCTGCTGCACCACGCCGTCCTTGAGCAGCGTGATGCGCGTCCCCATGGTCATGGCCTCCACCTGGTCGTGGGTCACGTAGATCATCGTGGCCCCGAGCTGCCGGTGCAGGCGCGAGATCTCCGTGCGCATCTGCACGCGCAGCTTCGCGTCCAGGTTGGAGAGCGGCTCGTCGAACAGGAACACCTTCGGGTGGCGCACGATGGCCCGGCCCACCGCCACGCGCTGCCGCTGGCCGCCGGACAGCGCCTTCGGCTTGCGGGTCAGGTACTGCGTCAGCTCCAGGATCTCCGCGGCCTCGCGCACCCGCTGGTCGATCTCCGGCTTCGGCATCTTCCGCATCTTCAGGCCGAACGCCATGTTGTCGTACAAGCTCATGTGCGGGTACAGCGCGTAGTTCTGGAACACCATGGCGATGTCGCGGACCTTCGGCTCCACGTCGTACACCACGCGCCCGTCGAAGGA
>CAYYFX010000172.1:0-5036 GCA_964471155.1 uncultured Gemmatimonadota bacterium | reverse complement strand
CGCGACCGCCGGCCGGATCGCGCCTGGCTTCCCGGGTCATGCGCCCTCCCGGCGGCCGGGGCCGCTCGCGGCATGATGGTGCCCCCGTCCGTCCCGGACAAGGGCCCGCCCCTGTGAATCCCGGCCTCGTCGTGCGTTGAAGGGTCGTTCCCGGAAGGCGGCGGGGTCCCGCCCCGCCCCGGTCCGGCCCCACCCGACCCGGAGGCAATCCCATGAACCGCATCATCCTCGCGCTCCCCCTGGCGATCCTCGTTCTCGCGGCGGCCGCGCTGGCGGTCGCCGCCGCGCCGGCCGAATCGGCGGCCCCGCCCGCCGTGGCGGAGGCGCGCCCCGCCCCGGCCGACGCCCCGGAGGCGGCCCCCCGCAACGCGATCGGCCCCATCCGGTCCAAGGACCCCGCGGTGCGCGCGGCGATCACGGAGCTGTACCTGGAGCGGCAGCGGCGCGAGGACGCGGCCTACGCCCGCCTGGACGAGATCCGCGCGGCGCTCGCCGGCGAGAACAGCCCCGCCGTCTACCAGGAGCTCATGCAGGAGCTGACCGCGGCCAAGAAGGCCATGGAGCTCGAGAACGTGCGCATCGGCCTGGAGATCGCGCGCCTCGACGGCGACACGCGCCGCGCCGAGGACTTCGCGCGCGCGCTCGACCAGCTCGAGAACCCCGAGACGTACTTCCCCACGCCGCAACCGGATCGCGAGCGCACGATGGCCCGCCTGCGGGAGCTCGGCATCGAGGCGGAGGTGTCGCGATGACGTCCCTTCGCCTCTTCCTGGCCGCGGCGGCGCTGGCGGCGCCGTCGCTCGCGTCCGCGCTCGGCGTGGCGGAGGTCCGCGGGGATTTCTACTACGACGAGCACGGCACGCTCGTGGGCATGAAGCACGTGGACGCGCCGGCGACGGACGTGCGCGAACCGATGAGCCACAAGCAGCGCTTCCAGGAAGCCGGCCTGCGGCTGCCCGTGGCGGCCGGCCCGCTCGAGCCGCGGGAGCCGCGCGCGAAGGCCGCGGTGGTCGCGCACGAGCAGTCGCGGCTGGACCGCGTCTTCGTGAAGTTCGCGGAAGGACCGAAGGTGCGGCTACGCGACGGGCGGCTCACCGCGAACGGCGCCGCGATGCCCGCGGTGACCGCGGCGCTGGCCGCGTATCCGGTGGCGTCCGTGCGCCGGATGTTCGACCTGGACGAGCGCATCCTGGAGGAGAACAAGGAGACGGGCGAGCGCCTCTCCGGGCGCGAGCTGGCGGACCTGAACCACTGGTTCGTCGTGGAGCTGTCGGCGGCCACGCCGCGCGCGGTGGACCTGGCGAACGCCCTCCTCGCCCTGGATGTCGTGGAGACGGCGTACCTGGACACGGAGCCCGCCCCGCCGCCGGTGTGCGCGGACGTGGCGCCGACCACGCCGCTGTGGGAAGGCAGCCAGAACTACCTGCAGGCGGCCCCCGCGGGCATCGACGCGTACCACGCGTGGTCGTACCACCCGGGCGGCAACGGTCCGGGGACGTCCTTCTGGGTGATGGACCTCGAGTACAACTGGTGCCTCACGCACGAGGATCTGGAGGTGGACGCCGCGGACGTCGTGACCGGCTCCACCGTCGGCCCGTTCGACGATCCGGACCACGGCACCGCCGTGCTCGGCATCTACGGCGCGTGCGACAACGCGTACGGCATGACCGGCGCCACGCCGGACATCACGATGAAGCTGCTGGACACGCACACGCACGGCGTGAACCACGCGGTCTGCGTGGCGGAGGCCGCGGCGCGGCTGCTGCCGGGCGAGGTGATGCTGATCGAGCAGCAGGTGTCCGGGCCGTCCGGGGAGTTCCTCCCCGTGGAGTGGGTCTCGGCCACCTGGGACGCCATCCAGACCGCCACGGCGAACGGGATCATCGTGGTGGAGGCGGCCGGCAACGGCGGGTCGAACCTGGACGCCGCCGCGTACGGCGGCTGGTTCGGGACCGGCCACGACTCCGGTGCCATCCTGGTCGGCGCGGCCGAGCAGGGCACGCACTCGCCGCGGGCGTCCACGAACTACGGCGCCACCGTGGACGCGCACGGCTACGGCGTGAGCGTGTACTCCACGGGCTACGGCACGATCTTCAGTTCCGGGAGCACGTGCAGCCAGGACTACACGAGCGGCTTCAACGGCACGTCCAGCGCGTCGCCCATGGTGACCGCCGCCGCCGTGGCGTTGCAGGGCATCGCGAACGCGAAGTACGGCATCGACCTGTCGCCCGCGCAGGTGCGGGAGGCGCTGCGGGTCGGCGGCACGCCACAGGGCGCTCCTGCCGGCAACAACATCGGCCCCATGCCGAACCTGGTGAACGCGATCAACTGGATCGAGCCGGACATGCGCCCGGCCACCGCGCACGCGGGGTGGACGTACTCCGTGGTGCCGCGCGCCGTGAACACGAGCTCGCCGGGCAGCGCGCCGCTCGACGCGCCGGCGATCGCGGGCGACGCCGCCGCCACGTACTGGAACGCCGTGGTGGAGAACAGCCCGGTGGTGTGGACGTCCACCGTCAACGAACCGGATGATCGCATCTACGTGGACGACCAGTGGGTCGTGCAGGGCCTCCGGCCGGATCACCCGCCGGGCGGCGCCAGCTACCTCGTCAACTTCGGGCCCCTCACGGTCCGGGCCGGCCGCCACACCATCCGCCACTTCGTGGACTTCGACGACGTGGAGGAGGAGTGGGTGGAGACGAACAACGAGTACCTCCGGCAGTTCATCTGGTCGGCGCCGAGCCTGACCGCGAACATGGAGTCCGTGCGGGATCCCGGCGCCTTCGCGACGAGCCAGGGCTGGGGTCCGTGGTACAACGCGGAGGGACTCCGCGGGAACACCGGCACGCCGTACTGGTACGCGTTCGCGGTCCTTCCGCACGTGTCCACCAGCGACTACGACATCCGGCTGAACACCGAGGCGCCGGCGAACATCCCGCAGGCCGGGTTCGGCGCGAACGTGGCGTCGTCCTTCACCGGGCCCGGCGAGATCGCGTTCGTCGGCCTGAACCGGAACAACGCTCCGGCCGGCTCGTACTGGGCGAGCGTCCTGAACTTCACGTCCTTCGCGGGCGGCCAGGAGACGGTGGTCTTCGCCGCGGACCTCGGCACGCTCTCCGGCACCGGGTCCTTCGGGCCGTTCACGCTCGCGTCCGGCGAGGTGCTCAACCTGCATGAGCTCTCGCTGGCCGGCGGATCGCAGTACCGCGTGCACGTGGAGTGGCTGTCGGGCGGGGCGGACTACGGTCTGTCCGTCTTCGGCCCCGCGCAGACCTACTTCGACAAGGCGACCGCCGTTGCGTCCGCGAACGCGAACGGCGCCGCCACGGACGAGTTCGTCATTCTCGACGTCCCGGCCAGCGACTTCCACGGCGTCGCCGTCTGGAAGGCGCGCTCGGCCGACCGCACGCAGTCCCTCTCTTACCGGCTGCACGTGAGCACGTTGCCGAACCTGGTGACGTCGGCGACGCCGTCGGGCTGGTGGGGCCCGATCGTCCCGCGGAACAGCACGGACGCCACGTCGGGCTCGTGCACGCTGCCGGCGGTCCTGGTGGGCAACACGCCCACCACCTCGTTCAACTGGGCCACGCTGAACGAGGGTGCGAACAGCACGGGGACCGGCTGGCAGACGAATCTCGTCGTGGACGATGACTACGGCTGGGTCGGCTTCGGCGGCATCCTGCCGGCCGGCCAGTTCCTGCGGATCCTGAACACCGCGCAGGGACTGATCCCCTTCAGCGTGGTGGCCGGCGGACGGCACCACCTGCGCACGATCGCGGACCAGCTCGGCGCGCTGGCGGAGTTCGACGAGGCCGACAACGCGTTCACGGACTGGTTCGTGTGGACGCCGCTCGTGCTGGCGAACGACCTGCCGCAGACGCTCCCGGCGCCGCCCGTGCGCAACCCCACGGGGTACGGCCCGCACTACTCGGTGGACGGGTTCCGGACGACGCGGACGACGTACTGGACGGCGGTCGGCGCCACGCCGGTGGCCGCGACGGACGACTACGACGTCACGCTGTACCCGATGTCCACCGGGAGCCGCGACGGCTTCGGCGCCTCGATCGCGTGGAGCGGTTCCATCGGGTCGTTCACGGACTTCGTCCTGGTGAACTACAACGTCGCCCCGGGCACGGACATGGACGTGGGGCTGATGAACTGGGGCGGCGCCGGCAACGTCGTCCTGCAGCAGTCCAACGCGCCGTACGAGGGAACCGTGGGCGCCGGCGTGACGACGCTCGGGCCGTACGCGCTCGGGGCGGGGGCCGTGCTGGCCGTGCACGAGGTGTACGTGGACGCCTCCGTCGTGGGGCAACCGCTGTACGCGTCCCTCCACCACGTGGCCGGCGCGGGGGACCTGGACGTCGCGTTCTTCGACGGTTCGGCGGGCACCATGTCGAAGTGGGATGCCACGTCGCTGGGCGGGACCGATGCCGCCGCGGCGGACGAGCACCTCCCGTCGTGGACGCCGACCGCCGAGGGCTTCGTGGCCTTCGTGGTCTTCAAGCACGACGCCACGGACCTCCCGTCGGCGTGCACGTACCGGCTCGTCCTGTCGTCGGGCGCGAGCGTGGTGGATGCGCCGGAGATCGCGGGCGCGCCGGATCGCTTCGCGCTGGCGGTGCCGCGGCCGAACCCCTTCGGGTCGGACACCGTGATCCGCTACGACGTGCCCGCGGACGGCGGCGCGCTGTCGATCGACGTGTTCGATCTCGGCGGCCGCCGGGTGGCGAACCTGGTGCGCGGCGCGCAGCCGGCCGGGCGTCACGCGGCGCGCTGGGACGGACGCGACGCGTCGGGCCGCCGGGTCACCGCCGGCGTCTACTTCGTGCGCCTGACCGGCGCCGCGGTGGACGAGACGCGCAAGGTCACCCTCCTGCGGTGAGGAGGCCCGCCGCATGAGGCTCGCGAGGGAGCGTCGTCGACGGACGGCGCCCCCTTCGCGCGCGCGGACAGCGGGGGCGGGAGCGCGCGGTGCCGGTGTGCTACCTTGGTCGGGCGACACGACGGGGTCTTCCGGCAACGCACGAGGTGTC
>CAYYFX010000171.1:0-5255 GCA_964471155.1 uncultured Gemmatimonadota bacterium | reverse complement strand
GTAGGTGATCCCGAGCCGGCAGCCGCGGTGCCCGAGCATGGGGTTCAGCTCGTGCAGCGCCACCACGCGATCCCTCAGCCTCGCCGGCTTCACACCCATCTGCGCGGCGAGCGCCTTGATCTCCTTGTCGTCGTGCGGCAGGAACTCGTGCAGCGGCGGATCGAGCAGGCGGATGGTGACGGGCTTGCCGGCCATCGCGCGGAAGATGCCGGCGAAGTCCTTGCGCTGCAGCGGCAGGATCCTCTCCAGCGCCTTGCGGCGCGCCTCGGTCGTCTCGCCCAGGATCATCTCGCGCACCGCGTCGATCTTCTGCTCGCCGAAGAACATGTGCTCCGTGCGGCAGAGACCGATGCCCTCCGCGCCGAACTCCACCGCGATGGCCGCCTGGTCCGGCTGGTCGGCGTTCGCGCGCACCCGCAGCCTCCGGGCCTCGTCCGCCCAGGCCATGATCTTCGCGAAGACCTCGTACTCCACGGTCTTCGCACCCGGCTTGAGCGTGCCCTCCACCACGCGCACCACCTCGGAGGGGTGCGTCCGCAGCTGGCCCGCGATCACCTCGCCGGTGGACCCGTCGATGGAGATCCAGTCCCCTTCCTTGAAGACCTTCCCGCCGATGGACATCTTGCGCGACTTGTAGTGGATGGACAGCGCGTCGCAGCCGGCCACGCACACCTTGCCCATCTGCCGCGCCACGAGCGCCGCGTGCGACGTCATGCCGCCGCGCGCGGTGAGGATGCCCACCGCCGCCGCCATCCCGCGGATGTCCTCCGGGGACGTCTCCACGCGCGTCAGCAGCACGGTCTCGCCGCGCCGCGCCGCCGCCTCGGCGTCCTCCGCCGTGAACACGACCTTGCCGCACGCCGCGCCCGGACCCGCCGGCAGGCCCTTGCCGAGCACGCGCCCCTCCGCCACCGCCGCCTGCTTCGCCTTCGGCTCGAACCCGGGCGCGAGGAACTGCTCGATCTGCTCCGGCAGCACGCGCGACAGCGCCTCGGTCTTCGTGATCAGCCCTTCCTGCACCATCTCCACCGCGATGCGCACGGAGGCCTTGCCGGTGCGCTTCCCGGTGCGCGTCTGCAGCATCCACAGCCGTCCGTTCTGCACCGTGAACTCCACGTCCTGCATCTCGCGGTAGTGCCGCTCCAGCTTCCCGCGGATGTCCACGAGCTGCGCGAACGCCTTGGGGCTCTCCTTCTCCAGCATGGCGATCGGGTGCGGCGTGCGCGTGCCGGCCACGACGTCCTCGCCCTGCGCGTTCATCAGGAACTCGCCGTAGAACCGGTTCTCGCCGGTGGCGGGGTCCCGCGTGAACGCCACGCCGGTTCCGCAGTCGTCGCCCATGTTGCCGAACACCATGGCCTGCACGTTCACCGCGGTGCCCCAGTCCGCCGGGTAGCCGTGCATCTTGCGGTACGCCACCGCGCGATCGTTCATCCACGAGCCGAACACGGCGCCGATGGCGCCCCACAGCTGCTCCCAGGGATCCTCCGGGAACTCGTGTCCCGTGCGCTCCTTGATGGCCGCCTTGAACTGCGCCACCAGCTCCTTCAGGTCCAGCGCGGTCAGCTCCGTGTCCAGCTTCACGCCCTTCCTCTTCTTGCGCTTCTCCAGGATCTCCTCGAACGGATCCATCTCGCGCGAACTGGTGGGCTTCAGCCCGAGCACCACGTCGCCGTACATCTGCACGAAGCGGCGGTAGCAGTCCCACGCGAAGCGCGGGTTCCGCGTCCTCTCCACGAGCCCCTGCACGGTCGCGTCGTTCAGGCCGAGGTTCAGCACCGTGTCCATCATGCCGGGCATGGACACGCGCGCGCCGGAGCGGACGGACACGAGCAGCGGGTTCCCGGCATCGCCGAAGCGGCCGCCCATCACGCGCTCCACGCGCGCCACGGCGCGGCGCACCTCGGGATCCACGGTGTTCGGGAAGCGCCGTCCGAGCCGGTAGTACTCGCTGCAGACGTCCGTGGAGATCGTGAAGCCGGCCGGCACCGGGAGCCCGATGCGGGTCATCTCCGCGAGGTTCGCGCCCTTGCCGCCGAGGAGGTTCTTGTCCTTCGCGGAACCGTCCGCCTTCCCGTCTCCGAAGAAATGGACTGCCTTGCGACTCGCGGCCATGACGACGTACCTCTCGATGGGGGCGGATCGAACCCGACCCGGGAATGGCGGATGCGGCCGAAATGCCGCACGAAGCTATTCGAAAGCGCCCCCGCGGGCAAACCGGAAGGTCGTGGTGCGCAGATTGGGGCGGACCCCACGCAAACGTCGGTCCGGCAGCCGGTTCCGGCCGGACCGGTGCGCGCGAGGTGCAGGTCGTTCCGTCGCAATCCCTTGAGTCCGATCGGCCCCAATCTCCGCACCACGACCCAACCGGAAGCGCCTTCCGCGTGCCGCGCCCCTGCGGGTAAGGTGGGAACCATGCGGCTTCGTGCGGATCCGGGCCTCCTCCTGCTCCTGGCGATCGCGGTGCGGGCGGCGTTCCTGGCGGACCTGTCGGGGGAGGTCGTCTTCCGGTCGCCCCTGGTGGACGCCCGGACCTACGACGAGCAGGCGCGGGCCGTCGCCGAGCGCGGACCCGCGGCCATCCCCCTGCCGTACTACCAGCCGCCCATGTACCCGATGCTGCTGGGCGGGCTGTACGCGCTCACCGGCGGAAGCTGGACGGCCCCGCGCGTCGTGAACGCGGCGCTGGGCGTGCTCACGGTGCTGCTGGCGACGTCCCTGGCGGGGCGGGGCGGCCGCCGTCGCGCCGGTTGGCTGGCGGGCGGGCTGCTCGCGCTGTACGGCCCGGTGCTGTACTTCGAGGGCGAACTCCTGCCGCCGGCGCTGCTCCTCGCGCTGTGGGCGGGCGCCGCGCGCCTGCTCCTGGACGCCGACGACTCCCCGCGGCCGGTCCCGCGCCTTCTCGGCGCCGGGCTCCTGCTGGGGGTCGCCGCGGCCGCGCGCCCGACGAGCTTCCTGTACGCCGCGGGAGCGGCGCTCTGGTGGGCGCGCGGCCGCCGTCGGACCGGACGCACGCGCGGGGTGGCGGCCCTGGCCGCCGCGGTCGCGGTGCCGGTCCTGCCGTTCACCGCGGCGAACTGGTTCGGCGGGGGCGAGCCGGTCCTGGTCTCCTTCAACGGCGGCATCAACTTCTACCTCGGCAACGGCGCGAACCCCGACTCGCTCGTGGCCATCCAGCCCGGATACGCGTGGGACAAGCTGCAGATCGCGCCGTTCGCGGACGGCGTGCGCGGCAGCCGGCGCGCGGAGTCGGCGTACTGGGTGGATCGCGCGCGGCACGAGGCCGCGGCGGATCCCGCGGGCTGGGCCCGCGCACTCGGCCGCAAGGTGCTGCTCCTGCTGGACGCGCGCGAGACCCCGCGGAACACGGACTACGAGGACTTCCGCCGGGACTCGGCCATCCTGTCGCTGCCGCTGCCGGGCTTCGGCCTGGTCGCGCCGCTCGCCCTGCTCGGCGCACTGCTCGCCTTCGCGCCGCGCGGGCCGTCGCCGCCGCGGCTGCGGTCGCTCCTCCTGCTCACGCTCGCGGCGGTCGCGCTGCAGAACCTGCTCTTCTTCGTGGCGGACCGCTACCGGCTCGAGGCCGTGCCGGCGCTGTGCGTGCTGGCGGGGCTGGGACTGGACGAGGCGTGGCGGCGGCGCGGACGGATCGGGTGGGGGCCCGCGCTCGCGCTGGCGGCCGCCGCCGTCGTCGTGAACGCCGGTCTTCCGGGACCGCGCCCGGTGGACGAGGCGCGCGCGGCGATCCACCGCGCGGTGGCGCTGCGGGCGCTGGATCTGCACGAGAGCGCGACCCGCAAGCTCCACGAGGCCCTGCGGCACGACCCGGACGACGTGGACGCGCACCGCCTTCTCGCGCAGCAGTACGTCCGACGGCGCGACCCCGAGCGCGCGCTCGCGGAGTTCGATCGCGCGCTGGCGGGCGCGCCCGACTACGTGGAGGCGCTGGTGTCGAAGGCGCAGCTCCTCGAGGTGCTGGGGCGGGGTCCGGAGGCGGAGGCCGCGTACCGGCGGGCGCTGGCGGCCGACCCCTTCTCCACCCGCGTCCGGCTCCTCTACGGCGTGTTCCTGGCGAAGGCGGGGCGGCTGGAGGCGGCCCGCGAGCAGTTCGAGGCCGGCCGGCGGATCGATCCCGCGAACGAGGACTTCATCGCGAACCTGGGGAACCTGGATCGGCTCTCCGGGGGTTCGTGATATCATCCCGCGCCGCATCCCCACCCGCCGGACGGAGCCCGTCGCTGTTGGCCCCTCGTGATCGCATGCCCGCCTTCCTTCTGCCGCTCCTCGGGGCCGGCGCGGGCGCCGCGTGGTCCGGCGCGGCGGGCGCCGTGGTGCGCCTGTTCGGGGCGGACACCGCGGCGGCGGTCACCGCCGCGGCCGTGGCCGCCGCCGCCTTCACGGCCGGGCTGCTCCGCGAGACCCTCGGCGGGCGGGATGGCACGCGATCCGCGGGCGCGCGCGTGGCCCATCGCCTCGCGCCGCTCGGGCTGCTGACCGGGGCGGCGGCGTTCGCGGGCAGCGCCGGCGGCGTCCTCGCCTGGATCGGCGCCGGCTCGGACGCGTCGCTTGTCGCCGTCAGCTTCGCCCGCCTCGTGCTGGGCCTCGTGCTCGTGGCGCCGGCGGCGTGGCTGGCCGGGTCCGCGCTGCGGATCGGCGCGCGCCTCCTCCCGCCGGGGCCGGACGCCGCGCACGGGCTCGCCACCGCGGCGGCCGCGGCCGTCGTCGCCGCCGCCGCCCCGACGCTGGCCGGGATGGCGGTCGCCGCGGACACGACGCGGGCCGCGGCCCTCGCCGGGGCCGTGCTCCTCCTGGCCGCGGCCGTCCCCTGCGTCCGGCTCCGCGCGGCGGACGACGCGGCCGAGCCGATCGCGGTGCAACTTCCCGCCTTCGCCGCCTCCGCCGCGCTCGGGTTCCTGGTCGCGGCGCTCGTCTTCCTCGGCCGGCGGCTGTTCGTGCCCGCCCTCTCCGGCGAACTTCCCGGGATCCCGCTCACGGCATCGGTCCTCGCGGCCGCGGGCGGCGCCGGGGCGCTGGCGGCCTCCTTCCTGGCGGTGCGCGCGGGGACGCCGCCGATGGCGGCGAGCGCGGCCCTGGCCGGCGTGGCCGCGCTCGCGATGCTCGTGCGCGCCGGCGACTGGGGCGCGCTGCCGGGCGCCTTCGCCGCGTCCATCGCGGAGGCCGCGGATCCGGCCGCGATCGCGCGCGCGGCGCTCGGCCTCGCCGTCCCGCGCCTCGCGCCCGCGGCGTTCCTGGCG
>CAYYFX010000170.1:0-5402 GCA_964471155.1 uncultured Gemmatimonadota bacterium | reverse complement strand
GTCGCGGGTGGATCCATCGTAGGGAAGGCGAGGGAGGCGTTTCAAGGAGAACCGCACACGCAAGGGCACGCACCGGCCATTGAGTGCGCCGGGGCGGTCCTTGGGTCGCCGAGGTGACGCCTGTTCTAGACTCCCGCGGCCACGGCGCGCCGTCGGCGCGGCCCGCGCGCGATCGCGATCTGCAGGATCCGGTCGACGAGGTCGCCGAAGGACAGCCCCGCGGCCTTCGCGGCCATCGGGACGAGCGACAGCGGGGTCATGCCGGGGACCGTGTTCACTTCCAGGCAGTGGATGCGGCCGTCGGTGCCGAGGCGCCAGTCCACGCGGGCGAAGCCCTCGCAGCCGAGCGCCTCGTAGATCCGCTCGCTCGTGCGGCCCAGCTTCCCCGCGAGGTCGTCCGGCAGCTTCGCCGGACACTCGTAGCGGCTCTTGCCCTTCGTGTACTTCGCCTCGTACGTGTAGATGCCGCCCTCCGGCACGATCTCCACGATGGGGAGCGCCTCGCGGCCCAGGATGGCCACGGTCAGCTCGCGCCCGTCGATGAACTCCTCGCACAGCACGCGCTCGTCGAAGCGCGCGGCCAGCTCCAGCGCGGGGCGCGGGTCCTCCCCGCGGCGCACCACGCTGAGGCCCACGGTGGATCCCTCCGCGTTCGGCTTCACCACGAAATCCCCGCGGAAGCGCTGCGCGAGCGACGTCACCATCGCCTCGGGCGGCGGCGTGCCCGCGTCCCATTGCAACACGGTCCAGTCCGGCGTGGGCATCCCGCCGAAGCGCATCACGCGCTTCGCGCGGTCCTTGTCCATGGCCAGCGCGGAGCCGAGCACGCCGGAGCCCGTGTACGGGAGGCCGGCCAGGTCGAACAGCGCCTGGATGGTGCCGTCCTCGCCCCAGCCGCCGTGCAGCGCGATGAACACCGCGTCCACGTCGCCCACCGAACGGAGGAAGTCCGCCACGGCCTGCGGCGCGCCGGACGAGCCGGCCTCGCCGCCGGACGCGTCCGGGGGCGCGGTGCCGATGGCCGGAGCAGGTTGCCCCTCCAGCGGGAGGATGCCGCCCTGCGTGTCCACCAGCATCACGTCCCACGCGCGCTCGGCCAGCGCCTTCGCCACCGCCGTCCCGGTCACGCGGGACACGTCGCGCTCGCGGCTCTCGCCGCCCATGATGACCGCCACCTTCCGCCGCATCGTCCCCTCCCGGCGGGCCGCGGGCCCGCGCCTCAGATGACCTCCGTGTCCCCCGCCAACCGCTCGCCCTTCAGCTGCTCCCGCGCCGCGCCGCCGCCCTCGGCCTCCGCGCGCCGCGCGCCCGCCGGCGGACCGGCCGCCGGCAGGTTGATCCACGCCTCGGCCAGGAAGTCCTCGGCGCCCACGGTCCGCCAGAAGGCGCGCGCCTCCGGGCTGCGCGTGGCCACGTGCAGCCGCACGATGTCCAGGCCCACGCTCTTGAACCAGAGCGCCACGCGATCCCACAGCGCGCGCCCGATCCCCTGCCGCCGCGCGTCCGGCGCCACCACGAGATCGGACACGTAGCCGTAGCGGCGCGTCTCGAAGAACGCGTCCTGCACGCGGATGGATCCGACGGCCACGCCGACCACCTGCCCGGCCGACTCCGCCACGAACACCGCGGAGTCGATCTCGCGCATGCGGTCGCGCAGGTAGATGGCGTACCGGCCCATGGCGTCCGCGCGCAGGCGGAAGCGCGGGTCGATCGCCTCGTGCGCGGCCATCTCCTCCTTGGCCAGCGCGAGAACGGCGGCCTCGTCGGCGGCGCGGGCGGCCCGGATCGTGAACGCGCTCATGGAACCTCCGGGGCGAGGGGAATCCGCCCCACCAGTGCGATCGCGCTGGCCGCGATGCCTTCCTCGCGCCCTTCGAAACCCAGCCGCTCGGTCGTGGTGAACTTCACCGACACGCGCGACTCGGGCAGGCGGAGGAACGTGGCCAGGTGCGTCACCATCGCCTCGCGGTGCGGAGCCAGGCGGGGCGCCTGCGCCGCCACCGTCGCGTCGACGTTGACGGGAACGTACCCGGAATCCCGCAGAATCTCCACCGTCCGCGCGAGCAGCGCGGAGCCCTTCGCGTCCTTCCAGCGGGGATCCGTGTCCGGGAAATGCAACCCGAGGTCCCCCAGCGCGGCGCCGCCGAGCAGCGCGTCGCAGACGGCGTGGTCCAGGACGTCGGCGTCGGAGTGGCCGAGGAGCCCGGTCGGGTGCGGGATCTCCACGCCGCCCAGGATGAGCGGGCGACCCTCCACGAGGCGGTGCACGTCGTAGCCGAAGCCCACGCGGGTCTGCTGCGGCGGCGCCTGACCGCCGGCGAGCGCCTCCACCACGGCCAGGTCCTCCGGCACGGTGATCTTCACGTTGCGGCGATCCCCCTCCACCAGGGCCACCGGCACGCCGGTGCGCTCCACGAGGGAGGCCTCGTCCGTGCCGTCGAACTTGTCGCGGAGCGCGGCCGCGAAGGCCTTCGACAGGACGCCGCGGCGGAAGCCCTGCGGGGTCTGCGCCTCGCGCAGCCGCGCGCGGTCCAGCGTGCGGACGGACACGCCGCCGGCCTCCTCCTTGATCGTGGACACGGGCGCCACGCCGGGCAGCGCGGCGCCGGTCTCCGCGGCGGCGGCGGCCACGCGCGCGATCAGGTCGGGCGTGACGAGCGGGCGCGCGGCGTCGTGCACGAGGACCAGCTCCGTATCCTTCGACAGCGCGCCGAGCCCATGCCGCGACGACTCCGCGCGCGTGGCCCCGCCGCGCACGACGAAGCTCACCTTCGCGCAGCCGGCGGACGCGGCGAGCGCGTTCACGCGCTCCTCCAGTTCCTCCCGGGTCACGATGACGACCTCGTCCACCGCGTCGCAGCGCTCGAAGGCGAGGAGCGAGTGGAGCAGCACGGGCCGGCCGGCCACGGGCGTGAGCACCTTGTCCAGACCGGCCATGCGCTCGGAGAGACCGGCCGCCACCACGATGGCCCCGGTCCGCGGCCGCGCTTCGCCCCGCCCCGCCGCGCCGTCCGCCACCGTCACTCCCGGACGCGCGCGAGGTTCTCGAAGCGCGTGATGGACTTCTGGAAGGCGATCTCCACGAGCCCGATGGGCCCGTTGCGCTGCTTGCCGAGGATGAGCTCCGCGATGCCTTCCTTCTCCTGCACGCCGTACACCTCGGGCCGGTGAATGAACAGCACGACGTCGGCGTCCTGTTCGATGGCGCCCGAGTTGTGGCTCACGATGCCGTCCGCGAGCCAGCACGCCGGACCGGGAACCGTGAGGTCGAAGACCTCGTCCTCGCCGGCGGGCTCGATGGACGTGATCCGGGGCCACCGGAGATCCCCCGTGGAAACCGGAACGACATCCGGCGCATCCAGCAAAGCGCATGTCCCGGCGCGCGACCGCGTCGCGACCGGTACCGCGGACGGTGCCGAGACGGCCAGTCGGTCACCCGGGGCAAGGCGCGTCACGGTGCGCCAACCGTCGAGCGCGAGCAGCCGATGCTCCCCGGTTGCCCGGATGCTCCTGCCGCCGTCCAGCTTGATGCGGAACACGGGACGGACGCCCACGGACCATACGCGATCGGACTCCGCGGACGTGAGCCGGCCGGAAGCATCCACCGCCACGACGCGGGGTGACGCCCCCACGAGGTCCCGCACCGGCACGCGGCGCCCGTCGGTCAGGACCACCAGCGTGTCCCCGGTGACGCACTCCCGCAGATCCGACAGCACCGGCCGCCGTCCGCCCTCCTTCACGTCGGTGGGCCGCTTCAGCTGCGACAGCGCCACCACCGGCACCTTCAGCTCCTTCGCCAGCGCCTTGAGCGAGCGCGAGATGTGCGAGATCTCCTGCTGCCGGTTCTCCTGGCGGCCGTGGCCGCGGATGAGCTGCAGGTAGTCGATCACGACCATCGCCAGCCGGCCCTTCGTCTCCACCATCAGCCGGCGCGCCTTCGCGCGGATCTCCAGCGCGGTGATGCCCGCGGTGTCGTCGATCCACAGCTCCGCCTCGGACAGCCGGCCCGCCGCCGTGGTGAGGCGCGGCCACTCGTTCTCGCGCAGGAAGCCCGTGCGCAGCCGGTTCCCGTCCACGCGCGACAGGCTGGACAGGAGCCGCTGCACCAGCGCCTCCTTCGACATCTCCAGGCTGAAGAACGCCACCGGCAGCCGGTGGTCCACCGCCACGTGCTCCGCCACGTTCAGCGTGAACGCGGTCTTGCCCATGGACGGGCGCGCCGCCACCACCACGAAGTCCGACTTCTGGAACCCGGACGTGAGCGTGTCCAGGTCCACGAACCCGCTGGGCACCCCGGTGACGAGGCGCTTCTCGTTGTACAGCTCCTCGATCTTGTCGAAGCTCTCCTGCAGCAGGTCCTTCACCGCCACGAATCCCTTCCGCGGCCCGCTCTCGGAGATCTCGAACATCTTGTGCTCGGCGCGGTCGATGAAGCCGTTCACGTCGTCCGGCGCGGTGTACGCCTCCTCCGCGATCTCCTGCGACGCGCGGATCATCTGCCGCAGCAGCGACTTCTCCCGCACGATGCGCGCGTGGTACTCCACGTTCGCCGCGGTCACGGCCGCGTCCAGGATCTCCGCCAGGTGCACCTGCCCGCCGACCTGCTCCAGGTCCCCCGCGCCCGACAGCTCCTCGGTCAGCGTGACGATGTCCACCGCCTCGTTCTTCTCGAACATGCGGTACATGGCGGCGCAGATCTTGCGGTGCGCGGGACGGTAGAAGTCGTCCGGCATCACGGACTGCACGGCGGTGGCGATCGCGGTGGAGTCCAGCATCATGGCGGCCAGCACCGCGCGCTCCGCGTCCAGCGCCTGCGGCGGCACGCGCATCCCCGGCGCGACCCCGCGTCCCCGCACGCGGGCCGCCTCGGCCGGGCGCTCCTCGTAGGGGCCGGTGTCGAAGTCCGGCTCGCCGCCGGGCACGTAGGTGTCGGTCATGACGTCTTCCGATCCGCCGCCTCGAGCCGGTCGAACTCCCGCCGCAACAGCTGCACGTCCTCCCACGTGGGCTTCTTCCACGCGGGGTTCCGCAGGAGCGCCGCCGGGTGGAACGTGGGCACGACCGGGATGCCGCGGTACTCGTGCAGCCGGCCGCGCAGCTTCGAGATCCCCTCGGTGGTGCCGAGCAGCGTCTTCGCGGCGAAGGAGCCGAGCGTGCACAGGATGCGCGGGCGGATCAACTCGATCTGCCGGCGCAGGATGGGCTCGCAACTGGCGATCTCGAAGGGCTCGGGGTTGCGGTTCCCCGGCGGGCGGCACTTCAGGATGTTCGCGATGTACACGTCCTCCCGCCGGAGATCGATGGCGGCGAGGATCTTGTTCAGGAGCTGTCCGGCGGCGCCCACGAACGGCTCGCCCTGCAGGTCCTCGTCCCGGCCCGGCGCCTCGCCCACGAACATCACG
>CAYYFX010000169.1:0-5431 GCA_964471155.1 uncultured Gemmatimonadota bacterium | reverse complement strand
GCGTCGACGGCCTCCGCCCGTCCCGGGCTCCGGCCGCGCCGCAGAGCCGCCGGAGGGAACCCCGCCCGGTGGCCGGCGCGACCGACCGCACGCCGCCGCGACCGACGAACCGCGGACGACCTTCGTCATCCGACCGACGCGCTCAGCCGCGCACGGCGTCCAGGATCTCCTGGAGGCCCAGGACGGTGACCAGGCCGAGGATGAAGGCCAGGATGGCGGTCACGGCGCGGCCGTTGCGGAGGGCGCCCACGAGCGCGGCGCGGCCGTTGAGCCACAGCAGGCTGCCGGCGAGGAAGGGAAGGAAGGCGCTGCTCACCACCGTGTAGACGAGGATGAGCCAGAAGGGGCGGCCGAGCAGGAGGAGCGAGGCGGGGACGAGGGCGAGGTACAGGAGGTAGCCGCGGTAGGCGCGGGAGCGCACGTCGACGGGTTCGCCCGTGCGGCCGGAGCGCGCGCCGAGCAGGTCGGCGAAGAGGTACGGCACGCCCTGCCACACGCCGAGCAGGCTGGTGAACACGGCGCCCCACGCGCCGAGCAGGAACACCATGCGCACGACGGCGCCGACCGGATCGCCGAACCGCGCGCCCACGGCCGCGGCGAGCGTGTCCGCCAGCGCCACGAGGCCGCGGCTGCCGGACGGAAGCTCCGCGGTGTCGCCGCCCAGGGACTCCGCGGCGAGCACGAGCACGGCCATGCCGAAGATCCCCGTGAGCGCGTACGCCACGCCGAGGTCGACGCGCACGTGCCGCACGCGCTCCGCGCCGGTCCAGCCCTTCTCGCGGATCCAGTAGCCGTAGGCGAGCAGCGTCACCGAGCCGCCGATCCCGCCCACGAGACCCAGCACCGCCGCGCCCGATCCCTCCGGGATGCGCGGCACGACGAGGCCGCGGAGCATCGCGCCGGGATCGGGTTGCAGGAATCCCACGCTGCCCAGCAGGGACACGAACATGAGCGCCACCAGCGCGGACATCGCGCGCTCGAACAGGGCGTAGCGCCCCGCGAGGACGAGCGCCGCGGCGGCGAGCGAGTGCAGCAGGCCCCAGGCGGCGACCGGCAGTCCCGGCGCGAGCGCGTGCGCCGCGATTCCGCACGCGCTCATCATCGCGGCCGCGACCGCGAACGACCAGAACACGAGGTACGCGAGGAACGCGTTCGCGAAGGGTCGCCCGAGGTGCCGGCACCAGCCTTCCAGAAGGGGCGTCCCGGTGGCGAGCTGCCAGCGCGCCACGCCCTCGTTCAGCGCGAGCTTGACCACCGCGCCGAGCGCCACGGCCCACAGGAGCGCCTCGCCCCACCGTGCGCCGGCGAACGCCGCCGCGGCCAGGTCGCCGGCGCCCACGCCGGTGGCGGCCATGGCCAGGCCCGGGCCGAGCGCCGCGATCCGTGCGAGCCCGGGGCGCGCCACTACAGGACGGCCGTGAACCAGGCCACGATGGACGGGACCAGGCCGGGATCGTGCGCGAACAGCGGAACGCCGTGCAGCCCGCCCTTGTACAGCACGAGCTTCGTGCGCCCCTCCGCGGACCTCGCGAACAGCTCCTGCATCCGCGCGTACGAGCCCTTGTCCGCCTCCGCGGCGATCGCCAGCACCGGCAGCGTCCGGTTCGCCTCGAACTGCGCGACGTCGACGTCGCCGAGACGCGGCAGGCTGGACGACAGGAAGCCCGCCGCCTTCACCCCGGGATCGCGCAGCGCGAGCAGCAGCGCCTGGCTGCCGCCGCAGCTCGCGCCCATCACGCCCAGCCGCGATCCGTCCACGTCCGGCATCCCGCGCAGGAACTCGACGGCGCGGTCCACGTCGTCCGGGAACGACGGCCACAGCTCCGTCTCCTGCTCCGCGAACGCGCCCACCATCCCGCTCCGGCTGCCGCCGAAGCCGCGGAAGTCGAACGCGAGCACGTGCACGCCGGCCGTCGCCAGCGCGCTCGCGAGCGGCGCCCAGCTCTCCTTGTCCGCGTTGCATTGGTGCAGGAGGAGCACGGCGGGTCCGGGGCCGGGCGCCGCCCAGTACGTGCCCTGCAGCATGAGCCCGTCCGGGGCCGCGAACTCCACGGGCGCGGCCGGCGCCGGGCCGGCGCGGCCGGCGGCGGCATGGACGGGAAGCAGGACGGCGGTCAGGACGGGGACGACGGAAGCGACGGGGATGATCCGGCTCGCACGCATGGCCGACCCTCCGGAGGTTGCGGATGACGCGACCGGCGCGGGCGGCCCCGGCGCGTCAGTACGCCTGCGCGAACAGCACCTCGATGTCCGTGTCCTTCCCGGACACGATGCACTTCCCGATCCCGCCCGGCTGCTCCAGCGGGATGCAGCGGACGGTGGCCTTCGTCTCCTCCTTGATGCGGTCCTCCACGTCCCCGTCCGGAGCGAACCGGCAGCGCACGAAGCCGCCGTCCTTCGCGAGGATGGCCTTCATCTCCTCGTACGACGA
The DNA here is from genome assembly GCA_964471155.1 of uncultured Gemmatimonadota bacterium. Classification (GTDB taxonomy): domain Bacteria; phylum ARS69; class ARS69; order ARS69; family ARS69; genus CAYYFX01. The sequence goes on along the minus strand of CAYYFX010000169.1, from coordinate 3,000 downwards.
CGCGTGGCGGGTGTTCGCGTCGCGGAACGCGCGGGCGCGCTCGAACAGCGCCGCCTGCGCGGCCTCCATTCTCGCCCGCAGCCAGTCCGGGGACACGTCGGCCAGCGGGACGGTCTCCTTGCCGCGATCCAGCCGGTTCTTGAGGACGAGCGCGCCGCCCTCCACGTCGCGCGGGCCCACCTCGATGCGGAACGGCACGCCGCGCTGCTCCCAGCGGAAGTGCTTCTCGCCGGGCCGCTCGTCGCCCCAGTCCACCACCACGCGCTGGTGCGTGACCCGGTCGAAGAAGTAGCTGTCCAGGTCCTTGCCGGACAGCCGGCCGGCGCCCGCCGCGGACTCGGAGTCCCCGACGAGCGCGCGCACGATCCTCTGCACGAAGCCGCGCACGGCCTCCTTCTCCGCGTCGGACCTGAAGATGGGCACGATCGCCGCCACCACCGGCGCCACCCGCGGCGGCAGCACGAGCCCCTCGTCGTCCGAGTGCGCCATCACGAGCGCCCCGATGAGCCGCGTGGACACGCCCCAGCTCGTGGTCCACACGTGGTGCTGCTGCTGGTCCGTGCCCAGGTACTTGATGTCGAACGCCTTCGCGAAGTTCTGGCCCAGGTCGTGGCTGGTGCCGCACTGCAGCGCCTTCCCGTCCTGCATCAGCCCCTCGATGGCGTACGTCACGTTCGCCCCCGGGAACTTCTCGCGGTCCGTCTTGCGGCCCTTGATCACCGGGATGGCCAGGAAGTCCTCGGCGAAGCGCGCGTACACGTCCAGCATGCGGAGCGTCTCCTCGCGCGCCTCGCCCTCGGTCGCGTGCGCGGTGTGGCCCTCCTGCCACAGGAACTCCGCCGTGCGCAGGAAGAGGCGCGTGCGCATCTCCCAGCGCATCACGTTCGCCCACTGGTTGATGAGCACCGGCAGGTCGCGCCAGCTCTGGATCCACTGCGCGTACATGTGCCCGATCACCGTCTCGGACGTGGGCCGCACCACCAGCGGCTCCTCCAGCTCGCCGGCGGGACGCAGGCCGCCGTCCGCGCCCTTCTCCAGCTTCGAGTGCGTGACCACGGCGCACTCCAGCGCGAACCCCTCGACGTGCTTCGCCTCCTTCGCCAGGAAGCTCTGCGGGATCAGCAGGGGGAAGTACGCGTTGACGTGCCCGGTCTCCTTGAAGCGCCGGTCCAGATCCCGCTGGATGGCCTCCCAGATGGCGAACCCCTCGGGACGGATCACCATGCAGCCGCGCACCGGCGAGTAGTCCGCCAGCGCGGCCGCCTTGATCACGTCCAGGTACCACTGCGCGTAGTCCTGCGCGCGGGCCACGATGTTCTTCGCCATGGGAATCCTCGTCGCGGGAAGGGGTCGCGGAGGATAGCAGGGGGGCGCGCGGCGCGTCCACGGCGGGGCGGCGCCGCGGGTCAGTTCGTGCGCAGCGCCGTGTCGTCGGGCAGGAGGTGGAAGGTCACCTTGTGATCGTGGCCCGTGAGCACCTCCACCGGGACGCCGGGGAATTCCGCGCCGCCGGAGGGAACCAGCTCGCGGCTCGTCCCCTCGGTCCGGTCCAGCACCTCCACCTTCGCCACGCGCCAGCCCGCGCGCGCCACCGTCACGAGGTGGCGGCCGGCGGAGATGTCGCGCCGCGCGGGCGTCTCGTCGCCGGTCTCCAGCCCCTCGATGAGCACGGACGCCGGGTCGGGCGGGTGCGTGGTCACGCGCAGCACGCCGGTGCTCACCACGTAGCGGCCGAGGTCCACCGTGTCGCCGGGCGCGGGGCGCGCGCTCCAGGACCTCGTGGCGAACAGGTCCGGATGCCGCACGACCAGCGTGGCCGGCGCGCCGGGCGGCACCTCCACGAACGCGCGTTCCCCGCTCGCGGCCACGAGGCGGTCGTTCAGGTAGATGTTCCCCGGCGGGCTGCACGCGAGCGACAGGTACGACTTCGCGCGCACCGCCGGCGACGTCACCGCCGGCAGCTTCGGCACCACGACCATGCGCACGGTGTCGCGGCCGGCGTCCCCCGCGGGCACCGGGACGGGCGGCGCCACGTTCGCCTGCACGGGTGCGTCCGCGGCGGGGTTCCCGCGCGGCCGGGGGTCGCCGGCGGCCGTGTCCGGCGCCGCGGCCGTCGTCGTGTCCGCGGCGGCGGGGAGGGCCGCAGCCGCTTCCGGTCCGCGCGGCGGGTCCGCGACGGCGAGCCGCGTCGCCGCGGGCTCCGCGCGCATGGGCAGGATGAAGGGTCGCAGCGCGACGACCAGGAGCGTGGCCGCCGCTCCGAGGGCCACCGCGAGCGCCACGCCGCCGGCGTTCCGCTTCGGCGCGGGCGCGGCCGTCGCCTTCGGTCGGATGCGGGGCCCCGGAGCGGGCCGCAGCGGCGGGCGCGGCGTCCCGGGCCGCGCGGCGGCGGGGCGGGCGGCCGGCGCCGCCGGTTCGTCGCGCAGGTCATCCGCGCGGACGACCTCGATGTCGAGCCGCCGCGGCGGCGCGACATACCCGGACGGATCGACCACCCCGTCGGCCGCGCCGGGACGCGCCGCCGGTCCCTCCGCCACCGGCTCGACCGCGCGGCGCACGTCGCGCGGCACCGGGCGGATCCCGTCCGCCACCTCCGCGGAGTGGCGCAGCCGTTCGGCCGGTTCGAGCCCGGTGAGGCTGCGCACGAGCCCGTGGGGATCCTGGCCGAAGCGCTCGAGGAACGCGTGCCGGCGGCGCGCGAGCACGCCCTCGGGATCCACCGCGTCCAGCGCCGCCTCGATCTCCCCGGCCAGCGCGCGCATCGACGGCGGCCGGCGGTCCGGCTCCTTCTCGAGCATGTGCCGGAGCAGCGCCTGCACCTCGCCGGCGCCGGGACCCTCCATGTCGATCCCGGGCGGGTCCGCGCCGAGGATCTCGTGCTGCAGGGCGATCAGCGTGAGCCCGCGGAACGGGAGGCGCCCCGTGAGCAGCAGGTACGCGGACACGCCGAGCGAGAAGATGTCGCTGCGCGCGTCCATCGGCTCGCCGAGGAACTGCTCC
>CAYYFX010000168.1:0-5778 GCA_964471155.1 uncultured Gemmatimonadota bacterium | reverse complement strand
ACACGACCGCGCGCGGAAGCGGCTCCAACTCGCCCAGGATGCGCCACAGCCGCCGGCGGAGCGGCTCGTCCAGACCCTCCGGACCGGAGCCCGGCGCCGTGTCCAGGACGGCCGGCTCGGTGGCGTCCTCCCGGTCCCGCCGCCGCCGGTGCGCCGTGGCGGCGTCCAGGGCGCGCCGCGTGGCGATCCGGAACAGCCACGTGGAGAACCTGGCGTCGCCGCGGAACTCCGGCAAGGCCTTCCAGGCGCGGACGAAGGCATCCTGGGCCGCCTCCTCGCCCTCCTCCCGGCTGCGGACGATCCGGACGCAGAGCTCGACCACGGGCCCGCGATAGCGGTCCACGAGGTGCCGGAACGCGCGGGGGTCCCCGGCGCGGGCGGCGCGGATCCAGGCGTCCTCGCCCCCGGCCGGCGTGGCGGCGCCGGCGGTCCGGACCGCGGCGGGGGCCGCCGCGTCGCTCCCGGGCGCGAGGGCGGGGAAGAGTCCGGCGAAGGCGAGGGGAAGGGTCATCGTTTCCATCTGTCCCATGAGACCGGGTCCGCGGGCGGCGCGGTTTCGGGATTCTAGCGTTTCCGGGGTCGACGCGACGATTCCCGAAACCGGCCGCGCCCAACGGCCGGTCCAAGGGGGCAACGGAACCGACCGGCCGCCCCGCGGATGACCCGCGGGCGAGTCCCGGCGGAAGGAGACCCCCGTGGGCGACCTGGCACCGGTCATCGCGATCGTGTTCTCGCTGACCATCCCGCTCGTGGCCATCATCGGCGGCATCACCGCCGGCATCATCAAGTCCAATGCGCGCCGCCGGCTCATGGAGCTCGCGCAACGGGAGCGCATCGCCGCGATCGAGCGCGGCATCGACCCCGAGAAGCTCCCGGCGCTGCACGTGGAGTTCGGCGACGAGCCCAAGATGACGTTCGAGCAGCGGCAGCTGAAGCTGTCGCAGAACCTGCGGATCTGGGGCATGGCGCTCACCGGGTTCGGCGCCGCGCTGGTGCTCGGGATCGGCCTGTCCGAGGGGAACATGTACGAGGGCGGGCCCGCCCTGATGTTCGTGGGCGTGGGCGTGGCGCTGCTCCTCGGCGGCTACATGGTCCGCCCGGACAAGGAGGACGTGCGGCGGTCGTGACGATCCGGACCGGACCGCGCCCGGGCGGCGGCGCTACGCCGCCGCCTTCCGTTCGCGCAGGCTCTCCTCGGCGCCCTTGGTGAACCAGGCGCGGAACACGAGCGCCACGACCGCGCCCGCCAGCGCCACCAGCCCGAGCACGAGCCACATGGCGTACGGGCTGTCCCCGTACGGCACGGTCCCGGCGCGCAGCCGCGCGCCGATGTCCTCGGGGCACCAGCGCAGCAGCATGTGACCGGACAGCGCCGCCACGAACGTCTTCGCCAGGAAGTACGGCACCATGGACAGCCCGAGGTACGTGCCCTCCTGGCCCTTCGGCGCGACGGCGGCCGTGTACTCCTGCAATCGCGGGGACCACAGCAGCTCGCCCATCGTGAGCACCACGAGGAACACGATCGTGGACAGGTACGTGTAGCGCGCCAGGTCCATCCCGCCGAACGGCGGCACCGCCTGCAGGAGCTGCGCCACGGACGTGATGATCGCGCCGGTCACGAGCATGCGGTACACGCCGAACCGGTTCAGCACCGGGATGAGCACGATGAGGCCGAGGATGATCAGGACCGGGTTCAGCGCCTGGAGCGCGCCGATCTGGGCATCGTCGCCGATCACGCGCAGCCAGAACTTCGGGTACAGCAGCCCCAGGTAGAGGAACACCGCGCGCACGCCGAGCAGGCACGAGATGAGCGCGGTGAAGCGCCAGAACACGGGCTCCGTGACCACGGCGCGCGCGATCTGCCACGGGCTGCGGCTGCGGTCCGCCGGCGCCGGCTCCTCGGCGGTCTCGTCCGCGCCCACGAGCTGATCCGTGCGGCGGATGGCGAGCGGGATCACGAGCAGGGACAGCAGCGACGTGGCGATCCCGAAGGTGAAGATGTGGTACCGAGGGAGCCCGAACTTCAGGTAGAACGCGTCGACGAGGAGGCCGCCCCCGGCCGCCCCGATGTTCATGAACAGGTACCAGAGGTTGAACCCGGCGCCGCGGGAGCGCTTCGTGGTGAACCGCTTGTTCGCCGCCTGGAAGACCGTCTGCACCATGGCCACCCACGGCGCGAGGAGCGCGAGGCCGCCGATGGCCAGCGCCGAGCGCACGGGACCCTCGGGCATCGTGGCCGCCGCAACGACCGCGCCGCGCGTGATCACCTGGCCCACCATGCAGGCCACGAGCGCGCCGCGGATCCCGAGCCAGTCCGAGAACACGCCGGAGAAGAACAGGCAGATGGTCACGCCGGACGAGAACAAGGTGAAGATGTAGCCGGCGTTCGTGTCGGAGAAGCCGTAGTCGTCGCTGAGGCTGACGATGACGATGTTGAACAGCGCGAAGTAGGCCGTGCTGTCGAGGATGTTGATGATCTGGAGACCCCAGTACTCGCGGCGGGTCTCCTTCAGCACGGAGAAGTCCCGGAAGTACCGGACGACGGACTCGAGCGCGCCGGCCATGACGCCTCCCGCGACGGACCGCGCCCGGGCGGGTCGGCCGCCCGGGCGGGGCTCGCACCGGTGATCGGGGGCTCCGGGGAAGATACCGGGGCGGCCACCGGCGGCAAGCGGCGGGACGGGCCAACGCGGGGTTGCGGCCGGCGCGTGGTGCAGTAGGATCGCGCCGCCGGGGACCGGGGGTGGGGTGCGATGGTTTCGCTCGTGGTGCTTCTGGTCGTCCTGTTCTGTCTCGGGCCGATCGCGTTCTTCCTGGTGCTGTCGTCACGCGGGGAGGTCGCGCGGCTCAAGCGCCGGATCGAGGAGTTGGAGTTCCAGGTGCGGGGCGGTGCGGCTGCCTCGGGCGCCGCGGCGGTGGCCGCGCCGGCCCCCGCGATCCCGGGTGTCGCGGTTCCGGCCCCGGCCACCGGCGCGGCGCCTCCGCCCGTGCCGGAACCGGCGGCCGGGCCTGCCGCCCCGCGGCTCGACCTCGAGACGATCCTCGGCGGGCAGTGGCTCACCTGGATCGGCATCCTCGCCATCTTCTTCGGCACGGCGTTCTTCCTGGCCTTCGACCTCGGCGACCACCCGCTCGCCGGCGCCGGACAGGTGCTCGTGGGGCTGCTCGTGGGCGCGGGGTTCATCGCGGGCGGGCGGCTGACCGGGGCGAAGCGGGGCACCTTCCTCGCGCGCGGACTGCTCGGCGGCGGCGTGGCGCTGCTGTTCCTCAGCGCGTACGCCAGCCACGCGTTCCACCGCCTCGTGCCGGCGGTCGTCGTGTATCCCTTCCTGTTCGGCGCGGCCACGCTGGGCGCCCTGCTCGCGCTGCGGGAGGGGTCGCTCATGGTGGCCACGCTCACCCTGGTGGGCGCGCTGCTCACGCCCGTGTTCCTCGCGCCGTCGCCGGAGACGTCGGCGGCGCTGTTCGTGTACCTCGCGGCCGTGAACCTCGGGGCCGCGCTGGTCAGCCGGCGCCGGTGGTCCCTGCTGCCGGTGCTCGCGTTCGCCGGGACCGCGCTGCTCGTGACGTGGTGGTGGGCGGAGACGTACACGATGGACCTCCGGCCCGTCGCCGCGGCGGGAACGGCGGCGCTGTGGCTCCTGTACGCGGCCGCGCCGCTCGTGCCGCGCGACCCGCCCGGGTTCCCCGGCATCCCACGCTCGTTCGTGCTCGTGGCGAACGGGCTGCTGTTCGAGCTCGTGCTGTTCGAGCTGCTGGCGCCGGACCTCGAGACGGTCCGCGGGCTGGCCACGGGCCTCCTGGCGGCCGCGTACGTGGTCGCGGCACGGGCGCTGGAGGCGCGGCGCGGGGGCGACTCGCCGGCGATCGCGCTCACGCGAACCACGGGCCTCGCGCTGGCGGCGCTCGCCGTGCCGGTGCAGTTCGACCTGCAGTGGGTCACGCTGGGGTGGGCGCTGTTCGCGCTCGCGCTGCTGCACGCGGGGTTGTCGGCGTCCGGCGCCGGCGAGCGGCTGCTCGGCTACGGCGTGCTGCTGCTCGCGGTCGTGCGCGCGCTGGTCCTCGACACGGAGGCCGCGCTCTGGAACCTGGACGAGTACCGTCCCGTGCTGAACGGCAACTTCCTCGTGGGCGTGGCCACGGCGGCGGTGCTGGGGTGGGCGGCGCGGATGGTGGCGCGGGCGCGGCCGCGGCTCTCCCGGTTCGAGCGCGGGCTCGTGGCGCCGCTCGTGCTCACGGCGGCGATCGTGCTGCTCGTGCGCGTGTGCGTGGAGACGGTGGCGCTCTTCCGCGTGCGCGAGGCCCTGACCGGCGGCGACCTGCGGCTGCCGATGCTGCTCACGCTGTCGCTCGTCTCCGCGGTGTACGCGGGGCTCCTCATCCTCGGCGGGTTCGTGTTCCGGTACCGTCCGGTGCGGTTCCTCGGGATCGTGGTGCTGGGCCTCGTCCTGGTGAAGGTGTTCGCGCTGGACATCGAGGAGCTGGAGCGCGGATACCGGATCGCGTCCTTCGTGGGGGTCGGGCTGCTGCTGCTGCTGATCTCGGTGCTCTACCAGAGGGGAAGGGGGAAGGCGTGAACGGGACCGCGTCGAAGGCCCGGTCGATCGCACGGCGCGCGGCGGCGATCGCGTGCCTCATCGCGGCGGCGGCCGTCCCGGCGGCCGTGCCCGCGGCCGCGGACGTCTCGTCCGATGTGCGCACGCTCCCGCACCGGCGCGCGGTGCTCCTGCCGGAGGGCGACCCCGGCGAGTGGTTCGCGGTCGTGGAGGACTCGGCGCTCGCCGCGATGTCCGGACCGGGGTTCACGGACCTGCGGCTCGTAGGCGGGGACGGGCGCAGCCGCACGCTGCGCGCGGAGCCGCCGGCGCGCAGCCGCGTCGTGTACACGCGGTTGCGCGAGCTGCCCGTCGTGTGGACCGAGGCCGCGGACGGCATGCGCGAGATGATCGTGCGGCTCGAGGACGCGGAGGCGGAGACGCCGCTGACCGTGGAGGTCACCGGGCTCTCGGCGGGTCCGGCGTTCCAGGTGACGGGCCGCGACGACGAGGACGGCGAGTGGGTCTACCTGCCGATCTCGCCGGACGGTTCCGTGGGCCTGCGGCCACCGGACCGGCATCCGGTCGCGCGCGTGGATCTCGGGGAGACGCGGCGGACCCTGCGGCTGCAGCAGCACGGCAGCGGTCCGCCGGGCGCGGAGGATCGCGTGCGGCTGCTCGCGCGCGAAGTGGTCGGCGCGGCGATGTTCGCCGTGGAGGTGCGCTCCGCCGCCGGCCGCTTCCGCGGCGCGTCGAGCAACGAGTGGGTCGCGGAGATCCCGTTCGCGGGGCCGGCGCGCGCGGTGACCCGTCTGGACCTGCGCTGGGCCGAGGGGCAGGCGGGGCACGGAACGCGCCTGCAGGCGAAGCTGCCCGAGGGCGGCTGGCAGGAGGTGTACACCGAGACCGAGCCGCCGGAGGGCGGCCCGGAGACGTCGCTGAAGTTCGGGCCCGTGCGCACGGACGCGCTGCGACTGACCGTGTACGGGGCGGACGCGCCCAACGAGCCGTGCACGGTGGCGGCGGTGCTCGCGGTGCCGCAGCGCTGGCTCTTCCGCGCGGACGCGGCGGAGTCGTTGTGGGTGGCGTTCGGGGATGCGTACCAGACGGTGCCGGCGGCGTTCGCGGACGGAGCGGATGCGCCGCAGGAGGTCCGCGAGGCGTCGCTCGGTCCGGTGGAGCCCAGCCCGTGGTACCGGGAGCCGGGATTCGGCCTGGAGTGGCTGAAGCGGCGGCCGGCGGT
>CAYYFX010000167.1:0-5789 GCA_964471155.1 uncultured Gemmatimonadota bacterium | reverse complement strand
CCTCCTCGCCGACGTTGGGGATCTCCTTCGTGATCTCCTCCGGGCCGCGCTTCGTGTCCCGGACCTGGATCTCGAGCTCCTCGATGTGGATGGACGTGAACTTGTCCTCCCGGATGAGGCGCTCCGAGATCAGGATGGCGTCCTCGAAGTTGTACCCTTCCCACGGCATGAACGCGGCGAGCGCGTTCACGCCGAGCGCCAGCTCGCCCTCGGACGTGGCCGGGCCGTCCGCGATGATCTGCCCGGGGGCCACCCGGTCGCCCGGGTACACCAGCGGGCGCTGGTTGATGCAGGTGTCCTGGTTGGACCGGCGGAACTTCGTGAGCCGGTACACGTCCAGCCCGCCGAAGCCCGTGAAGTCCTCCTCCTCCACCTTCTTGCCGAAGTGCCGCACGTAGATGGCGTTCGCGGTCACGGAGTCCACGATGCCGCCCCGGCGCGCCACGACCACCGCGCCCGAGTCCCGCGCCACCTTCTCCTCCAGCCCGGTGCCGACCAGCGGCGCCTCGGTCCGGAGCAGCGGCACGCTCTGGCGCTGCATGTTGGAGCCCATCAGCGCGCGGTTCGCGTCGTCGTGCTCCAGGAACGGGATCAGCGCGGCCGCCGCCGACACGATCTGCTTCGGCGACACGTCCATGTACTCCACGCGGTCCGGCTCCACGATCGGGAAGTCGCCGCGCTGCCGGCCGATGATCCGGTCCATGCGGATCCGGTTGTTCTTGTCCAGCGGCTCGTTGGCCTGCGCCATGATGGCGCGGTCCTCGGCGTCCGCCGCCAGGTACGTGAGCTCCTCGCCCACCCGGCCGTCGGACACGCGCCGGTACGGGGTCTCCAGGAACCCGTACTCGTTCACGCGCGCGAACGTGGCCAGGCTGGAGATGAGGCCGATGTTCGGGCCTTCCGGCGTCTCGATCGGGCAGATCCGGCCGTAGTGCGTGTAGTGCACGTCGCGGACCTCGAAGCCCGCGCGCTCCCGCGTGAGGCCGCCCGGCCCGAGCGCGGACAGGCGGCGCTTGTGCGTGAGCTCCGCCAGCGGGTTGGTCTGGTCCATGAACTGCGACAGCTGGCTGGACCCGAAGAACGTCTTGATCACCGCGCTGATGGTCCGCGCGTTGATCAGGTCGTACGGCGTGATCTGGTCCGCGTCCTGCAGGCTCATCCGCTCCCGGATGATGCGCGCCATGCGGGACAGGCCCACCGAGAACTGGTTCGCCAGCAGCTCGCCCACGGAGCGGATGCGGCGGTTGCCCAGGTGGTCGATGTCGTCCGTGTAGCCGTTCCCGGCCCGCAGGTCCACGAGGTACCGGATGATCGCCAGGAAGTCCTCGTGGGTGAGCGTGACCACGTCGATGGGCACGTTCAGGTTCAGCCGCTGGTTCAGCTTGTACCGGCCCACGTTGGCCAGGTCGTACCGCCGCGCGGTGAAGAACAGCTTGTCCAGGAGGCCCTTGGTGGTCTCCGCGCTGGGCGGATCGCCGGGGCGCAGGAGGTTGTAGATCTTCGCGAGCGCGTCCTCCTGGCTCTTGGAGCGGTCCTTCCGCAGCGTCTTGACGATGATGTCCGTGTCCTGGACGCCCTTGCCCTTCTTCAGGAACGGGATCTCCCGGATGCCGGCGTCCCGCGCCTCGGACAGCATGTCCTGCGTGAAGTCCGCGTTGGCCTCGCCCACGATCTCGCCGGTGTCCGGGTTCACGAGGTCCGCGGCCAGGATGCGGCCGACCAGGTCCTCGTCCTTCGGGGAGGCGGTCTTCGTGAGCTTGAGCGTCTCCGTCTCGTAGAACAGCTTCAGGATGTCCGCGTCCGACACGTACCCCAGCGCGCGCAGCAGGACGGTCACCGGGATCTTCCGGCGCCGGTCGATGTGCACGTACATGATGTCGTTGATGTCGAGGCTGAACTCCACCCACGAGCCGCGGTACGGGATGATCCGCGCCGAGAACAGCCGCTTGCCGTTCGGGTGGATCTCCTCGTCGAAGAACACGCCGGGCGAGCGGTGCAGCTGGCTGACGATCACGCGCTCCGCGCCGTTGATGATGAACGTGCCGCCGTCGGTGATGAACGGCAGCTCGCCCAGGTACACCTCCTGCTCGATGATGTTCTTCGGCTTCCGCTCCTCGCCCGTGTTGTCCCAGACGATGAGCCGCAGCGTGGCCTTCAGCGGGACGGCGAACGTGAGGTCCCGCTCCTGGCACTCGTCCGTGGTGTACTTCGGGTTGCCGATCTTGTACGAGACGAACTCCAGCGAGAAGTTCCCGCGCGCGTCGGAGATCGGGAAGATGTCGTGGAAGACGGCCTGGAGTCCCTTCTTGTCGCGCCGCTCGGGAGCGGCGTCGAGCTGAAGGAAGTCCCGGAACGAATCGAGCTGGACCGCGAGGAGATTCGGGATCTCCATCACGGAGCGCAGCTTCGAGAAATCGTAGCGCGTCCTCGGGGTGCCCGCGGCGTCTCTGCTCTTGATCACGAAGCCCGACTCCTTCGTAGGGGTGGGGTCCTGCACCCGGCGGCGGAGGCGACACGGCCGGCCGGGCACTTCGCCCGGCCGGCGCGCCGTTTCGGGGGCCGCGTTCCGCCCGTTCCTCGCGGCCCGATGGCGGACGGAGCTACTTCAGCTCGACGGTCCCGCCGGCCTCCTCGATCTGCTTCTTCATGTCCTCGGCCTCCGCCTTCGCCACGCCCTCCTTCACGGTCTTGGGCGCGCCGTCGACGAGGTCCTTGGCCTCCTTCAGGCCCAGGCCGGTCAGCTGGCGGACGACCTTGATGACCTGGATCTTCTTGTCGCCCGCGGTCGCGAGGACGACGTCGAACTCCGTCTTCTCCTCGGCCGGGGCCGCGGCGGCGCCCGGCATCATGCCCATGGGCATGGCCGCCATCGGGGCGGCCGCCGTGACGCCGAACTTCTCCTCCATCTCCTTCACCAGGTCCGCGACCTCCAGCACCGTCAGGTTGCCGATCGCGTCCACGAGCTTGGTGATGTTCTCGCTGGCCATTTCCTTCTCTCCTCCGACGATTTGCGAGTCGTTCCCGAAGTTGGCGCGGACGGCCGGGCCGCCCGCCGGTTTCGTCACGCGGGCTCCCGCCCGCGCCTTGGCTCAGGACCCCTTCGACGGGATCGTTCCCTTCTCCATCCCGTCGCGGACCGCGTCCACGGTGCGGACGAGGCGGCCGACGGTGTCCTGGATCGCCCACAACAGGTTCTGGGTCGGAGCCATCGAGAGCTGCATCACCTGCGAGATCAGCTGATCCCGCGTGGGCAGCGTCGCGAGTGCCTTGACCTCCTGGGGGTTCAGCACCCGACCTTCCACGAACCCGAGCTTGACCTGGAGCTTCTCGTTGTCCTTCCGGAAGTCCGTCAACACCCGGGCCGGGGAGGTGGGATCCTCGTCGTGGACCGCGACGGCGGTGGGGCCCTTGAAGTGCGGCGCCAGCGTGTCCAGCTGGAGCGACTTCGCGGCCTTGATCGCCAGCGTGTTCTTCACGACCTCGATCTTCACCCCGTTCTCGCGGCACTTGCGCCGGAGCTTCGTCAGCGACTCCACGTCCAAGCCCGTGAAGTCCGCCAGGAAGATGGCGGCGGCGCCGTCGAACGTCTGCCGGAGCTCCTCGATGACCGCGGTCTTCTCGGTGGTAGGCATCTCCCCCTCCTAGACCAGCGTGAGGAGCTCGGTCTGGACATCCACGCGGACGCCTGGACCCATGGTCGAGCTCACGGTGAAGTTCTTGAAGTAGACGCCCTTGGCCGCCGCGGGCTTCACGCGCTGCAGTTCCGACAGGAACATGCGCACGTTCTCCGCGAGCTGCTGCTCGCCGAAGGACGCCTTCCCCACCGGCACCTGCACGTTGCCGGTCTTGTCCACCCGGTACTCGATCTTACCGGCCTTCACTTCGCGCACCGCTTTCGCGACGTCCTGCGTCACCGTCCCGGCCTTGGGGTTGGGCATGAGCCCGCGCGGGCCGAGGATGCGGCCCAGCCGGCCCACCCGACCCATCATGTCGGGGGTGGTGATGATGACGTCCACGTCCGTCCAGCCGCCCTCGAGCTTCTGGATCCACTCGTCCGATCCCACGTGGTCCGCGCCGGCCTCCTCGGCCTCCTTCACCTTGTCCCCCTGCGTGAGCACGAGCACCCGGACGGTGCGTCCGGTCCCGTGCGGCAGGACGACGGTGCCGCGGACCTGCTGGTCGGCGTGCCGCGGATCCACGCCCAGACGGGCGGCGACCTCGACGGTCTCGTCGAACTTCGCGGTGGCGTTCCTCTTCACGAGGGTCACGGCCTCGTCCACGGAATACCGCTTGAGCGGATCCCGCGTGGCCTCCCCCGTGCGATAACGCCGGCTGTGCTTCATGGGCCATCTCCTCGAAGGGCCTGTCGGCCTTCTCCCACGTTTCCCGGGGCGTGGTCCTCCCCCGGGGACCGGGACGTCCGGCGGTTCCGCCTACTCGACGTCGATCCCCATGCTGCGCGCGGTGCCGGCCACCATGAGCATGGCCGCCTCCACGTCGTTCGCGTTCAGGTCCGGCATCTTCAGCGTCGCGATCTCGCGGAGCTGCGCCTGCGTGACCCGGCCGATCTTGTTGCGGTTCGGCTCGCCCGAGCCCTTCTCCACGCCGAGCGCCTTCATCAGCAGCACGGACGCCGGCGGCGTCTTCGTGATGAACGTGAAGGAACGGTCCTGGTAGATCGTGATGACGACCGGCGTGACGATGCCGCCCAGGTTCTTCGTCTTCTCGTTGAACTGGCGGCAGAAGTCCATGATGTTGACGCCGTGCTGGCCGAGCGACGGCCCGACCGGCGGCGACGGGTTGGCCGCCCCGGCGGGGATCTGCAGCTTGACCTTGGCGGTTTCGCGCTTCGGAGGAGCCACGTTCGCCTTCCTTCCCTAGACCGACTGCACCTGCAGGAAGTCGAGCTCCACCGGGGTGGCCCGGCCGAAGATCGACACCATGACCTTGAGCTTGCCGCGCTCCGGATTCACCTCTTCCACGACCCCGGTGAACTCCGAGAACGGCCCGTCCACCACCTTCACGTGCTCGCCCGCGTGGAACGGGATCTCGGGGATGGCCTTCTCCTTCGCGCCCTCCACCTGCCCCAGGATCCGGTCCACCTCCGCCGCGCGCAGCGGATCGGGCTTCGCCATGTCCGCGCCGACGAAGCGGCTCACGCCCGGACAGTCCCGCACGACGTGCCACGTCTCGTCGTCCAGATCCATCTCGATGAGGATGTAGCTGGGGAAGAACTTCCGCGTGGTCTGCGTCTTCTTGCCCTGCTTCATCTCCGTGACCACCTGCGTCGGCACGAGGATCCGGCCGAACCGCTCCGACATCCCCGACCCCGCGATGGCGCGCTCCAGGTTCGAGCGCACCTTGTTCTCGTGGCCGGAGTACGTGTGGATGGCGTACCACTTCATCGACATGAGTCTCTCCTGCACGTCGGGCACTAGCGGAGGACCTGCTTCAGTCCGAGGGAGAGGATCCGGTCCACGAGGCCGATGAAGATGGCCACGAGGAACACGGTCACGATGACCACCGTGGTGGAGCCGCGCAGCTCCGGCACGGTCGGCCAGCTCACCTTCTTCATCTCGACGACGACGTCGGCCACGAACTGCTTCGCCTTCTCGATCATCTTTCCCCGTCCCGGCCGCGGAACGCGCGGCCGCTGTCATTGCCCTTGCGATCCGGCGGGCTGGCAGGCGTGGCAGGACTCGAACCCGCAACTCCCGGTTTTGGAGACCGGTGCTCTACCAATTGAGCTACACGCCTCCGTCCCGCCGGACGCGGCGCGGATGTCCCCC
>CAYYFX010000166.1:0-5928 GCA_964471155.1 uncultured Gemmatimonadota bacterium | reverse complement strand
ACGAGTTCAACATCAAGCTGCAGGTGCTGGACGACGGGCAGCTCACGGACAGCTACGGCCGCAAGGTGGACTTCAAGAACACGGTCGTCATCATGACGTCGAACGTGGGCGCCCGGAAGATCAAATCCGGGACGGTGATGGGGTTCGGCGCCAAGGACGAGATGGCGTCGGTGCGCGAGCGGGTCGAGGACAAGCTCATGGAGGAGGTCAAGAAGACCTTCAACCCCGAGTTCCTCGGCCGCGTGGACGAGATCCTGATCTTCAGCCCGCTCGGGCGCACGGAGGTCGAGCAGATCGTCGACATCCTGGCGCGGCAGTCGATGGAGCGGCTCGCGGAGCGCCGGCTGCGGATCCAGCTGTCCGACGCGGCGAAGACGTTCCTCATCGAGAAGGGCTTCGACCCGGCGGCCGGCGCGCGCCCGCTGCGCCGCACGATCATGAAGTACGTGGAGGACCCGCTGTCGGACGAGATGCTCCGCGGCACGTTCAAGGACGGGGACTCCATCCGGATCGATCACGAGGCCGGGAAGGAACAGCTGTCCTTCGAGAAGGTGCCCGCGCGCAAGCGCAAGGCGTCCGAGGCGGAGGACGGCGAGGAGGCGCACGTCGAGACCGCGAACTGACCGCGGCATCGGCGCCGGCAACGGACGGGCGGGGGTCGCGAGGCCCCCGCCCGCGTCCGTTCCGGGCGCGGCGCCCGCGGCCCGGAACCGCGACCGGGGCCCCGGGTTCCCACCCGCGGCGGACCGCACCCCCTCCTCCGCGCACCGCCGCCGTTTCGGGGTCGCTCCCCGGCAGGACCGGTGCTAGGCTCCCCGCGCCCCTTTCCCTCCCGCCGGATTCGAGGTCGAAGGATGTCGTCACGGAGCATCGTCCGGAGCGTTGCCGCGTGGGCCCTGGTCGCCCTCGCCGGCGTTCCGGCCCGGCCGGCCTCCGCCCAGGCGCCGGCCGAACCGCCGGCGGAGCCGCCGGCCGCCGTGCAGACGATCGCGGCCGTCCGTGTGCTGGGGAACGAGCGCGCGGACGAGTCCCTCGTGCTGCAGGCGTTCGGGTTGAAGGCGGGGGACCGCTACCAGGTGGACCGCGTCCGGGTGGGCGTCCGGAACCTGTGGCGGCAGGGCCTCTTCCGGGACGTGCGGGTGGAGGCGAATCCCACACCCGACGGGCTCGTCCTCACGCTGCGCCTCGAGGAGAACCCCACGCTGCTGCGCGTCCGGTACGACGGCGCGAAGAAGCTCAAGGAGGACGACTTCCGCGAGGTCGTGCAGCTCGTGGCCGGCCAGACGGTGAGCCCGCGGGCCGTGGACCAGGCGCGCCGGGACATCCTGGCGCTGTACGAGGAGAAGGGCTACCTGCTCGCGCAGGTGGACCCGCAGCTGCAGGGCGACCGCCGCGCGGACCTGGTCTTCCGGATCGACGAGGGGAAGAAGGTCCAGGTCCGGAAGATCCGCTTCCACGGCAACGAGGTGGTGCCCGAGGACGCGCTGCGGGACGCGATGAGCACGAAGGAGGACCGCTGGTGGCGCGGCGGGGACTTCAAGCGGGAGACCTTCGAGGAGGACCGCAAGGCCATCGTGTCCCGGATGGGGCAGGAGGGCTTCGTCGACGCCCGGATCACGGACGTGCAGCAGACGTTCAGCGAGGACAAGTCCAAGCTGGACCTGGACATCACGGTGGAGGAGGGCCCCGTCTACCGCGTCGGCACGGTCACGCTCGACCACGGGGGCGTGCTCCCGGAGGTCCGGATCCGGAACGGGATCGCGCTGCAGGAGGGCGGGACCTTCGACACGGTGGCCTTCGACGAGTCCGTGTCCAACCTGTACTCGCTCTTCCAGGAGGAGGGGTACATCTACGCGGGGGTCGACGCCGTCCGCCGGCCCCGCGAGGAGCACGTGATCGACGTGGACTTCGTGGTCACCGAGCGGGATCCGGCGCGCATCCGCCGCATCCTGATCACGGGCAACACGCGCACCCGCGAGGAGGTCATCCGGCGCGAGCTGCGCGTGGCGCCCGGGGACATCTTCAAGCGCTCCGCGGTGATCCGCAGCCAGCGCGAGGTGTTCCAGCTCGGCTTCTTCAACGACATCAAGCTGGACAGCCGCACCGCGGACCGGGAGACCGGCGCCATCGACCTCGTGCTGGACGTGGAGGAGCGGCAGACGGGGACCGCCAGCCTGGGCGCCGGCGTGAACTCCGAGGCCGGCCTCACCGGCTTCCTGCAGCTGTCGCAGAACAACTTCCTGGGCCGCGGCCAGATCGTGGCGGTGCGCGGCGAGTTCGGCCGCTTCCGCGAGTACGAGCTCTCCTTCACGGAGCCCTGGCTGTTCGGCACGCCCACGTCGGCGGGCGTCGACCTGTTCGACACGCGGCGCCGGTACACGGAGTACGAGGAGAAGCGGCGCGGCGGGGAGCTGCGCGTGGGCCGCCCGTTCCCGTGGCTGGACTACACGCGGATCTCCGCGCGCTACTCGCTCGCGGAGTACCGCGTGGAGGCCCGCTCCGGGTACGAGGAGGAGATCGGCGTGATCGACCCCTCCACGATCTCCTCCGTGGCGGTCACGCTGGCGCGGAACTCGGTGGACAGCCCGTTCTTCCCCACGCGCGGCTGGTCCAGCCGCGTCACCACCGAGGTCGGCGGCACCGCGCTGGGCGGCGACGAGGACTTCCTGTTCACGTCGTTCGAGAACCGCGCGTACTTCCGCACCGTCGGCAAGCTCGTGTTGTCGCTCTCCGGCGAGGTGGGCATCCTCAACGGGCTCACCCGCTCGGACGACGTCCCGTACTGGAAGCGGTTCCGCCTCGGCGGCATCTCCCGGTACGCGCTGCGCGGCTACGACGACTACGACGTCGTGCCGGACGTCAACGACCCGGCGCGCGGCGGCCGCGCCATGTTCATCACGACGACGGAGCTCCGCTACCCGGTGGTCAGCGCGGTGCAGGCGCTGGCCTTCCTGGACGTGGGCAACACGTGGCGCACGCCGGAGGAGATGGACCTCTCGGACCTGCGCCGCGGCGCGGGGCTCGGCGTGCGCATCGACGTTCCCATGGTGGGACAGCTCGGCTTCGACTACGGATACGGCTTCGACGCCACGGAACAGGAAGGAGGCCCGGGATGGCAATTCCACTTCCAGATCGGCGGGCAGACGTTCTAGCGGCGGCGGCGGCACTGCTGCTGATCGCCCTGGCCGCGCCGACCGCCCGCGCGGCGGACGAGATCGCGGTGATCGACTACCAGTCGGTCTTCGACCAGTACGAGGGCACCTCGGACGCGCAGCAGACGCTGGATCGCGAGATCAAGGAATGGGAGAAGCAGATCCGCGAGCAGCGCGAGGAGATCGACGAACTGCAGAAGGAGATCGAGAGCCAGCGGCTCATGCTGTCGGAGGAGCGGCTGCGGGAGAAGGAGGCGGCGCTCGACGCGAAGCGGCGCGAGTACGAGCGCTTCGCGCAGGACATCTTCGGCGCCAACGGGAAGGCGGCGAAGCGGAACGCCGAGCTGACCACGCCGATCGCCGAGAAGATCCTCGACGTGATCGCGAAGCTCGGCGACGAGAAGGGCCTGTCGATGGTGCTGGACGCGGGAACCGGCGGCGTCGTCTGGGCGAAGGACGACGTGAACATCACGCAGGCGGTCCTGGACGACCTGCAGATCTCCGTGCGCCCCGCCACCGATCCGGGCGAGACCTCCTCGGGCGGCGGCGACGAGCAGGGCGGGAACGGGCAGGACGGGGACGGGCAGGGCGGGGGCGCGCAGGAGTGACGCCCGCGGTCGCGCCGCCCACGCTGGGCGAGATCGCGCGCGCGGTCGGCGGCAACCTGGAGGGGCCCGCGGACCTCGTGCTGACCGGCGTGGCGGGTCTGGACGAGGCCGGGCCGACCGAGCTGAGCTTCCTCGCGAACCCGCGCTACCGCGCCTCGCTCCTGCGGACGAAGGCGGGCGCGGTTCTCGTGACAGCGGACGAGGCGTGCCCCGACGGGCTTCCGCGGGTCCGCACGAAGGACCCGTACGCGGCGCTGGTCGTGGTGCTGGCGCGGATGGACCCGGGCCCGCCGGCGGTGGAGGGAATCCACCCGACGGCGGTGGTCCACCCGGACGCGCGGCTCGCCGAGGGCGTGGGGCTGGGTCCGCACGCGGTGGTGGCGGCGCGCGCGCGGCTCGGCGCGAGGACGCGCGTGGCGGCCGGCGGGTACGTCGGAGAGGACGCGGTCCTCGGCGCGGACGTCTACCTGCATCCGCACGCGCACGTGGGGCGCGGCTGCGTCCTGGGGGACCGGGTCGTGCTGCACGCCGGCGCGGTGCTCGGCTCCGACGGCTTCGGCTACGCGCCCGTGGACGGCGCGTACCGAAAGGTGCCGCAGCTCGGCATCGTGGTCGTGGAGGACGACGTGGAGATCGGCGCGAACGCATGCATCGATCGCGCCACGTTCGGCGCCACGCGGATCGGGCGTGGCACGAAAATTGACAACCTGGTGCAGATTGCCCACAATGTCGCCGTCGGCGAGCATTCCGCGCTGGCGGCGCAATCGGGAGTGGCGGGCAGCACGCGACTCGGTCGCGGCGTCGTCCTCGGCGGCCAGGCGGGGCTCAGCGGCCATCTCCGCATCGGGGACGGCGCGCGCGTGGCTGCACAGGCCGGGGTGATCGGCCACATCGAGGCGGGCGAGACGGTGTCCGGCTATCCGGCCCGGCCGCACCGCGAGACGCTTCGCGCGGCGGCGTACCTCCGCAAGCTCCCGGAGCTGGACCGGCGGATCCGCGCGCTGGAATCGGGCGAGGTCCCCGGCGGGACCGGGGAGGGGGCGGAGTGATCCAGGATCGGCAGCGGACCATCGGGAAGCCCGTCGAGCTGACGGGCATCGGCCTGCACACCGGACTCCCCACCGTCGTCCGGTTCCTCCCGGCGCCCGCCAACTCCGGCATCCGCTTCATCCGGACGGACCTGCCCGGTCGCCCGTCGATCCCGGCGCGCGTGGACTTCGCGCTCGGCACGCGGGGCGACGATCCGCGCCGCACCACGCTGGACAACGGCGAGGTGCAGATCGGCACGGTGGAGCATCTCCTCGCGGCCATCGCGGGGCTGGGTCTGGACAACGTGGACGTCGAGATCGCGTCGCCGGAGCCGTGCGAGCCGGACGGCAGCGCACGCCCCTTCCTGGAGGCGTTGTCCGGCGCGGGCGTGGTGGACCAGGACGAGCTTCGCCACTACTACGAGACGCGCTCGCCGATCAGCCTGCAGGACAACGGCACGCAGCGCATCCTCCTGCCGCACGAGGGCTTCAAGGTCACGTTCACGATCGACTACCCGAACCGGCTGGTCGGCACGCAGTACGCCTCGTTCGAGCTGGACACGGACGTCTTCCGGGAGGAGATCAGCGGCGCGCGCACGTTCGCGATGTTCGAGGACGTGGAGCCGCTCCGCAAGTCGGGCCTCATCCGCGGCGGCAGCCTCGCGAACGCCGTGGTCGTCACCGCCACCGAGATCAAGAGCGAGGAGCCCCTGCGCTGGGCCGACGAGTTCGTCCGGCACAAGATCCTGGACCTCATCGGGGACCTGGCGCTCCTGGGGATGCCCATCAAGGGGCACGTGATCGGCGTGCGCGGCGGGCACGCCGTGAACGTGGCGTTCGTCCGGCGCCTCATGGAGGAGGCGAAGAAGAGCTACCGGTGGCGGGAGCCCGGGCAGAAGAGCATCTCCCTGGACATCGCGCAGATCCAGGAGATCATGCCGCACCGCTACCCCATGCTCCTCGTGGACCGTATCGTGGAGCTCGTCGACCGGGAGCGCGTGACCGGGATCAAGAACGTCACGATCAACGAGCCGTTCTTCCAGGGGCACTTCCCCGGGCACCCCTTCATGCCCGCCGTGCTCAACATCGAGGCCATGGCGCCGACCGGCGGCGTGCTCCTCCTGCTGACGGTCGTGCGCC
>CAYYFX010000165.1:0-5945 GCA_964471155.1 uncultured Gemmatimonadota bacterium | reverse complement strand
CTCGGACGGCGTGATCCTCATCGCCGCCACGAACCGTCCGGACGTGCTGGATCCGGCGCTGCTGCGCCCGGGCCGCTTCGACCGGCAGATCGTGGTGGACATGCCGGACGTGCGCGGCCGCCTCGGCATCCTGCGCGTGCACGCGCGGCCGATCCCGCTGGACGAGAGCGCGGACCTGGACAAGAGCGCGCGCGGCACGCCCGGGTTCTCCGGCGCGGACCTGGCGAACGTGATGAACGAGGCGGCGCTCCTGGCGGCGCGACGCAACCGGGACCGCGTGACCATGATCGACCTGCTGGACGCCAAGGACAAGGTGGCCATGGGCGCCGAGCGGAAGAGCCTGATCCTGAACGAGAAGGAGAAGGAGGTCGTGGCCTACCACGAGGCGGGGCACGCGCTCGTGGCCATGAAGATCCCGGGCGCGGATCCCGTGGAGAAGGTCACCATCGTGCCGCGCGGCCGGGCCCTCGGGCTCACGTACCAGCTTCCCGTGGACGAGCGCCACAACCCCACGAAGAGCTTCTGCCAGGGGCGCATCGCCATCACGATGGGCGGGCGCGTGGCGGAGGAGCTGGTGTTCTCCGAGGTGACCACCGGCGCGAAGGGCGACATCGACATGGCCACGAACCTGGCGCGCCGCATGGTCTGCGAGTGGGGCATGACGGACCGCCTCGGTCCCATCGCGCTCGGGCGGGGCGACGAGCAGGTGTTCCTGGGCCGGGAGATCGTGGACCAGCGGCACGTGAGCGAGGAGACCGCCGAAGCCATCGACGAGGAGGTCCGCGGCCTCGTGGAGCAGGGCCGCAAGACGGCTCGCGAGATCCTCTCCGCGAACCGCGACGTGCTGGACTCGCTGGCCATGGCGTTGCTGGAGCGGGAGACGCTGGACGAGGAGGAGGTCCGCCTGCTCGTGGCGCGTTCCCCGTTGCCCGGCGTGGTGGCGCGCGGCGAAGGTGCACCGTCGTCCGGTCGCCCCGTCGGAGAGAGTCCCTCGACGAACTGAGGAGCGTGGAGACCGCGTGACCGTCCCCGAGTCCCCCTGCCCGCCCGCGCCGTTCCCGGCCTTCGCCGCCGCGGAGGAGCCGGCGGGGCTCGAGGATCTGGTTCCCCGCCGCGAGCCCGCGCGGCGCACGCGGCTCGTGGGCATCCTGAATCTCACCCCGGATTCCTTCCACGACGGCGGCCGCCATCCGGACCCGGCGTCCGCCGTGGCGGCCGCGCGCGCGATGGTGGACGCGGGAGCCGACGCGCTCGACGTGGGCGCCGAGTCCACCCGGCCCGGCGCCGCCCCCGTGTCGGCGGCCGGGGAGTGGGCGCGGCTGGAGCCCGTGCTCGGGCCGGTGGCGGCCCTCGGCGTCCCCGTGTCCGTGGACACGACCAAGGCGGAGGTGGCCGCGAAGGCCCTGGCCGCCGGCGCCACCCTCGTGAACGACGTCTCCGGCCTCCGCCGCGATCCCGAACTCGCGACGGTGTGCGCGGAACACGGGGCCGGGCTCATCCTCATGCATTCGCGCGGGGAGCCGGGTACGATGCGCTCCCTCGCGGACTACGACGACGTCGTCCTCGAGAGCCTTCGCTTCCTGGAGGATGCGATGTCCCGCGCCGTGCGCGCCGGCGTCCCGGAGCGCCGGATCATCCTCGATCCGGGCCTGGGCTTCGCGAAACACGCCGGGCACAACCTGGAGATCCTGCGCCGGCTGCCGGAGTACCTGGCGGCCGGCCGCCCGGTGCTGGTGGGCGCCTCGCGCAAGTCCTTCCTGGCTCCGCATGACGCCCCGTCCACCGCGGACCGCCTGGCGGGCACGCTGGCCACCAGCGTGCTGGCGGTGCTCGGCGGCGCCACGCTGTTGCGCGTCCACGACGTGCGCGAGAACCGGCGCGCCGTGTCGGTGACCGAGGCCGTGCTGCGGGCGCCGGCGGCGGGCGGCACCGTCGGGGGCGCCGTCGGGAGCGCGGGTGGCGCGCGCGCCGGAGGTGCGGCGTGAGCCTGCTCGGCGTGCACTGGCTCCTGGACCTCCTGGACGTGGGGATCGTGACGGTCCTCTTCTACAAGCTGTACATGTTCATCCGCTCCACGCGCGCCGTGACCATGTTCCTCGGGCTGCTCGTCATCATCGGCGCCGGGTTCCTGTCCGGCTTCCTCGGGCTGCACGCGCTGAGCTGGATCATCGGCAGCTTGAAGACGATCTGGCTCATCGGCTTCCTCATCGTGTTCCAGCCGGAGCTGCGGCGCGCGCTGTCCAAGCTGGGCCAGCACCCGATCGTCCGGCCCTTCGTGACGCGCGGCGAGGCGCAGGAGGCGGTGGATCTGCTGGTGAACGCGGTGTTCGAGCTGGCATCCACGCGCACGGGCGCGCTCATCGTGGTGCTGGGCCAGGCCGGGCTGAAGGGCGTGATCGAGACCGGCACGCCGCTGTACGCCCGGCCCAGCGAGGAACTGCTCATCTCCATCTTCCAGACCCGCAGCCCGCTGCACGACGGCGCCGTCATCGTCCAGGGCGACCAGATCGTCGCCGCCGGCTGCATCCTGCCCCTCACGCAGGATCCGCGCCTCTCCCGCGCGCTGGGCACCCGGCACCGCGCCGCCATCGGGATCACGGAGGAGGCCGACTGTGACGTGGTGGTGGTCTCCGAGGAGACGGGAACCGTGTCCCACGCGAAGGGTGGCCAGCTCACCCGCAACCTGACCCGCGACTCCCTTCGCGCGGCCCTGCACGCGGCGTTCGAGCGTCGCGCGCACGCGGCGTAGGCCCGAGTCCTCGTCCCGGCCGGCGACCGGCGCCGTGGCGGGCGGCGGCGCGGGCCTGCGCCGCGTGCGGGCGCCCGGGTGGGGGGGCGACGTACGGCCGGGAGCGTTCCAACCGATCCGCGCATCTCCCCGGCTACGCTTCACGGTTCGAGGAACTTCCTCGCGGAACGCTCCCGGCTCTTCCTGGCGACGGGAAAGGGCCTGGCCAACGCCCTCCCCCGGGGCGACTCGGGCGAAGGGGCGGGCCGCCGGTCCCTTCCCCGCGGACCCGACGCCGAAGCGTGCGGCCCGCCCTTCGCCTTCCCGCTTCCGCTCCCCTCATCTCCCGCGCGCGCACCATTGCAACGAGCGGGCCGGGTCGGCGGCGATCGCGCGATTCGCCGGATAAGCGCGCTCGGCGGCGCCCCGCACCTTGTCGCCTCCCGCGACACCGCACGGCCGCGCCTCGGCCGCGTCAACGCGCGGCGACACCGCCGGCGCCGCGATCGCGCAAACGACACCACCGCACGGGAATGCCACGCGACAACGGCCGTGACCGCACTGTCATCCCGGGTCGACACCCGACGCGCCGCACCGCGGGGTCGGTCGTCCGACGCGCCTTCGCTACTCCGCGAGCGTGCGGTACATCCCGGGACGCCGGCTCCCGAGCAGGTCGTTCCGCGCCGTGACGCGCTTGTCCCGCGCGCGCAGCGGATCGATCGTCACGACCTCGACGCACTCGCCGGCGCTGGCCGCGCGCAGCAGGACGTCGCCGCGCGGGCCGGTGATCTGGCTCGAGCCGGTGAAGGCGAGCCGCTCGGCGCCGCGCACGTCCTCGCCGCTCCGGTTCGCGGTCACGGCGAAGACGCGGTTCTCCAGGCAGCGCGTGGGCATGGCGTCCTGGCAGAACGGCAACACGAGGTTGGACGGGTGCAGGAGGACGTCGGCGCCGTCGAGCGCCAGGCAGCGCGCGGACTCGGGGAAGAACCAGTCGAAGCAGATCATCATGCCCACGCGGAAGTCCGTGCCGCCGGCGCGCACCGGCACCGCACGGAGCGGACGGTCGCCCGGATCGAACACCTCCGTCTCCCGGTCGAACAGGTGCACCTTCCGGTAGACGTGCAGCTCCCCGTCCGGACCGGCCAGCGCGGCGGCGTTGTACCGGGCGTCGCCCGCGCGCTCCACGAACCCGCCGCACGTCCACGCGCCGCGCCGGCGCGCCACGTCCCGCAGGAACGCCGGCGTGGGTCCGCCGGCATCCTCCGACGCCGCGTCCACCTCGTCCCGCGAGAGGAACAGGTACCCGGTGGAGAACAGCTCCGGGAACACGAGGAGGTCGAAGGCGGCGGCCGAATCCACCAGCCGACCCGCGCGCTCGAGGTTCGCCGCGCGCTCCCCGAAGACCGGACGGGTCTGCGCGAAGCCGATGCGCACGGTGTGCGAGCCGCTCGTGAACCCGTTCACGAGCGGCCCCGTCGCGGCCCGGCCCGTGCAGAACGCCACACGGGGCCGGCCGATTCCTGCCACCGGGCCCGCGCGGACCCGCCATCCCGGGAACCGGGTGGACGTTCGTTGGTTGATCCGAAGCAGGATTGACGGTCCGCGCGCTCCGGCGCTTCTGGCACCGACCTTGCTGCCTTCGTCCGCAGGGCGCCGTTCGCCCGGAGAGCACGGGGGGGATGGCCATGGACCACCCGTACCTGGATCTGTCGCGTCCGGGCGAGCCGCGCGAGCGCACGACCTACTTCGTGCTGGACTCGCTGCTCCGTTCCCGGATCGACTGCGGGTTCGAATCGAACACGGGCCGCTACGACGAGGACGTGAACGTCTACCTCGTGGAGCTGCTCTGCGGCCTGGTGCGCTCCCCCGGCTTCTCCGCCGCCCCGGCGCAGGGAAGCGTGGACGTGTTCCGCCAGGTCCAG
Source organism: uncultured Gemmatimonadota bacterium (assembly GCA_964471155.1). Lineage (GTDB taxonomy): Bacteria > ARS69 > ARS69 > ARS69 > ARS69 > CAYYFX01. The sequence continues at coordinate 1,295 of CAYYFX010000165.1, read as the reverse complement.
GACGTGCGGGACCCGCGCGTGAAAAGCCGCGTGTACCGTGCGAGCGCGGACCATCTGCTCGTCTCCACCGGCCTGTTCGTGGACACGCCCTACGTGGCGCGGGACGGGCGCCGGGACTTCGACGCGGGCGCCCGCGACCGCATCGGGCGCGGCAAAGAGTACTACCGGTGGGCGGCGTTGTTCCAGGAGCGCGCGCCGGCCGGCTCGCGCGTCTTCGCCCACATCCTGCAGCTGCTGTCGGAGGACTTCGAGCGCTGGGTGGACGTGCTCTTCCACATGCGCGGCGAGTACTTCCACCTGTACGAGCGCCTCCGGGACGAGAGCTTCGCGGCCCTGTCCGGCGCCGCGCCCGCGGCGCCCGTCGAGCCCGCGGAGGACACGCCGCCGGTCGGGGACGCGGCCGCGACCGCCCGGGACGACTTCCTCGACGCGTACTGGTCCTGGCATCACGCACCGTCCGCCGCGGCCCGCGCGCGCCTCGAGGCGGCGGTCGCGCGGCTGCGTGACCAGGATCCTACCTTCCGCTTCGATCTCCCGCAGTAGGCCCGGTCACGAACGCGCGCACCGGGCCGAAGACGCGCTCCCGGTCCGGCGCCACGGACAGCACGTGTCCCTGCCGGTCCAACCACCGGAGCTCCTTGCGCTCCGACCCCGCGGTCTCGACGAGCTCCCGGGCCCCGCGGGGCGAGACGCTGTCGTCGTCGCGCGAGTGGAGTACGAGCAGCGGGCAGCGCACGTCGCCCAGGCGGGCCACCGTGGCGCGGATGCCGCGGCGCACGTCCGTCTGCCAGCGCAGGGTGTGCAGGGCGAGCCGCGGGCGGACGAGGAACGACAGCAGCAGCACGCCGACGCGGCGCAGCACGAAGGGCCGCAGCGCCGGCGCCAGCGCCACGAGGCCGGCGGGCGTCCGCTCCATCGCCACGCGCGCCGCGAGCACGGCGCCGACGGACTGCCCGACGAGGAACGGCGGCGCGGCGCCGTCCCCCTCCCCGAGCGCGTCGTAGGCCTCCAGGGCCCGGCGGGCCAGCGCCTCGAAGCGAAGCGCTTCCAGGCCCGCCTCGCCGCGGCCGTGCCCGGGGAGAAGCGGGCAGAGCGAGGAGACACCGTGCCGCGCGAGGTCCGTGGCGAGGAAGTGGAAGTCCGCGGGGGATCCGCCCGCGCCGTGCAGGAGAAGCGCGCGCGCACTCGGCGACCCGGCGTCGCGCGCGAACGAACGGACGGTCTCCGGAACCCCGTCCCGCGCCTCGGCATCGCTCCACGCGGAGGCCCGCGCACGCGCCGGCGTCGTCACCGCG
>CAYYFX010000164.1:0-6074 GCA_964471155.1 uncultured Gemmatimonadota bacterium | reverse complement strand
GCCCCTCTCGCGGGCGTTCGAGCACGCACGCCACGCGCCCGCAGGGCGCGGTGCGCTCGCGCGCAGAGGCCCGCGAGAGGGGTGCCGGGGCGACCGGCCCCCCCGCACTCGGATGCGCCGCGCGGCCCGGCCCGCCCGCGGCGGACGCCGATCAGTACCCGGCGTCGCTCCGCTTCTGCTGGGCCTCGGCGGACTTGGCGAGCTGCTGCTGCCGCTCGATCTGCTTGCGCGCGTAGTCCGTGAAGCGCGCGTCGCCGCAGGTCAGGGCCTTGCGGAACTCGCGCTCCGCGCGCTTGTAGTTCGCCATGCCGCCGAGCTTCTCGTACGCGCGTCCGATCACGCAGTACGCGTGTGCGGAGCAGCCCGTGTCCAGCTCGGTGCCCCGCTTCGCCACGTCGATGGCGTCCTGGTGGCGGCCGGCGTCGTTCAGGAGGTCCCCGAGGCGGTAGTAGTACGCCGGCTCGTCGGGTGATTCCGCGATGAGCTGCCGGTACAGCTCCGCGGCCTTCGCCGACTGCTGCGTCTCCTCGTAGCAGCCCGCGAGCCCGCGCATCGCCCGCACCTTCGAGTCCTTGTCCACGGCCGCCGACGCCGCCTGCGCCTCCCAGTGCGGGATGGCCCCGGCGCAGTCGTCCGCCCAGCGGTAGATGAACGCGAGCCGGCCGTGCGCCCACGCCACCCACGTCTCGTCCTTGCCGTGGTCCTCGCGCGCGAGGATCGCCTCGTACATCCCCGCGGCCTCCGGGTACTGCTTCCGCTCGTAGTGCAGCTTGCCGAGCTTCTCCCAGGAGGCCACATCCTGCGGGTTCAGCTCCACCGCGTGCCGGAACGCCTCGATCGCCTCGATCGGGTAGTTCGCCTGCTCGTACGCGATGCCCAGGTTGGAGTACGCGGACGCGTCGTCCGGGCACAGCTTGAGCGCCTCCTCGTACGCGCGCACCGCCTGGTCCATCAGGCCCTGGCCGAGGTACGCGAAGCCCACGCTGGCGCGGGCCGTGCAGTTGTCCGGCTCGAGCTCCGCATACCGGGAGTACACCTTCACGGCGCGCTCGTAGTTGCCGAGCTTGACCAGCACGTAGCCCAGCCGCGGGTACACTTCCGGGTTCTTCTCGTCGATCGCCAGGGCCTTCTCGTACTGCTCGACGGCCTTCTCGGGCAGGCCGCTGTCCCGGTACTGGTCCCCCTGGAACAGGTACTGCCGCAGTTCGTCCTGTTCCGGGGAGGCCGAGCGGACCTGGGGCATGTCCTTGTCGTTCTTGTCCTTGGCCCAGGCGTCCCCGGCCCCCGGGCCCGCGAGCGCGAACACGGCCAGGACGGGCACCCACGTGCGGAACATCGGTCGGATCATCGTCTTGCGCTCCACGCCGGCCTCGAGCCGGCACCGGCACAGGGTCGGGATGTCGAGGTCGAAGGGACTGGAACCTTGCGCGCCCCCCCGCCTCATGTCAACCGCACGACCGGGACCGAAGATCCCGCGGCGGCAGGCTGCAGGCTATCCGGCTCAGCGGTCCGCCCGGGCGGCGGCAGCCGCCGCCGAGTCCTGGGCGGCGAGGAGCGGCCGGATCTTCTCGAGGTTCTGCAGCGCCAGGGCCTTGGCCGGGCCGTCGGGGCCGGCGGCCACGCGCTCCCACTCGACGCGGGCCTCGCGGTACAGCGTGGCGTCCGCGAACAGGACGCCCAGGTTGAAGTGGGCGTCCGCGTTGTCGGGATCCAGCTCCAGCGCGCGCCGCAGGGCCTCCTTGGCGTCGAAGGTCTTGTTGAAGCCGAAGTACAGGAGGGAGCCCAGGTTCACGAACGGCCGGGGATCGTCCGGCGCGACCTCCGTGGCCTGCCGGTACCGGACGAGCGCGTCGTCCTTCCGGCCGAGGTCCTCGAGCACCAGACCGGCGTGCACGAGCGCGCGCACGTTGTCCGGCTGCCGCAGCAGGACCATGTCGTACTGCGCCTTCGCCGAGTCCAGGTACGCGGGCGTCATGACGTCGCCGGACATCTCGGCCCGGCGCTGCCAGGCGAGCCCGAGGCGGAACATGGCCTCCGGGCTCTCGGGGCTCTTGTCGAGCGCCTTGCGCGCGGCCTCCAGCTCCGCCATGGGATCCGCGGGGACGGCGTCCATCGCCGCGGAGTCCGCGGGCCCCTGCGGCGCCGACCCGGACCCCGACCCGGCACACGAAGCGAGCAGCACGAGCGCACCGAGCGCCCCGAAGGACCGGGCGAGACCGACGCACGACATCATGGGGAACCTCCGGCGATCACGCAGGGGCGGAAGAAGGTCCGCAAGCGTAGCAGGCCGTGCGCGGGAGTCAAGCGCCGCCGATCAGCGGTACAGGCTCTTCACCCGTCCCCAGCCCATGCCCTCCATCGTGACCGCGACGCTCGTGGGCATGCACGGCCCGCAGTTCCCGCCGGGGAACGCGTACCCGACGGCGCCGCACGGCCCGGTCAAGGCCGGCGAGTCCGCGCAGAAGCCGAAGTCCTGCCCGGCGGCGTTGCAGAACAGCGGATCCGCCGCGACGTTGTCCGACGTGCCGACCGAGTCCGCGCATTGCCCCGCGAAGGCGCCGAGCTCGTTCGCCCAGAAGATGTTGCAGGAGATCGACGGCAGGTTGCCCCCGCCGCAGAAGATCGCGGGCGCGCCCAGCGAGCCGTGGACCACGTTCCGATCGAACGTGAAGTTCGACCCCGTCGCGTACACGGCCGCGCCCTCGTACCCGAACGGCGAGAAGTTCCCCGTGAAGGTGTTGTTCCGCAGGATCGGCGCGCCTCCCGAGACGGCGACGGCGCCGCCGCCCGCGGTGGTGCTGTTCGACAGGAACAGGTTGTTCTCCACGACCAGGTCCGAGCTCTGCAGGTACACCGCGGAGCCGACGCTGGCGGAGTTCGAGAGGAACCAGTTGTTCCGCAGGACGCCCGAGGCCACGTACGCGCCCACGCCGCCGCCGAGGCTGTTCACACCCGAGTCCCAGGTGAACGTGAACCCCTCCACGCGGGTGCCGGGGTTCGTGCCCACGAAGAAGACCGCGGGCGTTCCGGCGGCGGACCCCCGCAGGATGGTGTTCTCGGGCCCCTCGAAGGAGCGCAACAGGACGCCCGTCTTGATGGTGATGGGGCTGTTGTAGTCGCAGGCGAGGGACGGCCACACGGTGACCGTGTCCCCCGGCAGCACGTCCAGGCTGACCATGCAGTCCGCGATGCCGGACGGGCCGAAGAAATTGCAGGGAGGGTCGCAGTCCGTCTGCAGGCACCCCACGCGCCAGCTGCCGGCATGCACCGGCGATCCGAGGAGCGGCAGGAGACCGGCGGCGAGCAGGATGCGGGAACGGACGTTCATCGGGTGCGCCTCCCAGGCGGACGGCCGGCGGCACGGGCCGGCGGGTGCTCGCGGCGGCGCAGGACGGCGATCCCCGGCGGCGCCCGGACGTCGAGCCCGGGCACTATAGCAAGGGGCCTCCGGGGCGGCAACCGACCGTCTTGTCGTAGGATGCGCCGCCGCCTATCCTCGCCGCTCGCTCCGTCCATCGGGGGACCCGTGCGCGTTTCGCTCCCCTCAGGAACCGGTCGCGCGGACTCCCTCGCCGTGTTCGCGCTGGCCCTCGTTCCCCGGCTGGCGCTCCTCGTCTCGGGTCGCCACGACCCGGTCGTGGCCATCCCGATGCTGGACGCGGAGTACGCCGCGGACTGGGCGCACCGCATCGCCGCGGGCGACTTCTGGGGGAGCCCGGAGGGCGGCGCCTATTTCCGCCCGCCGCTGTATCCCTGGTTCCTGGCGGCGATGTTCGCCCTGCCCGGCCCCGACCTCGTCGCGGCGACCGCGGCCCAGGCGGTCCTCGGCGCGCTCACCGCCGTCCTGCTCGCGGGCGTCGCGCGCCGCCGCTTCGGACGCACCGCGGGTCTCGCGACCGGCGCGCTCGCGGCCCTGGCCTGGCCCCTCCTCTTCTACGCGCGCGAACTGCTCATCACGCCGCTGGAGCTCTTCCTGGTGGCGGCGATGCTGCGGGTCTGGGATCGCGCGGGCCCCGCGTCGACGGCCGGGCGGTGGCTCGCGCTCGGCGCGCTCGCGGGCGGCGCCGCGCTGGCCCGCCCCAACCTCCTGTCCGTCGTACCGGCGGTCGCGCTGGTCGCCGCGTTCGCCCACGGCCGCGGCGGCGCGCGCCGCGCGCTCGCGCTGGTCGCGGGCGCGATCCTCGTGATCGCGCCGATCACGATCCGCAACCGCGTGGTCTCCGGGGACTGGGTGTTGCTGGCCACGCAGGGCGGGCTGAACCTCTGGATCGGCAACCACCCGGACTCGGACGGGATGACCGCCACGCTCCCGGGGTTCTCGTCGTGGCGCAACGAGGACGTCTCGGCCTGGCTCGCGCGCACGCAGGGACGCCCCTTCACGCCCGCCGAGGAGGACGCCCACTTCCGGGACCGGTTCCTCGCGCTCGTCCGGGACGACCCCGCGGCGTTCCTGCGCGGCCTCGCGCGGAAGACCTGCCTGTTCGTGCAGGGGTGGGAGATCCGCAACAACCGGGACCTCTACGCGGCCCGCACGCGCGACGCGCTCCTCGCGGCGCCCCTTCCCGACTTCGGCTGGATCCTGCCGCTCGCGCTGGTCGGGATCGTTTCCGCGCGCCGGCGGTTGCGCGAGCTCGCGTTCCTCTGGGCGCACGCGCTCGCGGCCGCTGCCGGGGTCATCCTCGTCTTCGTGTGCGCGCGCTACCGCATGGCCGCGTGGCCGGGGCTGCTCGTGCTCGCCGGCGCCGGCGTCGCCGCGCTGGTCGGCCCTGGCGTGCCGCGGCGGACGCGCCTCGCGCGCGGCGCGCTCCTCGCCGCCGCGCTGGCGGCGGTGCACGTGGACTTCCTCGGCATCCGGCATATCGACTGGGGCCAGACGCACCTGCAGTGGGGCAACGCGTACGCGCGCGCCGGCCGCGACGCGGAGGCCGCCGCGGAGTACGACGCCGCGCTGCGCGTCGCGCCCGCGCTCGCGGAGGCGCGGTTCCACCGCGGCGCCCTGCTCCTGCGCGCGGGGCGCGCGGAACCGGCGCTCGCGGACCTGCGCGCCGCCGCCGCGGCGATGCCGTTCAGCTTCCGGGTGCGCCGCTCCCTCGCCGAGGCGCTGGAGGCCACGGGCCGCGCGGACGAGGCCGTCGCGGTGCGGCGCGAGGCGCTCGCGCTCGCCGCGGGCGCGCCCGAGGAGACGCTGGCGCTCGCCACGACGCTGGGCATGGCGGGCCGCTACGCCGAGGCGTACGCGCTGTTCGCGGAGCTGGCGCCGTCCATGCCGGACGATCCGTACTTCCTCATGAACGCGGGACAGACCGCGCTCGTGGTCGGCGAGGAGGAGCGCGGCCTGGCGTGGCTGCGGCGCGCCGCGGAGCACGACACGGTGGCCGGCGACGCGTGGAGCGCGATCGCGTCGTACCTGGCCGGCGCCGGGCGCTTCGACGAGGCGCGCACCGCGCTGGATGCGGCCGTCGGGCGGCACCCGGACAGCGCGAGGCTCGCGGCGATGCGCGCGGCGGTGCGACACCGGCAGGGCGACGCGGCGGGTGCGGTGGCCGACCTCGAGCGGGCCGTCGCGCTGGACCCGTCGAACGACGAGCTGCGCAAGCGGCTCGCCGCGCTGCGATCCTCCCCGGGGCCCGGCGCCCCGTGACCGGACGCGTGCCGCGCCGGCACCGCTTCCGCGCGCGCGAGGACGCGGACGCGCTCTTCCGCCGGCTGCCGGCCGAGCGGCGCTTCCGCCTCGCCTCGCGCCCCGACGCGCCGCAGTGGATGGGCGCCGCACCGGCGGCCGTGATCGCGGACGGCGGCGCCGGCGACGGCATCCCGTCGGCGGCCCTGCGCGCGGCACTGCCCCGGGTTCCGGACGCGCGCCGCGCGGGGTTCCCCGGCGGCGCGATCGGCTTCGTCGCCTACGAGCGCGGCTACGCGCTCGAAGGACTCGCGCCGCACCCCGCCGCCGGACCGCCGCGACGCGACGCGAGGTTCGGCGTGTACGACACGTTCGCGGTCCTCGATCCGGCCGCGGGCGAGGTCGAGGATGCCGAGATTGGTGCCTTCGCGCGCAAGGCCTTCGAGAAGCAGGG
>CAYYFX010000163.1:0-6108 GCA_964471155.1 uncultured Gemmatimonadota bacterium | reverse complement strand
ACGCTTCAATGAGGCCGCGGCCGATCGGCCGCGGAACGGGGACTCCAGCAGCCGATCCGCCACCTCGTCCACCAGCTTCAATGAGGCCGCGGCCGATCGGCCGCGGAACGAGCACCCTTTCCAAACCGCTCCGGCACAAGCCTTTGCACGATCCCGCGCGAGAGGCGCGTCTTGGACCACAGAGCACGACCTGCCCGGTTGCCATCCGATCCTCGTCAAGGCACTGCCCGGCAACACCTTCGAGCCCCCCCACGGGATCCTGGACCATCACCCCCGCTCGCGAACTCAGATCACCGTCGCTCGCACGATCGGCGCATACGGCCGCCCGATCGTACGAATCCCCTCCGGCCCCGACGCCCCGTCGTCCTCTCCCAGGTCCACGAAGATCACCTGATCCTCGCGGTGGTCGATCGCGTCGCGAAGCTGCCCACGCAGCATTGCCAACTCCCGCCCCGTGAGCCGGCAGACGAAGACACTATACTGCACTCGGTCTCCGTGCGCTTCCATCGCCGTCGCCACCTTGGTGCGCCGACGGTCGTCCGAGATGTCGTACGCCACGAGGATGCGCCGTCGCAAGGGTCACCTGGTCATCATCGGCTGGTACGCGGGGACGTCACCCCGCAGCCAGCGGGAGAACAGCCGCGCCTGCAGGCGAAGCAGGGTTCTCCACGAGCACCGGTACCCGAAGACCGGGTGCGTGACGAGCTGGTCGAGCCGCGACTCGAAGGCCCGGATCATCGCCTTGCGGCCCCTATCGTTGAGCATGCATGCCGTACCGGTCCTCTGGAACGACAACCGGGTGACCATCCCCGTGTTCACGGCGGTCACGACGGCGCTGTCCGCCACGAGCGGTCGGATCTCCTCCATGAGGTCAAGCGCCAAGGAGGGCCGCCCGTGCCGGGGACGGTGATAGAGACCCCACCACGGATCGAGCCCCTCGGAGATCGCCGCGACGGTCACCTCCTTGGCGAGGAGCGCGTAGCCGAACGAGAGGAGTGCGTTCACGGGATCCCGTGGCGGCCGTCGATTCCGGATCCGGAAGTCCCAGTCCACGTCGAGGTCGTCCGGTCGCAGCAGCCTGCCGAAGCACGCGAAGTAGTGCCTCGCCGCCATGCCTTCCAGGCCCAGGAGTTCCTTCACACGACGGGCGTCCTCTGCACGACCGGCTAGCGCGTCGAGCTCCGCGAGTTCGCGGTCGGGGCGCGGAGCAGCGTTCCGCAGTAGCAGGGTTCGTTGGTTCCGGATCTTGGCGGCAACGAGTGATCGAGCGAACACCAGGACGCTCCGCGGCGTGGCCGCCGCACGGAACTGCGCCGCGCGATCGAACGAGTTCCGGAGCGTCATGCCCCAAGTCACGCCGTAGAGCCAGTGGCCCGTGGAGAGGTGAACAACCGGAACACCGGACTCGCACAGCGAGTGGAGGACCGCATGGGACACCTGAACCGCCCCGCAGACGACGAGCTGGCTCACGTCGATGATGCGCGCCCGGCCCAACTCCGCCCCGTGCTTTCGAACGACGAGCTGCCCTCCGGTCTTCCCCACGGAAGCCCCGGGCTCCTGGACGTACAGGGGAACCGCATCATCGCGCGGCACGAAGAGCCGCCGCAGCCCCTCCGGCGGGATCGTTGCGGGGTCCGGGTGCCGCATAGCCAAGGTCTCGTCCGGGAGGCAGATCCCGCTGAGGCTGCAGCCGATGCACTTCGGATCGTCTTCCAGAGGCGGCGGGAGGTCCGGGCTGTCTTGCGCCGCACGTGCGGCGGTGATGACCTCCCGTGTCCGGTGCTCAAGGGATGCGGTGAAGGGGACCGTGACCCGACGCCGCGCGCCGGCGAAGTACAGCATCCCGTGGTCGCACCGGTAGCCGGCCTCGCGGAGCAGTAAGCCCTGCGCCATCAACTGGACCCGCTCGGGCTCCCAGCAGCGCTCTGGGTTGTCCGGTGGGTGGCCCCGCTTCGTGTCCACCGGGACCGCCTCCAAAGTCCCGTCGGTTCCCGGCGCGGCGGAGACCAGATCCAGCTTCCCCGTGATCCCGAGGGACTCGCTCCCCAGAGGTACGGACCGTGTGATGACGGGCGGGGCGTCGCCCTCGTCGGACTCGGGCGGAACGTCGAGTTCATCCGCCGACTGGAGCAGGTGGTCGAGTCGATCGACCCGTCGGTGAGCCTCGGTGCCCTCGGCGGTGAAGGCGTTTTCCGCCCACCGCCCCTCCACGTGCATGAGGTGGAACAGTCGAGGACAGTACGCGTACTCGTTGAGCATGCGCACGGGGACCAGGTCGGCTTCTCGATCGTCCATGCGATTCCCCCCGGCCGGGGGCCGGCCGGTGCGGATCGGGCCACCCGAAGGGACTTCGGTCGCCGGAACGTCACTCGTGAGCGCGATGGGTAAATCCGTCCGCTCCGGCTCCGAGTCCGTCGCTGGAGGACACGGGGCGGAGGAGGCCATAGCCGATGTGTCTCCCCGCCCCCAGAAGCACGGGACCGGCGACCACCTCGCGGAAGCGGACGCGCACGTGCACGTGAAATCGTCGAGGACGGCCGGGTCTGGATGGCGCCGGGGGGAATCTCGAGGACGGCGGAACCCCCGGAGTCCAGGCGGCACCTGAAACGTGCAGGTCCTCCGGTTCCGGCAGGTCAGCGATACGGCACGCCTGGCGGAGGAGCGACCGCGACTCCTCTCCGAACGGGTCTCGCGGGAATCTCCCCAGCACAACGGGCGTCACGCTGGCCCACTCGGTGGCCGGGCGCGCCCAGGCGGAAGGTCGAAGCGCGGAAGGTGCCGTCTCTTCACCGACGACGCGAAGGCTCCACACACCAAGCCCGCCGAGCGTCAGCCTCGTGACGCGTGCCAGAGCCCGAAGACACGTCGTGCGCTCCGTGGACGACGCCGACCGCGGCGTCGCGGCAGCAAGCCCCAGCAGGACAGGCTCTGGGCCCAGCGGCGCCGGCACCGGCAAAGGAAACAGCGCGAGGTGTGAACGACGGCTGGGCGACGGGTCCTCGGGGGTGCTCCCCGGGGGATGTCCGCTGATGATCTCGGGGACGGGCTGGTCGGACCGCGCCATGAGTGCTGCCCGCCAGACTCGGATCACATACGCCGTAGCCGAAACGGGGATGGGTTCGGCGTCGGACTCGACCTGGAATGAGATGACATCAAGATGCTGGCCGATCATCGTCACCCGGTACTCGCGCCGAATCGTCGATGCTGTGTCCACGAAAGCCGTGGATCACACGCGGCAGGAACCGCTCTCGAAACGTAACGCGTTCCGTCGCCCTCGTGGATCGAATCCCGTCACGGAACCGCCCGGCCCACCCGGGCATCGCTCGCCAGCCGATCACATTGGAGCGCCCGTTCGTGCCCTCGGAGGGCACGTTCCGCAGCGGAAGGGCCACCCGCCCCTACCCCACCACCCGCCGCCCGCTCTTGATGACCGTGCGCACGGGGTTGGTCCCGAACCGCTGGGGGACGGCCCGGTAGTCCGGGACGTCCAGGATCAGGAGGTCCGCCTGCTTCCCGGGGGCCAGGGAGCCGATCCGGTCCGCCCGGTCCAGGGCGAAGGCGGCGTTCACGGTGGCGGCCACGAAGGCCTCCGACGGCAGGAGCCCGAGGTGCAGGCAGGCCAGCCCGAGCACCACCCCCATGGCCTCCACCCCGCAGCTCCCGGGGTTGAGGTCCGTGGCGAGGGCGACGGCCACCCCGGCGTCCACCAGGCGCCGGGCGTTCGCCGGGGGGATCCGGCAGGAGAAGGTGGTTCCGGGCAGGAGCACCCCGATCGTGGGCGAGTCCGCCAGCGCGGCCACGCCGGCGTCCGAGATCGCACTGAGGTGGTCCGCCGACGCCGCGCCCAGCTCCGCCGCCAGCTCGGCGGCGCCGGACGGCGCGAACTCGTCCGCGTGCAGCCGCGGCTTCATGCCGGCCTCGCGCGCGGCGAGCAGCACGCGGCGGGACTGGTCCACGGTCCACACGCCATCCTCGCAGAAGACGTCGGCGTACTCGCACCGGCCCAGCTCCGCGACCGCGGGGATCATCTCCTCGATCACGAGCCGCACGTACGCCTCGCGGTCCTCGCGGAACTCCGGCGGGAACTCGTGCGCGCCGAGGAACGTGGACACGGTCTCCACCGCGTGCCCCTCGCTCGCGCGGGCCAGGGCGCGGACCTGCTTCAGCTCCGCGTCCGTGCGCAGGCCGTAGCCGCTCTTCGCCTCCAGCGTGGTGGTGCCGTGGGCGAGCATCCGGTCCATGCGCTCGCGCGCGAGGCGGACCAGGTCCTTCTCGGACGCGTCGCGCACCGCGCGCAGCGACGCCTGGATGCCGCCGCCCTTCGCCGCGATCTCCACGTAGCTCTCGCCGGCGAGGCGGCGCTCGAACTCGTCGTGACGGGAACCGGCGAAGACCAGGTGCGTGTGGCAGTCCACGAAGCCGGGGCAGACCGTGCCGCCGTGGGCGTCGATGCGGACGACGTCCCGCGCCAGGGGGACGCGCGGCAGCTCGTGCGCCGGACCGACCCACAGGATGCTCTCGTCCGCCACCGCCACCGCGCCGTGCTCGATCCGCCCCACCTCGCGCAGATCGCCGCGGCGGCGCGGGCCGGAGAGGCCGGGGCGCTCCATCGTGAGCACCTCGGCCGCGTTCTCGACGACCAGCGTGGCGCGCCCGTTCATGGCCGGCCCGCGCTCATCGGTCGGTGATGCCGGGGAGGTCCATGTCCTTCTCCCGCGCCACCTGCACGGCGAGCTCGTAGCCCGCGTCCGCGTGCCGCATGACGCCCGTGCCCGGATCCGCGGTGAGCACGCGCTCGAGCCGCCGTCCCGCCTCGGGCGTGCCGTCCGCCACGATCACCATGCCGGCGTGCAGCGAGTTGCCGATGCCCACGCCGCCGCCGTGGTGGAACGACACCCACGTGGCGCCGCACGCGGTGTTCAGGAGCGCGTTCAGGATGGGCCAGTCCGCGACCGCGTCCGAGCCGTCCTTCATGGCCTCGGTCTCGCGGTACGGCGACGCCACCGAGCCCGTGTCCAGGTGGTCGCGCCCGATCACGATGGGCGCCTTCACGCGCCTGGACGACACCAGCTCGTTGAAGATGCGCCCCGCCTTCGCCCGCTCCCCGTAGCCGAGCCAGCAGATGCGCGACGGCAGCCCCTGGAACGCCACACGCTCCGCCGCGAGCGGGAGCCAGCGCGCGAGCACCTTGTCCTTGGGGAACGCGGCGAGGAGCGCCTCGTCCGTGGCCGCGATGTCCGCGGGGTCGCCGGAGAGCGCCACCCAACGGAACGGCCCCTTGCCGCGGCAGAAGAGCGGCCGGATGTACGCGGGGACGAAGCCGGGGTAACCGTACGCCCCCTCGAGTCCGCCGTCCTCGGCGGCGCCGCGGAGGTTGTTGCCGTAGTCGAAGACCACGCTGCCCTTCGCCTGCAGGGCGAGCATGGCCTTCACGTGGCGCACGGCGGTGGCCTTCGCGCGGCGGACGTAGTCCGCGGGGTCGCGGCGGCGAAGATCCAGCGCGGCGTCGAAGGCGAGGCCGGACGGCACGTAGCCTTCCAGCAGGTCGTGCGCGGAGGTCTGGTCCGTGACCACATCCGCGCGCAGGTCCGAGGCGAGCACCTGCTCGAAGCAGTCCGCCGCGTTCATCTCCACGCCGATGGACACGGCGCGCTTCTCCGCGAGCGCCTTGCGGGCGCGGGCGAGCGCGTCGTCGAAGGACGACGCGGCCTCGTCCAGGTACCGCGTCTCCAGGCGGCGGCGGATGCGGGACGCATCCACCTCCGCCACGAGCGCCACGCCGCCGTTCATCGTGGCGGCGAGGGGCTGCGCGCCGCCCATGCCGCCGAGGCCGGCGGTGAGGACGAGGCGGCCGCGGAGGTCGCCGCCGAAGTGCTGCGCGGCCAGCTCCGCGAAGGTCTCGAACGTGCCCTGCAGGATCCCCTGCGTGCCGATGTAGATCCAGCTTCCGGCCGTCATCTGCCCGTACATCATGAGCCCCTTCCGCTCCAGCTCGCGGAAGTGCTCCCAGTTCGCCCAGCGTCCCACCAGGTTCGAGTTCGCGAGGAGCACGCGCGGCGCGTCCGCATGCGTGCGGAAGACGCCGACCGGCTTGCCGGACTGGACCAG
>CAYYFX010000162.1:0-6171 GCA_964471155.1 uncultured Gemmatimonadota bacterium | reverse complement strand
GGCGATGGCGGCGCGCGCACCCTGGCCGAAGCGAAAGGCGCGCCTCCGTGCGGCGTACGCTCTAGGCCACCCGTCCCCCGCGGGGCAACGGCAGTGCCGGTGCGGGCGGGCTGACCAGCCGATGCAGCGCCTGCATCCGGCGGTCGATCCCGGCGATCTCGTCCGCGCACGTACGCAGCTCCTCCGCGAGGTCCGCCGCGCTCCGCTCCGCCAGCTTGTAGGCCAGCTCGTGCTCCAGCGTGGCCCAGAAGTCCATGGCGATCGTGCGGATCTGGATCTCCACCTTGACCCGCTCGGTCCGGTCGGAGAGGAAGACCGGGACCGTCACGATCAGGTGCAGGCTGCGGTACCCGTTCGGCTTCGGGTTCTGGATGTAGTCCGTCACCCGCACCGGCTCGATGTCGTCCTGCGACAGCAGGAGGTCGGCGATGAGGTAGATGTCGTCGATGTACGGGCAGATCACCCGGACGCCGGCGATGTCGGTCAGGTTCTCGCGCGCGGAGTCCGTGCCCACCGGGAAGCCGCGCCGGGCCAGCTTCTCCAGGATGCTCTCGGGGCTCTTGACCCGCGTGCTGATCGAGTGGATCGGGTTGCGGTCCCGGGACGTGCGAAACTCGTCGTTGAGAATCTCCAGCTTCGTGGTGATCTCGCGGACGGCGGCCCGGTAGATGTTCTCGACGGCCAGGAGCGAACGCACGGCGGCGAGCATGTCCTTGGCCGGAGCTTCGGGAGCGAAGGAGCCGAACGGGCCCGCGGTGGGCCGGGCTGGTGGGGCCGTGCCGGCCGGTCCGTCTGCGACGCCGTCGTTCATCGCCGACCGTCCTGCCCGTGGGCGGGCGTACCGGGACCTCGTGCTCCATGGACACACCGGAGCCGTGCGGAAGTTCAGGGTACGCCCTCCGGGCGGGCGGCGTCCCGCGGAATCGGGATCGCCGCGAGGAGCGTGTCCGGACATCGCTCGCCTCCGTCCTCCGGTCAGGAAGGTGGTGGAGTCCGCTCGCGACCGTGGTATCGTCGCCGCGCCTCCTGCTGCCCGGGTCGCCTGCAGTCGCTCGCGTCGTGCAGGCGAACCCGGCCTGTTCCGCCTCCCTCGTGGCCCTCATGGGCGCCGCGTGGTGGCAGAACCCGGAGGCCTGCGATGCGGCGACCTCGATACCACTGTCCTGTCCTCACCGCCGTCGGTGTCACCCTGCTGGCCGGGATGACGCCGCCGCCCGTGCTCGGCTTCGAGCTCGCGACGATCGGGAATCACCACTATCGGTGGCACGAGACGACCGTCGCCTACTACATCAACCCGACCGGTTACCCGCTGGCGGCGGTCGACCCGGACTTCGAGTACATCCAGGCGGCGTTCGAGGCCTGGCAGACGGCGCTGGGCGCCGATGCCCCGGACTTCCACCTCGTCCACGCGGGCGCCACGTGGGGCGCCGATTCGTCGGACGGCAGGAACACCATCACGTTCGAGGATCCGGATCTCGATCCGCACACGTTCGCGGCCACGTCGGTCTGGATCGACACGACGGTGACGATGTCGGTGAACGGTGTGCCTCTGGCCCGCATCGTCGACACCGACATCCGGTTCCGCGAGGAGGCCAACCTCGGGCCGGGCTGCTGGCGCTGGGGAACCCCCGACGAGGCCACGGGCCTCGAGTGCGAGGCATCGATGACGTGCCTTCCCCCGTTCGCTCCCACCCTCGATCTCGTGGGTGCCGCCGTCCATGAGGTCGGGCACGTGCTCGGTCTCGGCCACGAGCAGGACATCCCCGGCGTCACCATGCGGGCGCGAAGTCGCAACGAGGCCGTCTGCGACTCCACGTTCGCCTCGCTCGCCGCGGACGACATCGCCGGTGCGGAGTTCCTGTACGTGGACCGGGTCACGCCCGGCGCCACGAACGTCCGGCTCACGGAGGACCCGGGTTCCTCGATCCGGCCGCGCGTCGCCATCGGCCCCGACGGGAACGTCGCCGTCGTTTGGCAGGACGATCGCCACGGCAACCAGGAGATCTTCTGGCAGAAGTTCACGTTGCTCGGGGTCCCGATCACGCCGGTCGTGCGCGTGACCGACACGCCGGAGGACGAGTTCCGGCCGGACATCGACATGGATGCCACGGGGACGAGCCACGTCGTGTGGCAGGAGGATTCCAACCTCAGCGGCGTGGGCGAGGTCGTCCTGTGCCGGCTGGATCCTGCCGGCACGAGGGTCCTGGACGATGTCGTCTTAGGCGGCGCCGCCGGGGACCCCCGCGTCTCCGCGCTCGACGCCGGTGCCACGGACATCACGTGGCGCCACTTCGAGACGACGAATCAGAACGTCTACTACCGGAGGTACGACGCATCCGGCGCCATGACCTGTGAGCGGTCGTTCAACGCCGGGACCATCCCCGGCATCCACAAGCGGCCGGTCGTGACGACGCGGCAATCCGATGGTCTCGCGGTCATCCACTGGGCGGACCTGTCGACGACATTCTACGATCAGATCCGGGAAGCCATGGTGAACGCGAGCTGCGGCGTCTCCGTGGCCTCGCACAACATCATGCAGGGGTCGGATCCGATGTGCCCGTCGATCACGCACAACGGCTCGTTCCTCTTCATGGTGTTCGAGCGGAACGGGGACCTCTTCAACTACCAGGGCACGAACAGCGCGTGCAAGATCTCGCAGGGCTCCGGGACCGCCGGCTGTCCCTCGATCGACGCCGATGCCTCGAACGGATTCGCGACCTGGTCGGACACGCGCGACGGCAACGCGGAGATCTACTTCTGCCGGTTCTGGGGATGCACGAACCGCACCGGCGATGTCCGGCTGACCGTCGATGGGGCGTCGAGCGAACACCCGGACATCGCCGTCGATCCCGCGGGCGCGTCGCTGCCTCAGGGGAGGTGGGCCATCGTGTGGCAGGATGAGCGCGACGGCAACGCGGAGATCTATCTCGCGTCCTCGGAGGTTGCCGTCGGCGCCGGCGAGGGGATCCTCCCGCTCGCGGCCGCATCGGGGATCCGGCTGCTGCCGAACGCGCCGAACCCGTTCGCCACGAACACGATCGTCCGATTCGTCCTCCCGGGACGGGCGCACACCGCACTGCGCGTCTACGACGTCCGCGGACGGATGATCCGGTCCCTGTTCGACGGCACGCGGGAAGCGGGACGGCATGAGGCGACCTGGAACGGACGGGACTCCGACGACCTCGACGTTCCGTCCGGCGTCTACTTCCTGCGGCTCACGGCCGACGGCCAGGTGCAGTCGCGGAAGGCAGTACTGCTCCGATAGACGCATCGCGCTCGCGGAAGCGGGGAACGTACCGGGGAGACGCCGCGCGGGCCGGGCTAGGCGTCCGGGGGATCCTCCGCGCTTGATTCCCGGCCGGTGGCGCCGGAACATGACCTTCCGCGTCTTGCCGCGTCCCGGCCGGGACGTCCGGTGCCGCGAGAGGGGAACGGTCGATGTCGTCACCGCCTTCACCGCCGAAGCTGCAGCGCCGGATCGGCGTCTACGCCGCCACCGCGATCACGGTGGGGAGCATCGTGGGGTCGGGCATCTTCCGCTCCCCGCATTCGGTGGCGCAGGAGCTGACGGAGGTTCCGGTCATCCTCCTCGCCTGGGTGCTCGGCGGGCTGCTCTCGCTGTGCGGCTCCCTCGTCCTGGCCGAGCTCGCGGTGGCGCACCCGGAGACGGGCGGGCTGTACGTCTTCATCCGCCGCGCGTTCGGCGACCGGCTCGGCTTCGTGTTCGGCTGGGCCAGCCTCGGGGTGATCAAGCCCACGGTCATCGCGTCGATCGCGAGCGTGTTCGCCATCTACTTCTGCGACGCGGTCGGCCTGCCGGCGTCCGCGCGCTTCCCGGCCGGCGCGGGGGCGATCCTGGTGCTCACGATCGTCAACTGGCTCGGAGTTCGCGAAGGGGCGAGCACGCAGACCTGGCTGACCAACCTGAAGGTGGCGGGGATCCTCGGGCTGTGCGCGGCGGCGTTCCTGCTGCCGCACGCCGGGCCGGAGGCGGGGGGGGCGGTGGCGGCGCCGGAAGCCTCGATCGGATCCCATCCGCTGCTGCTCGGACTCGCCCTGTCCATGATCCCCATCCTGTTCGCGTACGACGGCTGGACCGACTCCACGTACGTGGCCGGCGAGGTCGTGGACCCGCGCCGCGCGCTGCCGATCGCGATCCTCCTGGGCACGGGCATCGTGATCGCGATCTACGTCGTGACGAACCTCGCCTACTTCGCCGTCCTCACGCCGGCCGAGGTGGGGCGGTACGAGGCGGTGGGGAGCGAGACGATCCGTCGCATCCTGGGCGAGGCCGGCGGGCGCGCGCTGGCCGTGCTCGTGGCCGTGTCCACGTTCGGGACCGTGAGCGCCTCGGTCCTCACCGGCCCCCGCGTGACCCTCGCGATGGCGGCCGACGGCCTCTTCCTCCGGCGCGCCGCGCACGTGAGCGCCCGCGGCACCCCGGACTTCGCGCTGTGGCTGCAGGCCGTGCTCGCGATCGCGTGGCTGTGGTTCGCCGGCGGGTTCGAGGACGCGTCCGGGTGGTTCGTGACGACGTCGTGGCTCTTCTACGGCGTCACCGTCGCGGCCCTGTTCGGGAAGCGGCGGCGGGAGGCGCGCGGACAGGCGCCGCGGGATCCGGGGACGTACCGCGCGCCGTGGTATCCGGCGACGCCTTTGCTCTTCATCGTCGTGACGGTCGTGCTCGTGGCCAGCGACTTCTCCGCGTCGGGCTGGCGCGCCGGCGCGGGGGTGGCGATCGCCGCGCTGGGGTTCCCGCTGTACGCGTGGATGCGGAGAGGGCGCGGCGGCACGTCCCGGTGACGCATCGGGCTGGCGAACGTCCGGCGCCGGCTGATCTCGCGCGGCACGAGATCGACCGGGAAGTCTCGACTTCGCGGGGCCGGTTCGGGTAGACCTGACCCGGGGCCGGTGGGCCCGACGGGTCGGGCCGCCGGAGGGACGGCCCGGCCACGGGCGACGGCGTTCGGATCGCCCCGGTCCGCTCGTTCCACCGATCGACCCCCTCGTTCCTGTGTCGCGGCGGACACGGTGCCGTGGCGCCTGCTCAGACTCGCCGGGAGGAGCGCATGAGACTGGAGACCCTGCAGAGCCTGGAGGAGCACCTCATCGCCACGTACCGGGGCGACCACGCCGACGGGACGTGCGTGCTCGCCGCGTTGGGGTTCGCCACGGAGGACTACACGCTCAACTTCAAGCAGCGGGAGTTGCTGGCGTTCAGCATCGCGACGCTGCGGGAGCCCGGGAGCGTGCTCGAGATGTACGCCCGCACGGACCGGGCCGGGGCCGGCAGCTACAACCTGACGCTGTCCCGCCGGCGGCTGGGCGCCGTGCAGGACGCCCTGCTCGCGCTCGGGGCCCCGCTGGGCAAGGTCCGGGGCGTGCACTGCAAGGCGCTGGGGGAGCGGTTCGAGGAGCACTACGGCATGGAGGACGACACCGCGTACGCCGGCGGCCGGGCGGTGTGGGCGTTCTTCTGGCCCTCGCAGGCCGCCTTCGACGAGGGTCCGGATGACGACGACCGCGGCTTCCGCAAGTTGAGCCAGTTCGGCCGCGGGTACGGCGTGCGGATCTGACGCGGCCGTCCGGGGCGGCCCCGGACGGCCTCCGGGCGGTCCGGGCGAGGGGGCCGATGTCCTCCGCCGCGGCCGGTTCGCGTTATCCGGGATAGGGCCGCACCCGCGTTCACCGCAAGCCGGCCAACCGATCCGGAGGATCCGCCATGAAGCTGAAGGACAACCTCATCAACGCCCTTCTCTCGCCCCCCGTGCGCTGGGTCAACTTCATGCACCAGAACCGGGGCATCGCGCCGATCGTGTTCTACCGGCTGGCCGCCGACGTGCACAACGGCAAGGTGAAGACCAAGGTCGACTCGAGCATCCAGGGGCGGATCGCGTACTACGATCCGGGCGCGAACACGATCATCGCGTCCGGCCACGATTTCGGGAGCACGTACTGGGACGAGAAGGCGCTCCTGATCCACGAGTCCGCCCACGCCATCCTCGACACGATCTACGCGGGCAAGGACATGCAGGGGAAGAAGTCGCCGATGAAGGTCGTGGACGACGAGATCATGGGCTACCTGGCCGGCGCGTTCTACCTGGTGGCCGCGAAGGCCGCGGGGTCGTCGCAGTCGGGCCCGGAGCGCGCGGCGCTGCAGATCGCGCGGAG
>CAYYFX010000161.1:0-6180 GCA_964471155.1 uncultured Gemmatimonadota bacterium | reverse complement strand
TCCTCGGGATGAAGTCTACATCGTGGCCGCTTACACAGTTCTTCTTACACCCTCGGACGGGGCGGCGTTCGCGGCCGCACCGGGAGCAACCGGATCCTTCCACAACAACGTGGTCGCATACTCGCCGCGCCCCGCGGTTCGCTTCGCCAGCGGCACGTCCTTCACGAGCGGCTGCAACCTCTTCTGGGGAAACGCGGCCGGCGACTTCGGCGGCGGGGGCGCGCCGGCTCCGACCGACTTCACGGCGGATCTCCTCTTCTGCGATCTCTCCTCGTTGGACCTCACCGTCCGCGACGACTCCCCCTGCCTCTTCCCGCCCACGCCCTCCTGCGGGCCAGTCGGGGCGTTCGGTGCCGGGTGTGGTGGCGTGGCGATCGAGCCCACGTCCTTTGGCCGCATCAAGGCCATGTACCGATGAGCAAGGAGCTGACCATGAAGCGCAGCGTCCGGTCTACGGACTTGCCCGGGGCTGGCGCGGTCAGAGCGCGACGTGGACCACTCCCTGGAACCGCCCGGGCGGCGACCTCGACGAGTCGTACTTCGAGGAGGTCACGATCCCGGCGGGGCAGGCCACCGGGACGCTTCGGCTGAACGTGACGCAGGTCGTGGACGAGATCGTGACGCTGGGCGCGCCGGACTACGGCTTCGTGCTGACGGCTCCGCTGCGCGGGGGAGACGGGTTCACGGTGGGGCAGCGTGCGCTGCTCGGTACGCTGTCGGAGGCTCGGCTCGTGGTGACCACGGCGAACGCGAAGGCAGCGAGGCGGCCGCGGGGGTAGCCACGGCCCGGCGTGTCCGTGCCCGTCGGTCGCCGTGCAGGAGCCTGGACGGCATGCCGGCCGTTCAGAGCGGGGGCGTCCCGTGCAGCGCGCCGAGCAGGGTGGCGTCGCGGCCGTAGACGTCGCGGCGGAACTGCAGCTTCCCGTGCTCGTCCACCCACGCGGTCCAGTACAGGATGTGGATCGGGATCTTCGTGCGCAACCGCACGGTCTTCTCCTCGCCCGCGCGCATGGCCGCCTTGACGCGCTCCAGGTCCCACTTGCGGTCGTCCAGCACGTAGACCGCCAGCGCGGCCGGCTTCTCCAGGCGGATGCAACCGGAGCTGAAATCGCGCGGCATCCGCGAGAAGAGGTCCGTGGCCGGCGTGTCGTGCAGGTACACGTCGAACTTGTTCGGGAACATGAACTTCACGCCGCCCAGCGCGTTCGCCGGGCCCGGATCCTGCCGGAAGTGCACGCGGATGTTCTGCGGCGTGACCTTCGCCCAGTCCACGGTCGTGGGATCGATTTCCCGTTCGTCCGCCCCCCAGCCCTCCAGCACGCGCATGCCCTGTGCGGCCAGCGCGGCGGGGTCCTTCCGCGCGCTCGGCACCCAGTCCTCGTTCGCGAGCAGCGGCGGCACGTTCCAGTACGGGCTGAACACGAGGTAGCTCATCGTGCCGCTGAAGACCGGCGTGCGCCGGTACTCCTTCCCGGCCACGATGCGCATGTCCAGCACCACGCGTCCCTCCTCCACGGCCTCCAGCACGAAGCCCGCGATGTTCACGCGCAGGTGCCGGCGCTCGAACTCGCGCGGCAGCCAGCGCCACCGCTCCAGGTTCGCCTCGATCTGCCGCGCGCGCACCGCGGGCGGGACGTCCAGCTCGCCGAACGTGACCGGCCCCACCACGCCGTCCGGGGGCAGACCGTGCGACCGCTGGAACGAGCGCACCGCGGAGTCGAGCGAGTCGTCGAAGAGCTCCGGGTCGACCGCGGCGGCGCTGTCGGACGGCTCGGCGGAGACGGCCGGGACGCCGGGCGCGAGCGGGGAGTCCGCGTCGCCCGTCCAGTGCAGGCGGGCGCGCAGGGCCGGGATGCGCGGGTCGCGCACGCCGCGCTTCAGCGTCGGGCCGGGGCCGAGCGGCGGCCACGGCTCGTCCGCGGCGGCGCGGAACCGCGCGAGCGCCTCGCGGAGGTCCCGGTACTCGGTGCTGCGCGGCGCCAGCGCGCGCAGCGCGGCGGCGACGCGCCCGGACTTGAGCGCGGACTCCAGCGTCTCGAAGGGCTCGTTGCCCGGACGCGCGGCGTTCCACTCCGGATCGATCGTCTCGGGATCCACGCGCCCCACGCGGAGGTCCGAAGCGAGCAGCACGAACGCGTCCGTGAGAAGCAGGTCCAGGTCCGCCAGCCGCGACGCCGCGCGCGCGTCGTCCGGCGCCGCCGCGACGACCTCCCGCAGCGCCGCCGCCGCGCCCTCGTGGTAGTCCGCCGGCGCGAGCCCGTGCGAGGCCGCCTCCGCCACCACGGCGAGCAGCGAGTCCGCGTCGCTCGCGACGTCGCCGTCGTCGCTCCACAGCGGTTCGTAGTCGCGCGCGGCGTACAGCTCCGCGGTCTGCGCGAAGGCGCGCAGCGTCTCCTCGCCCACCATGCTCGCCGCCGCCGTGCCCGCGGCGGCCGCGCCCGCCGCCTCGGCGCGCGCCCGGATGGCGTCCGCGACGCGCTCGTCCAGGGGCGCCGCGTCCTCGGAAGCGTCGCCGGGGTCCGGGGCGCGCGGCTCCCGCACGGCGCACCCGGCGGCCGCCACCGCCACCGCGAGCGCGAGCGCGAGCGCGACGGCGTTCCGGCGGGTTCCCGGGCGAAGGGTGGGATGCGCCATGGCATCCATTGTCGGGGGGACGGATGCCCGCGGCAACCGCGCATTCGCCTCCGCTCTGGGCTACGATGCGCGGGTCGGCATCGGCCGCCGCGGGAGGAGCGAACGAGTGCGCTGGTGGGCGGGCACGAGCGGATTCAGCTACGACGAGTGGGCGGGCGTCTTCTACCCGGAGGATCTGCCGTCGAAGGAACGGCTCACGTACTACGCGACGAAGCTGCCGTCGGTGGAGATCAACAACACGTTCTACCGCATGCCGAAGGCATCCGTGGTGGAGGGCTGGGCCGCGCAGGTGGGGGACGGGTTCCGCTTCGTGCTGAAGGCGTCGCAGCGGATCACGCACATCAAGCGGCTCAAGACCGAGGCCGCCGACGAGACGGACTACATGCTCCGCACCGCCGGCGTGCTCGGGCCGAAGCTGGGGCTGGTCCTGTTCCAGATGCCGCCGAACATGAAGAAGGACCTGGAGCGGCTGGACGGCTTCCTGGGTCTCCTCCCGGCGGGCACGCGCGCCGCGTTCGAGTTCCGGCACGAGTCCTGGCGCGACGAGGAGGTCTACGCCCGGCTGCGCGCGCACGACCTGGCCTGGTGCACGGCGGACGTGGACGAGGAGGACGAACCCGCGGTGGTGTCCACCGCCGGCTACGGCTACCTGCGCCTCCGCCGCACCGCCTACGACGAGGACGCCCTGCTCCGGTGGCGTGACCGCGTCCGTGCGACCGGGTGGTCGGACGCGTATCTCTTTTTCAAGCACGAGGATGCGGGAACGGGCCCGAAGCTGGCCGCCCGCTTCCTGGAGCTCGCGGCCGCTCCCTGACCCCCGCCCCCAATCTCCGCACCACGAGGGGCGGAGGTCGCGGAGCCAGACGGATGTCTGGTACAGTGGCGGCATGGCCGAGGCGGAACGCACGAACCTGCGGCGGATCTGGAACCCGCCGAACCCCTACCTCTCCGCGCACCGCGAGTTCCTCGAGGAGCCTCCGGTCGCGGAGTTGACCGTCCTGGAAGACCGGTCGAAGTCCATCCTGGCGAAGAACGACAGCCCGGATCTCGGCTTCCGCTGGAGCGTGAATCCGTATCGCGGCTGCTTCCACGCGTGCGCGTACTGCTACGCGCGCCCGTACCACGAGTACCTCGGGCTCGGCGCGGGCACGGACTTCGAGCGGAAGCTCGTGGTGAAGCCGGACGCGGCGGAGCTGCTGGATGCGGCGCTGTCGAAGCCGTCGTGGCGGCGCGAGACCATCATGTTCTCCGGGGTCACGGACTGCTACCAGCCGCTGGAGGCGTCGTGGGGGCTCACGCGCGCGTGCCTGGAGGTGTGCGAGCGGCACGCGAATCCCGTGTGCATCGTGACGAAGTCCGCGCTCGTGCGGCGGGACAAGGAACTGCTGGCGCGGCTCGCGCGGAAGGCGCGCGTGCGCGTCACGTTCAGCATCCCGTTCCTGGACGAAGGGGTCACGCGGCGCATCGAGCCGGGCGCGCCGAGCGTGGCGCGGCGGTTCGAGGCGATGGCGGATCTGCACGCGGCCGGCGTGCGCGTGGGGATCGGCGTGTCGCCCATCATCCCGGGGCTGAACGATCCGGACGTGCCGCACCTGCTCAAGCGCGCACGGGAGTGCGGCGCGTCGTTCGCGTTCCGCACGATGCTGCGGCTGCCGGGCAGCGTGCGGGAGGTGTTCCTGCACCGCGTGGCGCAGGAGATGCCGGACCGCGCGGCGCGCATCGAGAACCGCATCCGCGAGGTGCGCGGCGGCGAGCTGAACGACTCCCGCTTCGGCCGCCGCTTCGAGGGGAGCGGCACGTACTGGGAGGCGGTGGACACGCTGTGGCGGCTGTGGCTGCGCCGCACGGGACTGGATGATCTCGAGGCGCTGCGGAGCGCGGAGGAGGTCGTGGATCCGGACGGCGCGGGGGCGGGCGGCGCGGCGGGCGTCGGCGTCGCGGCGGGTGTCGGCGTCGCGGCGGGTGTCGCGGCGGCCTCCGTGAAGGACGTCGCCGAGGGATCGGCTCCCGCCGCGCCGCGCCCGGCACGCGCGCCCCGCGCCCCACGCAAGCGTCCCGGCCAGCTGGAGCTCTGGTAGGCGGGACCCCGCGTGGTACTCTCGCGGCCTCGTCCAGAGCGCCGCCGTCCCGTCCCCCGAGCCGGAGTGTTCCCGTAGACCGCCGCCTCGTCGCCGTGCTGCTCGTCGTGTGCGCGCTGTCGTGGACGGTGCGCGAGGTGCAGCACCAGAAGGTCCCGGTGCCGGGCGCGAGCACGTGGATCACCACCGACAAGGACAGCCTGTACCACATGCGCCGGGTGGCGCGGATGCTCGACGGCGAGGGCCTCGCGCCGCGCGATCCCTACCTGAGCTTCCCCGACGGTTCCGCCATCCCGTGGCCGCCGTACTACACGGCGGTCGCGTGGGCGTGGACCGCTCCCGGCGCTCCCGAGGACCCCGTGCTGCGGCACGCCTGGATCGAGCGGAAGGTGGCGTCCTTGCCGCGGCTGTTCGGCGTGGCGACCACGGTGGTGACCGCGCTCGCCGCGTACGCCCTGGCCGGGCCGGGCGCGGCGCTCTTCGCCGGCGCGTCGCACGCGCTCAGCGTGGCGTCCGTGGTCACGAGCCGCGTGGGCAACGGGGATCACCACGCGTTCGTCGCGTTCCTCGCCGCGTTGGCGCTGCTGCTGCTGGCGCGCGCGCTGCGGCCCGCGGCGCTCGCCGACGCGCGCGGCTCCGCGCGGCGCGGCGCCGTGCTGGGCGCGGTGGCCGGCGTGGCGCTCGGCTCGTGGGTGGCGTCCGTGCTGTTCCTGCTTCCCCTGCAGGCCGCGCTGGGCTGGATGCTCGTGCGGCACGCGCGGCGCCCGGAGCCCGGTCTGCCCGCGCTGGGTGCGGCTTTCCACCTGGCGGCGCTGGTCGTTCTGCTCCCGGCGGTGCTGGAGAGTCCGTGGACGGCGGAGCAGCCGTGGAGCGTGGTGAACCTGGCGTGGTTCCACCCGCTCTGGCTCGCGGCCGGCGCGGCCATCTTCCTCCCGCTCCTGCGGATGCGCCCCGGGCCGGCGCTGCGCGCGTGGCCGTGGACCGTGCTGGTGGCGCTTGCCGGCGTCGCGGCGGTGCTGTTCGCGCTGGACCTCGGTCCGGCGGCGGGCATCCGCGAGGGCTTCGCGTGGATGCGCCGGGAGGACGCGTTCATGGGCGCGGTGTGGGAGTCGCGCGGGTTGTTCGGCGCGGGCGCGGCGTTCGTGCCGGGCGAAGTGCTCGGGCGCGGCTGGCTGCTGCTGCCGGTCGCGTGGGCGGCGATGGCGTTCGTCGCGTTCCGGAAGGACCGGTTCGAGCTGCTGCCGCTCGCGGTGTCGTGCCCCGTGCTGTTCCTGCAGGCGGCGCGGCAGGTCCGCTTCGCCGATCTCCTCGCCATGCCCATGGCGGTCGTGCTCGCGTGGGGCCTGGTGGTCGCGTGGCGCGCGCGGCCGCTGGCCGGCGTGCGCCGGCGCGGGCGCGCGCGCGGGCCGGGCGGGGGCGCGCGGCACGGGGTCGCGCTGCGGGCGGTCGCGGCCGCGGTCCCCCGCGC
>CAYYFX010000160.1:0-6183 GCA_964471155.1 uncultured Gemmatimonadota bacterium | reverse complement strand
CAGGAGGTCGTCCGGACCTGCCTACGCGAACTCGGCGAGGATGTCGAAGTAGCGGTTCCCCGCGAACACGCCGGTGTCCGCGAGCTCCAGCTCGGGATCCGTCTTGCCGCGCCGCCCGGTCTCCTCCACGAGCCGCTCGTACGGATACGCGGCCTGGGGATACTTGTAGAGCGCCTTCATCCACGAGTGCGTGGGCGTGGAGTCGAGGTAGTAGTACTCCTCCTTCACGTCCTCGCCGTGGTTGCCCTGCGGGCCGGTGAGGCCGAAGAGGCGCTCCTTGAGGATGGGATCGCGGCCGTTCCACAGCGCGAGCGCGAGGCACAGGCGGCCCTGGCGATCCGTGATGCCGAGGAGCCCGTCCTCGCCCCAGCGGTACGCGCGGCTGCGCGCGTGCTCGTGCGGGAAGTACTCCCAGCTCCCGCCCCCGGCGGAGTAGTCCTCCCGTACCGTTCCCCACTGGCGTTCGGAGAGGTACGGGCCCCACCGCTTCCAGTTGCGGCGACGCCGCGCGTCCTCCCCGAGGCGCCGGCGCTCGGCGCCGCGCGCCGCCTTGCGCACCATCCGGGTCGTCCCCCCCCCCGGCCGCGACGGCGGCCGCAGGGGATTGTTCGGCCCGCGGGCGGGCGCGGGCAAGGGCCATCGGTGCGGAGCGGTCGCGCCGCCGCCTACCGCACGCGCACGAGTTTCGCCGACTGGCGCAGCCCGTCCGCCTCGAGGCGGACGAAGTAGACGCCGTCGGCCACGCGGGCAGCGGCGTCCGACGTGCCGTCCCAGCGCAGCGCCACCGGGCCCGCGGCGTGCGGCGCGTCCAGGAGCGAGCGGACCAGCCGGCCCGCGGCGTCGTGCACGGCGAGCCGCACGCGGCCGGGGCGCGGCACGGCGAAGCGCAGCGTGGCGCCGCCGCGGAACGGGTTGGGCGATGCGGCGAGCCGAAGGTCCGGGGCGTCGCCTGCCGCGGTCGCGTCGGTCCCGACCGGATCCAGGGTCACGTCCACGAAGGTCGGCGTGCCCCACACGGTGGCCAGGCCGGACAGGGTCCGGTCCAGGTGGCCCTCCGCGGTCACGACGATCGTGTAGGTGCCGGTGGGCAGCAGCTTGTACCAGTCGCCGTGGTCCGGGTCGGTGACGACCGGCTTCGGGTTGCCCGCGACGGAGATCGTCGCGGCCAGCGGCAGCCCGGTGACGGAGTCCGTCACGCGCCCGTGCAGTCCGTAGCGCGCCGCGCGGATGAAGTGCAGGAAGCTCTCGCGGTTGTTGTTCCACAAGGCGTCCAGCTGCGACGCGGGCGGCGCGAACGAGTCGCTCAGCTCGATCGTGACGTCGATGCCGCCCGTGTAGTGGTACGACCAGTCCTGCAGCCCGCCCGAGACCACGTACCAGTCCGCGCCGTTCGTGATGCCCTGCGGCCAGTCGCCGTTGTACATCGGCAGGTTGTAGGTGCTGTACTCCAGGCTCAGGAGGATCAGCGCCGCATCGTCGGGCGCCCGGGTGTAGGTGTAGTCCCACGGGTAGTTCACGACCATCGCGCCCGTGTGCCCGTTCTCGCTGATGACGAAGTTCCGGTTCTCCCCGTACGTGCGGATCGCCACCGTCTCCGGCTCCTGGGTCCACGTGCCGTCGTCGCCGATCGTGCCGTTCGGCGTGGGGAAGTTCCGGTTGAGATCCACGTTGTGGGCGTTGCGCCGCGTGCCGGCGGTAAGGCCGTCCGGGTTCAGGCACGGCGTGATGTGGATCTCCGTGGCGTCCACGAGCGCGGTCACGTCCGGATCCACGCCGTACTGCGAGGTCAGCCAGTCCACGAGGTACAGCAGCATCTCCTGCGCGGGCGGCTCGTTCCCGTGGATCGTCCCGGCCAGGCGCACCTCGGGCTCGGCCTCCTCCACGGAGACGTTGTCGCTGATCCGGATCGTCCAGAGATCGCGGCCCTGCACGGAGGTGCCGAGGCTGATGCGGTCGCACAAGGCGGGGTAGTTCGTCTCGGCGGCGGCGAGGATCGTGCCGATCTGCGCGTGCGTGTGGTACACGCCCTTGTCGGGGCCGGAGCGCAGCGACGCTTCGCCCTGTTCCGCCTGGTGCCGCCACTCCGCCTCGATGGCACGTCGGCCCTCGCGCTCGAGATCGGGGACCCGCTCGAAGCGCACGCCGGCGGCCTCCAGCGCGGCCGCCTCCGCTTCCGTCACGCGCGTCTCCACGGTCAGCCCGCCGCCGGGCGCCGGCCGCACGCCGGAGCGGTCGAAGTCCGCGATCGGCGTTCCCGCCAGCAGCGCGGTCAGGGCGTCCGCGCTCCCGAACTCCATGCGGACCGGGAAGTCGGTCCACTCGCGTACCTCCCAGAGGGGGAGGCCGCGGGCGTCGCGGGGCGGATCGAAGGCGCCGGCCACGGCGGCCGGCAGCACGAGGGCGGCGAGGAGGGCGAGGGGGGCGAGGGGGGCGAGGGGGGTCCGGGCTCGGGACAGATGGAGATGCATCGCTGACGTTCCTTCCGGAAGGGGGCGGCCCCGCCCGATGGCCGGGCCGCCATTTCCGGATCAGAGTATCAGCTATTCGCCGACCGGGGCGACGATCAACGGACCCGAACCAGCTTCGCCACCTCCCGCCGCCCGCCGGCCTCCCAGCGGACGAAGTAGGTGCCGGGCGGGACCGGTCGGCCGGCCACCGTCCCGTCCCAGGCGATCGCGCCGGCTCCGGCCGGCCGGGGACCCGGCGAGAGGTCGGCCACGAGCCGGCCGCGGACGTCATGGACCCGCAGGCGCACGTCGGCCGCGCTCGGCAGCACCCAGCTCAGGCGCGTGTCCGCGCGGAACGGGTTGGGAGCGGCGGCGAACCGCGGCGCCGCGCCCGCCGCAACTTCCGGTGTCCCCGTCGACCCGCTGTGGCGATACAGGCCCGAGCGATAGGTCCCGGCGAACAGCGCGCCGTGCGCCGCGGCCACGAACGTCACTCCCGCCGGCTCCCCGAGGCCGTCGTCGAACGGCTCCCAAGAGTCGCCGGCGTCGAGCGAGCGGTACACCTGCCCGGTTCCGACGAGGTGGAGCGCGCCGTCCCGGTGCGCCAGGGACGCCAGGGAACCGACCGTGCCGGTGGGCCAACCCCCGGCCGGCAGGGCCGTCCAGCTCGCGCCGTGGTCCGTCGAGCGATGCAGCACGTTGTCGTGCGCGGCGGCCCACACGAGTCCGCCGGGCGCCGCGGCCAGAGCCCCCACGCCGGCCATCCCGGAGACGATCCCGGTCCAGGACGCCCCGGCATCCGTGGATCGCACGAGGGTGCCGCCGAAGAACGACATCCCGGCCACGAGCACCGACCCGTCGGACGCGACGGCCGCGGCCTCCAGGCGGATGTCGAGATCCGACACGTAGACCTGCGTCCAGCTCGTCCCGGCGTCCGTGGAGCGCTGGATGCAGGGACGCCCCAGATCGTCGTTCACGACGGCGAGCACCGTGCCGCCCGCGAGCGGGACGACCTCGAACGCGCGGCGCCCGCCGAATCCCGCAAGCGACCACGAGTCCCCGCCGTCGGTCGTGGTGTGCACACCGTCCCACGCGGCGGCCCACACGCGACCGGGCTCCGCCGCGGCGAGGCGCAGCACGGACAACGAGCCGAGACCGTCGGAGGCGCGGCCCCACGATGCCCCGCCGTTCGTGGAGCGGAACACGCCGGACGACGAGGACGAGAGGTACAGCGCCCCCGTCCCATCCGCGGCGAGATCCGAGAGCCCGGGGGCGTTCATCGCCGCGGCGGCGGCCGAGGCCATGGTCGCGCCCGCGTCGGAGGATCGCAGCACGCCGAAGCCGGCGGAGCCGATCCAGAGATCCGCTCCGTCGGCCAGCACGTCGTTCACGACCTCCGGCGACCCGGCGGGGGCGAAGGTGGCGCCGCCGTCCGTGGAGCGGTAGAGCGTCGAACCCCGCGTCGAGGCGAGGACCGCTCCGGGCAGGAACTCCAGCGCGCGGATGGCCTCGCCCGGAAGTCCGGAGACGTCCGGCGTCCACGTCGCACCCGCGTCGCCCGATCGCCACACGTCGCCGGACCCCGTGCCGGCGAGGATCGTGGCGCCGTCCACCGCGAGCGCCTCGACGCGTTGGCCCGCCATGCCGGCGTTGCGCGGGATCCAGCTCGCGCCGCCGTCCGTCGAGCGGAACACGCCGTCGTTCGTGCCGGCGAGCGCGTGCCCGGACGCCTCGATCGCGTAGCAATGCGGGGAGACGGACATGCGCACGAACGACGCCCCCTGGTTCACCGACCGGTACGGGCCGGCGAGGATGCGGCCCAGCGGATCCACCGCGAGGGTGAGGATCGAGGCACCGAGCCCGGTGTGCGTGTTCGTCTCGATCTGGTCGTTCGTCCACGTGAGGCCGCCGTTCAGCGACCACGCCACCCCGCGTGAGGACGTGCCGGCCCAGATCGCGCCGGATTCGGTCACGTCGAGCGCGAGGAACGTGAACCCGGCGGACGACGCCACGTCGGTCCAGGACGCGCCGTCGTCCGTGGTGCGGAAGATCGCGTCGTTCCGCATGGCGTACACGGCGCCCGAGCCGATGCGGTCGAGCGCGACCACGGCGCCCCCGAAGGGGCCCTCCTGGGGGACCCACGGGTCGGCTCGTCCGTCGGGCGCGGACAGGGCGAGGGCGAGCGCAGCGAACGCGACGGTCGCGGCGGGCGTCCGCCGCGGGATGCAGGTGGGACGCATGGCGGCCTCCGATCGGATCGTACGTGCGGGGGGAGGCCCGTCTGCGGGGTCGTGGGGGCAGTGTAGCGAAGGGCGGCGGCGAAACCCACCCCGTTCGATCCGGAGGCGCGGTCCCCATGGACGCCGTTCTCGACGATATGGAAGTCGGCGCCGGCGGATTCGAGGGGATCGGCCTGCGCCGGCGTGAACACCAACTCGCGCCGCGGGTGCAGGGCGAGGACGGGCGTCTCCACCTCCTCGAGGACCGACTCGACCCGCGCGATGCGGTCGCGACCGACCGCACGGGGCCGGGTCCCCTCTACCGCGCCGCTCGCCCGTTCTCGCGGGAGGCGACGCGCGGCACACCCGCGATCGGGCGACCTGACGGATATCAATCGGCCGGACGACGGAAAGCAGGAACCCGGCCCTCGCGCGCGCGGTGTCGCCGTTAACCGGGCGCGTCCGGTGCCGATGAACCGGTTGTCCCACAACCTGTTCCGGAGAGCACCCCCATGATCGACTCCGCCCCTGCTCCCTGGGCGCTCCTCCTCGCCGCCGGCGACGGGAAGCGCCTCTCCGAAGTCACGCGCGGCGACGACGGCGTGTCCGTACCGAAGCAGTTCTGCACGTTCGGGGGGCGCACCACGCTCCTCGGTCTCGCGCGGGATCGCGCGCGGCGCGTGGTGCCGGACGCACGGATCGTGACCGTGGTGTCCGCGCCGCACGAGCGGTGGTGGCGCACGGAACTGCAGGGCGGTCGAGGCGTCGTGGTGCAGCCGGACAACCGCGGCACCGCGGTGGGCCTGCTCGTGCCGTTGCTCGCCATCCTGCGGCGGGATCCGGACGCGCGCGTGTGGGTGCTGCCCTCGGATCACTGGGTGCGCGACGAGGAGACCCTGGCGCGCTGCGCGCGTGCGGCGCTGGCGCGCGTGGACGCGGAGCCCGACCGGACCGTCCTCATGGGGATCGAGCCCGACGAGGCGGACTCGCAGTACGGCTGGGTGCTGCCGGCGGATGGCGCGTCCGCGGGCGACGACGACGACGGCGACTTCTCGACCGTGACCTCGTTCGTGGAGAAGCCGCCGCCGAGCGAGGCGCGGCGCCTGCTGGAGCGCGGCGCGATGTGGAACAGCTTCCTGATGGTCGCGCGCGCGACGACGCTGCTGCGGATGTACGCGCGCCGGCTCCCGCGGCTGCTGGACACGATGCGGGGCGCCGCGGGCGCCCGCGACCTGGCGTCGGTCTACGCCCGGCTCCCCCCGCTGGACTTCTCGAAGGACGTGCTGCAGGGCTCCGAGCCGGAGCTGCTGGTGCAGCGGGTGCCGGCGTGCGGTTGGAGCGATCTCGGCACCCCGGACCGGCTGCAGGCGTGCCTGCCGGAGATCCGCGTGCCTTCCGGAACGACGTGGGGTCTGGCGGAGGGGACCCCCGCCGCCGCCTGACCGGCGGCCGCCACGAGGCTCCGGCCGGACGCCGGAGCCTCGCGCGCGAGCCGCGTCTGCCGTGCGCCGCGCCTA
>CAYYFX010000159.1:0-6303 GCA_964471155.1 uncultured Gemmatimonadota bacterium | reverse complement strand
GCGCCATCGACGCCGGCAACATGCTGAAGCCGGCGCTGGCGCGCGGCGAGCTGCGCACGGTGGCCGCCACCACGTGGGCCGAGTACAAGAAGTACTTCGAGAAGGACCCCGCGCTCACGCGGCGCTTCCAGGTGGTGAAGGTGGAGGAGCCGGGCGAGACCGCGGCCGTCCAGATGATGCGCGGCGTGGCGCCGAAGCTGGAGCGGCACCACGCGGTGCGCATCCTGGACGAGGCGGTGGTGGAGTCCGTGCGGCTCTCGCAGCGCTACATCCCGGCGCGGCAGCTCCCGGACAAGTCCGTCAGCGTCCTGGACACGGCGTGCGCGCGGGTGGCCATCGGGCAGGCCGCCACGCCGGCGCGGCTGGACGACCTGCGCAAGACGCTGGAGTCGATCGCGCGGGAGCGCGAGATCCTCGGCCGCGAGGCCGCGCTCGGCGCGGACCACGCGGAGCGGCTGGCCGCGCTGGAGACGGAGTCGGGCGCGGCGGAGGAGGAGCGCGCCGCGCTCGAGGGACAGTGGACGCGGGAGAAGGAGCTGGTGGGGCGGATCGCCGCGCTCCGCGACCGGCTGGAGGCGAAGGGCGAGGGCGCCGAGGCCCTGGACGACGCGAAGCGCGCCGAGGTCCTGGCGGAGCTCTCGACGCTCCGCAAGGAGCTGGCCGGCCTGCAGGGGGATCGCCCGCTCGTGACGCCGGAGGTGACCGGGCAGACCATCGCCGAGGTGATCTCCGGGTGGACCGGGATCCCCGTGGGCCGCATGGTCGCGGACGAGATCCAGACGGTGCTGGGGCTCGCGGACCGGCTGAGGGCACGGGTGATCGGGCAGGACCACGCGCTGGAGGCGATCGCGCAGCGCATCCGGACGTCGCGCGCGCGCATGGACAACCCGTCCAAGCCGGTGGGCGTGTTCCTGCTGGTGGGTCCGAGCGGCGTGGGCAAGACCGAGACCGCGATCACGCTGGCGGAGACCCTGTACGGCGGGGAGCGCAACCTCATCTCCATCAACATGTCCGAGTTCCAGGAGGCGCACACCGTCTCCAGCCTGAAGGGCTCGCCCCCGGGCTACGTGGGCTACGGGGAGGGCGGCGTGCTGACCGAGGCGGTCCGGCGCCGGCCGTACTCGGTGGTGCTGCTGGACGAGGTGGAGAAGGCGCATCCGGACGTCATGGAGCTCTTCTTCCAGGTGTTCGACAAGGGCGTGCTGGAGGACGGCGAGGGCCGGGAGATCGACTTCAAGAACACGATCATCCTGCTCACGTCGAACGTGGGGTCGGACACGATCATGAAGCTGTGCGCGGATCCGGACACGCGGCCGCTCCCGGAGGGCATCGCGGAGACGATCCGGCCGGAACTCGTGAACGTCTTCCCCGCGGCGCTGCTGGGGCGCATGATCGTGGTGCCGTACTACCCGATCGCGGGCGAGGTCCTGCAGGCGATCATCCGTCTGCAGCTGGACCGCATCGCGCGCCGCGTCCGGGCGAACCACGCGGCCGCGCTGGAGTACGGCGAGGAGCTGGTGCAGGCGGTGGCGCGGCGCTGCACGGAGTCCGAGAGCGGCGCGCGCAACGTGGACGCCATCCTCACGCGGTCCATCCTGCCGGCGATCTCCGGGGAGATCCTCCGGCGGATGGCCGCCGGGGAGCCGTTCCGCCGCGTCGCCGTCGGCGTGGGCGACGACGGCGACTTCCGGTACGAGGTGCTCTAGGAGGCCGCCATGGCGGACGACGTCGGCATCAGTGTCACGGTCAAGACCCCGCTGGAAGACGGCACGTTCTACCTGCGGCGTCTCACCGGGACGGAGCGGGTGTCGCGCGGCTTCGAGCTGCGCCTCGAGATGCTGTCCGCGGACGCGGAGATCGACTTCACGAAGCTCCTCGGGCAGCCCGTGACCGTGGAGGTCGCGCCGGGCGGGACGCTGGTCCGCTCGTTCGCCGGCATCGCGTCGCGGTTCGGGCAGACCGGGCGCGAAGGCACGTACGTGGTCTACGAGATGGTCGTGGTCCCGTGGATCTGGCTGCTGTCGCGCTCCGCGGGCTGCGACCTGTTCAACGAGACGCCCACCGACGAGATCATCCGCACCGTGCTGCGCCGCGCGCCGCAGCCGGAGTTCGAGATGCCCTCGTCCGGCTGGTCGGAGCGCAACTACTGCGTGCAGTACCGGGAGTCGGACTTCGACTTCGTGTCCCGGCTGGTCGAGGACGAGGGCTTCTACTACTTCTTCGAGCCCTCCGGGGAGTACCACAAGCTGATCGTGGCGGACGGCGCGCAGGCCCCGGCCACCATCCACGACGTGAAGTTCTCGGTGCGGGAGTCCCACGGGCAGGACTTCACGGTGACGGAGTTCGCGAAGACGCAGGAGCTGACCACCGCCGGGTACGAGATGGTGGACTTCGACTACGCGGACCCGAAGCTGGGCGAGCCGATGGAGACGGTGCCGTCCGCGGTGGAGACCGGATCCGCCCCCTCGGACACGAAGTGGTACGACTTCACCGGGGAGTTCGGGAAGATCACGGGCGGCGACAGCGGCAAGCTCCGGGATCGCGTGAAGCTGCGCATCGCGGAGGAGGACGCGCGGGCCATCACCTGCCGGGGGAAGAGCCGCGTGTGGGAGATGACCGCGGGCCACGGGATCAAGCTCTCGGAGGCGTACCGGGAGGACCTGGACGGGGAGTACCTGGTCACGAGCGTCACGCACGACTTCAAGATGACCGGCGGGCTGGAGGCCGGCGCGGGCGACCAGGAGTACTCCTACACGAACACGTTCGAGTGCATCCCCGCCGACGTGCGCTTCGTGCCGCCCCGGCTCACGCCCCGGCCGCGGATCCGCGGCGTGCACACGGCCATCGTGAAGGAGGCCATCGACGCCCAGGCGCGGGTGCGCGTGTCCTTCCCGTGGTGCAAGGACAAGCTGTCCTGCTGGGTGCGCGTGTCGCAGGGCTGGGCCGGCGGCGGCTGGGGCGGGCAGTGGCACCCGCGGGTCGGCCACGAGGTGCTGATCCACTTCTTCGAGGGGGATCCGGACCTGCCGGTGATCATCGGCCGCGTGTACAACGGCGAGAACGAGGGCCCGTACTCGGACA
The DNA here is from genome assembly GCA_964471155.1 of uncultured Gemmatimonadota bacterium. GTDB lineage: Bacteria > ARS69 > ARS69 > ARS69 > ARS69 > CAYYFX01. The sequence continues at coordinate 3,222 of CAYYFX010000159.1, read as the reverse complement.
AGCACTCCCGCGGCGGCGTGAAGTCCCGCTCGATGGAGGGCAACCCGGACAACTTCAACGAGATCCGCTTCGAGGACGAGAAGGGCAACGAGGAGCTGTTCATCCACGCCGAGAAGAACCACGTCATCGAGGTGGAGAACGACGAGTCCAAGGAGATCGGCAACAACCGCTCCGAGAAGGTGAAGAAGGACGTCTCCATCCGGATCGGCGGGGACCGCAGCGAGACCGTGGAGGGGAAGCGGAGCCTGTCGGTCACGGGGAACAAGGAGGAGTCCGTCTCCGGGGACAAGAGCATCAGCGTCTCCAAGGGCCACACGGAGACGATCACCGCGGCCGCCAAGATCGACGTGGGCGAGGCGATGACGATCAACGTGGGCAAGGCCCTCACGATCGCCGCCGGCACGACCGGGGCCATCTCCTCGAAGGAGGGGATGACCGTCTCGGCCGGGAAGGAGGCCACCTACACGGTCAAGGAGGCGTGGACCGTGGACGTGGGGAAGGGCGCGAAGCTCACGATCAAGGAGGAGTGGGGCGCGGAGGCCAAGAAGATCCAGATCGAGGCCGCGGACGAGATCGTCCTGAAGGCCGGGTCCGCGTCCATCACCCTGAAGAAGAACGGCGACATCCTGATCGACGGCAAGGCGATCGACGTGAAGGGATCCGGGGACGTGAAGATCAAGGGATCGAAGGCCCAGGTGAACTGATGGCCGGCGTCCCGCGCCGCGGCCGGCGATGATCCGGCGCGGGGACGGGACCGGCGGGGTGCGTCCGTCCCGCGGGTCCGGCGGCGTCCTGCGGAGCCCGGAGCGGGTGGCGGCGCTCGTCGCCGTCGGGCTGTTCCTCCTGTGGTATCCGCCGACCCTCTCGATCATCGACGAGTCCACCTACCTGGCGACGGCGTACGTGTACCGCGCCGGGACGATCCACAGCGACGTCGCCGGGATCGACGCGATCAGCCGCGTGCGCACGGGCGGGCACGAGGTCAGCAAGTTCGCGCCGCTCTGGCCGGCCGTACTGGCGATCTTCACGATCCCCGGATGGCGCTGGGCCTTCGTCGCGAACCTCGTGCTGCATCTGGCCGGGTTCGCGCTCTTCGCCCGCCTCGTGCGCCGCGCGGGCCTGCCCGCGTGGACGTCGCTGCTGTACCTGGGACACCCCACGCTCCTGGTCTACTCGCGCACGCTGATGAGCGACACGGCGGCCGGCGTGCTCTTCCTCGCCGCGTGGAGCTCCTGGCGCGCGGGGGGAAGGACCTCGTCGATCCTCGCCGGCGTGTGGGCGGGGCTGTCCTGCGCGGTCCGGTACACGAACGCCGTGCTGGTCGTGCTGTTCGTGGCGGCGGCGGCGTGGGACGAGCTGCGCCGTCCGCCGCCGCGGGGCCGGGGCGCCGCGTGGATGCTGGCGGGTCTCGCGCCCGGGATCGCGGCGCTCGCCGTGTACAACCGCATCGCGTTCGGCACGTGGTGGCGCGGCGCCGCCGGCTACCTCGACGCGCGGGCGGGGACCGACCTCTCCAGCCAGTTCGGCTGGCGCTTCCTGCCGGAGACGCTCCCGGTCTACCTGCCCGCGCTGCTGCTCGTCTACCCGCTCATGCTCGCCGCGCCGTTCCTCTACCGGGGTCCGGACCGCGGCGTCCTCCGCGCGGCGGCCCTCGGCTTCACGGGGTTCTTCTGTTTCTACTACTATGTGGACCGCGAGGGCGGGTTCGTCGAGACCGCGGTGACGTCGCTCCGGTTCCTCATCCCCGTGCTGCCGCTGTACCTGCTCGCGTACGCGGAGGTGCTGGGGCGGGGGCTCGGCCGGTGGCGGGCCTCGCCCGTCGCGGCGGCGGGGTGCGCGGCGCTCGTCCTCGCGGGGGCGGTCGGCCTGCACGCGCGCCACGACGCGCGGCTCCGGGAGTGGGACGCCGACCGGAAGCGGCTCGAGCAGGCCACCACGGAGGGCGCGACGATCGTGTGCGACACCGCGGCGAGGAAGCTCATGCACCATGCGTGGGCGGAGCGCCGCCCGGTGCGGGTGGAGTTCGGCGGGCACTGGGAGATCCCGCCGCGCGACTCGCTGCCGGACGAGCTGTACGTGGCGATGGCGGGCCGCGGCGCGCGGGAGCCGATGCCGGCCGAGCTGGGCGCATGGCTCGCGGGGAATCGGGCCCGGCCGGCCGGGACGCCGTCCGCGCGCCTCCGGATGTGGCGCGTGCCGCATTCCGCCGGGGCGGAGCGGTGACCGCGGCCAAGAGTGCAGGGCAGTCGAAAGGCGGGTGAGCGTATGGCCAGCATGATGACGTACGCGCGGATGGCGGACGCCGTGTACGCGGACGATCCGGCCGTCGACGGGTGGACCCGCGTGGGCTTCGATGCCACGCGCGGCAGCCTCACGGATCCGTTCCAGGGCGCTGCATTCCGGCGCGGGAACGAGGTGGTGTTCGCGTTCAAGGGCACCAGCAGCGCCGGGGACGCGGTGACCGACGCGAAGCTCGGCGTGGGCATGAACACGCACCAGTACGCGCGGGCCGGCGAGTTCGTCTCGCGCACGCCGGTGGAGGGCGCGCGGGTGTCGCTCACCGGGCACTCGCTCGGCGGCGCAATCGCGCAGATCATCGGCAACCGCCACCGGCTGGCGTTCGTCACGTTCAACGCGCCGGGCGTGGGTCACGTGTCGCGCAACGTCGGCGAGGTGGCCGCGACGCTCGGCCTCGGCACGGCCGCCCTGCGCAGCGCGGGCGCGGCGATCAGCGCCATCCGGCACCCGATGCAGGCGATGCAGGATGCCGGGTCGCTGTTCTACCGGGTGCGCGGCATGAACTTCCGCGTGGGCAAGGACGTGGTCGGGTGCATCGGGGTGCACTACGGTCCGGTCGTGGAGCTGGCGTACTCCGGCGGCGCGATGGACGTCCTCACGAAGCACCGGATGGCCACCGTGATCTCGTGCCTCGCGGCGTCGTCGTACCGCGACATGGAGCTCGAGCAGGTGGTGTAGGCGCGGGGGCGCGGGGGGCGCGCTCGCCGGCCGTGCCTCCGGCCGCGCCGCAGAGCCGCCGGAGAGGACCCGCCGGGGCCGGCGACGCGATCGCCCGGGTGTCGGTCCGGTCCGGAGTCTGGCTGGGCGCAGGTCACGAGCGCGGCTGCCCGGGTGCGGCCGCCGGGGGCGATTGCGCCGCCGACCCCGGCGGGTCCTCCCCGGCGGGCGCTCGGCCTCCGCCGTCCGGGCGGAGGCCATCGCTCC
>CAYYFX010000158.1:0-6344 GCA_964471155.1 uncultured Gemmatimonadota bacterium | reverse complement strand
GCGGCGCGCATCCCGCTCAGTGGTCGTCGCCGCCGCGGCCGCGCCCGCGGGAGTCGTCGGCATCGCCGGCGACGTCCGCCGGGCCGGCGGCCATCCCGGCCACCGGCGCACGCACGCCATGGCCGTGCACGAGCGTCCCGCCCAGATGCGCGGTGTTCGCCAGCACGACGAGACCGAGCAGGTACGCCACGAGGAAGAGCCCGTGCGCGACCGGCACGAGCGCGCCCTTGACGCGGCGGCCCAGGAGGACGAGCGCGGCGAACACGATCGTGAGGACCGTGAACGCCACCTGCACCTTCTCCGCCAGCTCCTCGTGCTCGTGCGCGGCGCGCTCCTGCACCCCGGTCATCGCGACGACGTCCTCGCTCTCCTCGCCGGAACGGACGGCCGCGTACACGGAGATCGTGCCGAGCGCCATGAGGATCAGGGCCGACGCGGCCAGCGCGGACCGGTGCTTCGCGAGCAGGAGTCCCAGGACGAGGAACACCGGGACCACCATGAGCAGCGCGATGGGGAAGTGCACGACGAGCGGGTGCAGGCCGCCGGGCGGAGGGACGGGAGGCATGCGGGGGATGGTGGAGTCGCCCCGCCGGGCCGTCAAGCCCGCGCTGCGCTCCCGCGATCCGGCATCCGCGCCGGCCGCGCCTGCCGCGCCGGTGGCCCGGCCGCGCCGGCCGCCCGGTCGCCCCGGATCGACCCTAGGCCGCGCGCTTCCGGAGCCGTCCCGCCGCGAGGCCCAGGATCAGGACCCCCAGCAGCAGGAGAGCGAGGAACTGCGGCCACAGCGCGTCGAAGCCGGCGCCCTTCAGGAAGATCCCGCGCACGATCTCCAGGTAGTGCCGCACGGGGTTGCCCAGCGTGATCCACTGGAAGAGCACCGGCATGCTCTCGATCGGGAACATGAACCCCGACAGGAGCAGCGTGGGCATGAAGAACAGGAAGCTCCCCATGAACGCCTCCTGTTGGGTCTTCGAGATCGTGGACAGGAAGAGGCCGGCACCGAGCCCGGACATCACGTACAGGAGGCTGGCGGCGAACAGCAGCGGGAAGCTGCCGCGGAACGGGATGTCGAACCAGAGCACGGCCACCGTGGAGACGAGGCACATGTCGAACAGGCCGATGAGCCCGAACGGGATGGCCTTGCCGGCCACCAGCTCCCTCGGCGTGAGCGGCGTGACCATGAGCTGCTCCAGCGTGCCCAGCTCCCGCTCGCGCACGACCGCGAGCGCCGTGAGCAGCAGGCACACGAGCAGCACCAGCGTGCCCACCACGCCCGGGACGTTGTAGTTCCGGCTCTCCAGCTCCGGGTTGAACCAGGCGCGTTCCTCCAGCCGGATGGCCGCCTCCGGGGCGGCGGCCGTGCGTTGCGCCACGAAGTCCTGGAAGATCCGCTCCGCGTAGCCCTGGGCCACCGTGGCGGTGTTCGAGTTCGTGCCGTCCACCAGGATCTGCACGGAGGCGCCCTCGCCCGTGTCCAGGTCCCGCTCGAAGCCCGGCGGGATCTCCAGCCCCACGACGGCGCGGCCGTGGTCCAGCGCGTCCGCGAGGTCCGCGCCGCGGAGCGACCGACCGGCCAGGTCGAAGTAGCCCGGCGCCACCATCGCGTCCACCAGCTCCCGCGACGCGCGCGTCCCGTCCTGGTCCACCACGAAGAGCTTCGTGTGCCGCACGTCCGTGGACACGGCGTAACCGAAGATCATGAGCTGCATGAGGGGCGAGATGAACACGATGCGCAGCAGCCGGTGGTCCCGCTTGAGCTGCAGGAACTCCTTGCGCACGATCTCGCGGACGCGCTCCACCGCGCGCGGGGGCTTCACGCCAGCTCCTTCCGGAACACGCGGACCGCCAGCGTGATGCCCAGCCCGGCGAACGCCACCATGAGCAGACCCTGGCTCCACAGGACCTCGGCGCCCACGCCCTTGAGGAAGATCCCGCGGGTGACCACGAGGAAGTAGCGCGCGGGGATGAACAGCGTGATGACCTGCAGGAACGTCGGCATCGCGGAGATCGCGAACATGAAGCCGGACAGCAGGTACGCCGGGAGGAAGGTGGCCAGCATGGCCATCTGCGTGGCCACGAGCTGCGAGCGCGTGACCGCGGAGATGAAGATCCCGAGCCCCAGCGATCCCACCAGGAAGAAGAACGACAGCACCATGAGCAGCACGGGGCTGCCGCGCAGCGGCACCCCGAAGAGGAAGACGCCCGCGAGCGAGCACGCCGCGACGTCCACGAGCCCGATGACCGCGTAGGGGAGCAGCTTCCCGAAGACCACCTCCGCCCGCGAGACCGGCGTGGAGGCAAGCTGTTCCATGGTCCCGCGCTCCCACTCGCGCGCGATCGTGAGCGACGTGAGCATCGCCGCCACGATCATCATCACGACCGCGACCAGCCCCGGGACGATCATGTCGCGGCTCTTCAGCTCCTCGTTGTACCAGACGCGCGACTGCACCACGGCGGGCGCCGGCCGCACCTGCCCCTCCAGCGCCACGGCCAGGCTCTTCGTGCGCACCACCGCCTGCGCGTAGCCGAGCGCGATCGTGGCGGTGTTCGCGTCGCTGCCGTCCATCACCATCTGCAGCGTCGCCGGCTGCCCGGAGCGGAGGGCTCGGCCGAAGTCCGGCGGAACCACGAAGACCGCCAGCGCCTTGCGCCGGTCCAGCGTGGCCGAGATCCCGTCCGCGCCGTCCAGGCGGTCCACGATGCGGAAGTAGCCGGACGAGACGAAGGCGTCGAGGAGGTCCCGGCTGGCCGCGGAGTTGTCCTCGTCCAGCACCGCCACCCGGATGTCGTCCAGGTCCCAGCTGATGGCGTAGCCGAAGATCACCAGCAGCATCAGCGGCAGGACGAACGCCATGGCCAGGCTGCGCGGATCCCGCCGCAGCTGGATGACCTCCTTGCGCGCGATGGCCAGCAGCCGCCGTCCGCTCATCCTCTCACCCCGCCACCGCGCCGCCGGCGTCCTGCACCAGGCGGATGAAGACGTCCTCCAGGGACGGCGCGATCCGCCGCCACCCGCGCACCTCCACGGTCGCCGCCGCGAGCGCCCGCTCGATGGCCGGGCGGGCCGCGGTCTCTTCGCGGACGGTCACGTGCAGCGCGCGGCCGAACATCCCGGCCGACAGCACCTCCGGCACGCCCCGCAGGGCGCGGGCGGCGCGCGGGGCGTCGCTCGTGCGCAGCTCCAGCAGCGGCTCCCTCATCCGCGCCTTCAGTCCGGCCGGCGTGTCCAGCGCCACGAGCCTCCCGCGGTTCATGAGCGCGAGGCGGTTGCAGTACTCCGCCTCCTCCAGGTAGTGCGTGGTGACGAAGACCGTCGTGCCCGCGTCGGCGAGCGCGTAGATCAGGTCCCAGAAGGACCGCCGCGACAGCGGGTCCACGCCGGACGTGGGCTCGTCCAGGAAGAGGATGGCGGGTTCGTGCAGCGCGGCGCAGCCGAGCGCCAGCCGCTGCTTCCAGCCGAGCGAAAGCTCCCGCACGAGGCGACCCTTCTGGTCCGCGAGGCGCGCCATCTGCAGGACCCACTCGCGGCGCGCCGCGCGGCGGTCGGCCGGCACGGCGTACAGCCCGGAGAAGAACGCGATGTTCTCGTCCACGGTCAGGTCCGTGTACAGGGAGAAGAGCTGCGACATGTAGCCGATCGAGCGCTTGATGGACTCGGACTCGGTGGCCACGTCGAAGCCGGCCACGGTGCCGCGGCCCGACGTGGGGGCGAGGAGGCCCGCGAGCATCTTGATCGCCGTGGTCTTGCCGGCGCCGTTCGGGCCGAGGAATCCGAAGACCTCGCCCTTCGCCACCTCGAACGTGACGCGGTCCACGGCCGTGAACTTCCCGAAGGTGCGCGTGAGGTCGTGCGCGGAGACGGCGGCGTTCACGCGGCGGCCTCCCGGGCGCGGTCCGCCTCGGTGATGCGGCGCACGAACACGTCCTCCAGGGACGGCTCGATGCGCACGGGCCTCCGCGGCGCGTGGCCCCGCGCGCGCAGCAGGGCCTCCAGGCGCTCCGCCGCGTCGCCGTCCGCCGCGACGGCCACGTGCAGCCGGTCGCCGAAGACCACCGCGTGGTGCACGCCGGGTGCCTGCAGCACCGCCGCGCGCGCCTGCCGGGCCCGGTCCACCTCCACCTCGAACAGTTCGTCCGCCTCCGCGCGGCGCAGCGCCTCGGGGGAGTCCGCGGCGAGCAGCCGCCCGCGGTGCAGCATCACGAGGCGGTCGAAGCGCTCCGCCTCGTCCATGTACGCCGTGCTCACCACCGCGGTCACGCCCTCGGCCACCATCTCGTGCACGATGATCCACAGCTCGCGTCGCGACACCGGGTCCACGCCGAACGTGGGCTCGTCCAGCAGCAGGATGCGCGGGCGGTGGATCAGCGCGCACGAGATGCCGAGCTTCTGCTTCATGCCGCCGGAGAGCTTCCCGGCGAGGCGGTCCCGGAACGGACCCAGCCCGGAGAACTCGAACAGCCGGTCGAGGCGCGGCGCGCGCTCGCCCCGGGGCACGCGGTACAGGTCCGCGTAGAAGCGCAGGTTCTCCATCACGGTGAGGTCCTCGTACAGCCCGAAGCGTTGGGGCATGTACGCCACGTGGTGCTTCACCGCCTCGGGGTCCCGCACGACGCTGGCGCCATCCAGCACGGCGTCGCCGGAGGTGGGCCGCAGGACGCCCGCGAGCATCCGCAGCGTCGTGGTCTTGCCGGCGCCGTCCGGGCCCACGATGCCGAACAGCTCGCCGGCCGCGACCGCGAAGGACAGGTCCTGCACCGCCCGGACGTCGCCGAACGTCCGCGTGAGCCCCTCGGCGCGGATCACGATGCGGCTTCCGCCGCCCGCGCGTCGCCGGCGCGGCCGGTGCCGCCGGAGCCGAGATCCAGCGTCACGTCCGCGGGCATGCCGGGCTTCAGCTCGTGCGCCGGGTCGTCCTTCACGCGCACCTTCACGGCGTACACGAGGCGGACGCGCTCCTCGGAGGTCTGGACGTTCTTCGGCGTGAACTCCGCCTCGGACGCCACGAAGACCACCTCGCCGGCGTAGGTCTTGTCCGGGAACGTGTCGCTGCGGATCGTGGCCGGTGCGCCGAGATGCACCGCGCCGATCCGGTCCTCGCGCACGTAGATGCGCACCCAGCGGTCCTCGGGGTCCATCAGCGTGAGCACGGGCGCGCCGGCGGTCACGCTCTCGCCGGGCTCCCGGTGCCGCACCGTCACGACGCCCGCGAACGGGGCCTCGATGGTCATCTCGTCGAGCACCGCGTCCGTCGCCGCCAGGGTGGCCTCGGCCTGCGCCACCTGCGCGCGCGCCGCCTGCACCTGCTCGGCCCGGTAGCCGCGCTGCATCAGCCGGAGCTGCTCGCCGGCCTTCTCCCGCTGCGCCCTGGCGACGTCGCGCGCCAGCACGGCCTTGTCGTGGGCCTCCCGGCTGATCGCGCCGCCGGCGAACAGCCGGTCCGCGCGCTCCAGCTCGCGCTCGGCGTCGGCGAGCCGCTTCGCCGCGGCGTCCTCCTCCGCCCGCGCCTGCGCGACCTCCTCGCCGCGGAACCCGCCGGAGAGCTCCGCCAACCGCGCCTGCGCGGCCGCGAGCTGCGCGGCAGCCTGGTCGCGGCGGGCCTGCGCCTCGGTGCGCTTCAGCGCGGCCAGCTCGGCGCCCTGCGGCACCGCGTCGCCTTCGCGCACGGCGACCGCCTCCACGCGTCCCGGCGCGCCGAAGCCCAGCCGCGCGTCCGTGGCCTCCACGGTGCCCGACGCCTCCAGGTGGTTCCCGTTCCTTCCGCCGCACGCGGGGAGGGCGAGGGCGAGGGAGATCACGCCCAGGGGCCGCACCGCGCGACGCAGTACCCGTTCCATCATTCCGCCTCCAGCGTGTGGTCGATCCAGGCCACGTCGAGCGTCCCGGTGAGCCGGGCGATCTCCGCGCGCGCCACGATCTCCGCGTGCCGCGCGTCCACGAGCTGCGCGCGCGCGACCAGCAGCTCCGACTCCGCGTCCAGCCAGTCCGTCTGCGTGCCCGACTCCGTGTCCAGCCGCAGCTTCTCGATGCGGGCGACCTCCTCGAAGCTCGCCACGGCGCGCGTCAGGCTCCCGGTGCGCGCGCGTGCCTCGTCCGCGGCGGCGAGCGCCTCGTCCAGCGCTCCCTCCACGTCCAACCGCGCCGCGGCCAGGTCCGCCTCCGCCGCCTCGCGCGCGGCGAGCGCCGCGCCCACGCGGCTCGAGATGGCGCCGCCGGTCCACAGCGGGAAGCTCACGCGCAGGCCGGCGTTCCACTCGGTCACGGGATCCTCCTCGTCGGAGCCGTACGCCTGCACGTTGCCGACGGCCCGCAGTGCCGGCCAGCGCGCGGCGCGCCACGCGCGCAC
>CAYYFX010000157.1:0-6670 GCA_964471155.1 uncultured Gemmatimonadota bacterium | reverse complement strand
AGATCCGCCACGCGCTCCAGGAGGGCGTCGACGTCGTCGTCGTCGTGGTACAGGCCGAAGCCCACGCGCAGCGACGTGCCGCGGACGTCCACGACCACGTCCCGCTCGCGCAGGCGATGCTCGATCGCCGCGGCGTCCGGCGTGCGGAAGGTGAGGAAGTTGCCGCGCGGGGCGTCGATGTCGCCGGGAAGCAGCATGTCCGGGCGCAGCGGGCAGCCCGGCGGCAGGCCGGCCACGAAGCGGCGCTGCAGGGCGCGCGCGCGCTCGTGGATCCTCTCGACCGTGATCCCCTCGCGCAGCAGCCAGTCCTGGACGGCGTTGAAGCGGTAGATCGCCGTGGGGTCGAAGGTGGCGCCGAGGAAGCGGCCGGCGTCCGCGGGATAGGAGACGCGGCGCACGCCGGCTTCCAGGTCGGCGAAGCCCGCGAACCAGCCGGTGATCACCGGGCGTTCGCCGTAGCCGGGCGGCGCATGCAGGAAGCACGCGCCCTCGCCCGCCATCGCGTACTTGTATCCGCCGGCCACGAGGAACGCGCGATCGTGCAGGGCGGAGAAGTCCGTCGGGCGGGCCATGAACGCGTGGTACGCGTCCACGACCAGGAAGGTGCCGCGGTTCGGGATCGCCTCGGCCACCCGCGCCAGGTCCTGCAGCACGAAGCCGGAGTCGAAGAACACGTGGCTCACGTACACCACGTGCGTCCCGGGCTGACCCGCCGCGCCCGCGAAGCGGTCCGGGAACGTCCCGAACGGCTCCACCGGCACGCGCTCCACGCGGGCGCGGCCCGCCTCCTCCAGGCGGCGTGTCTGCCGCTCGAAGCTGTGGAACTCCGAATCCGTCGTCACGATGCGGATGGGGCCCGGGCGATCGAAGCACGAGAGCACGCGCGTGACGAGATCGTGCGTGCTCGGCGCGAACGTGACGGTGCCGGGATCCGGCAGGCGCAGCACCCGCGCCGCATGCCGCTGCGCCGCGGGCAGGACCTCGCCGAACACCTGGTCCCACTTCCGGTCCGCCCGCGCGACGCCGTCGCGCCACGCGGCCTCCTGGGCCTCGCCGGTCACGTCCGGCCACGCGTGGTGGCTGTGCGCGGCGAAGTGCAGCCGGCCGGGCGCCGCGGCCAGGAAGCGGGAGAACCCGGGCTTGTACGACGTGCGGGAGCCCGTGTCCGGTGTCATCGCGGGGCGTACTGGAAGCTCATCGTGCGCGCCACCTCGGGCGGGAGCTTCGGCAGCGCCGAGCGCGGGATCAGGAACGTGGACAGCTCGAACAGGTCCACGAACACCTTGTGCTTCTCCGCGGTCTCGCGCAGGTAGTCCACGCCGGACGTGCCGCCGGTGCCCATCTTCGTGCCGATCATGCGCAGCACCATCAGCGCGTGCCGGTAGCGCCACGTGGTGAAGCCCTCGTCCACGTCCATCAGCAGGGTGAGCATCCGGTACGGCAGGTGCAGGATCGGCTCGTCGCGGTACAGGTTGATCAGCACCGCCGCCAGCAGCGCGCGGTGCGAGAACCGCCGCCGGCCCTCGCGGCGCAGGGACTCGTGCCGCGCCTCGTCGAACAGCGCGGCGAAGTTCTCCTCGGTGCTGGCGAAGCGCGCGAGACGTCGCGTGCGGTCCGCCGCCTCCAGCGCGGGGTCCGCCTCGATGCGCGAACGGTCCGCCGCCAGCATCGCGTCCACCGCCCGGCGGTACTCGCGCCAGAAGTCGAAGTCCCCCATGCGCAGGAACGGCGTGCGGGCCAGCCACCCGTCCACCTGCGTCAGCAGCGACGGCCCCTGCTCGGACTCCGCGATCCGCGCCCGGTCCGCCTCGTCGAACTGCGCCCGGTACCCGCCGCCCTCCAGCGTCAAGCGCGAGGCCGCGGGGATGCCGAGGCGGTTCTCGATGAGCCGGAACTGCAGGCTCTGCACGCCCGACGCCGGCGCGAGCAGGCCGCGGAACTCCAGGAAGTCCAGCGGCGTCATGGTCTCCAGGACGTCCACCTGGGCGAGCAGGAGCCGCTGGATCTCCACGATCCGCCCGAGGTGCGACACCGCGCGCCCGATGTCCCGCTCCTCCACGGTGGCGCGGGAGAACACGCGGGACACCGCGTCCAGCTCGTGCAGGATCTGCTTGAACCACAGCTCGTACGCCTGGTGCACGACGATGAACAGCAGCTCGTCGTGGACCGCCGGACCGTGCTTCGCGCTCTCCGGGTGCTGGCAGTCGAGGAGCTGCGGGAGGCGGAGGTACTCGCCGTAGGAGAGGGGCTTCGCTCGCTCGGCCATGGGCCGCAGCCTAGCAGACTTGCCCGAGGCCGGACCAGCCTCTAGAATGGCCGCCCTCGCGCGCCGGGCCGCCGGCCGCCGCCCCCTTGGCCAGACGCCCCGGAGGACCCCGTTGCCGCAGACGCTCACGCTCCGCATCGGCCACAGCCCGGACCCGGACGACGCCTTCATGTTCTACGCGCTGGCCCGCCGGGTGGAGACCGTCGGCGGCCTCGCGGTGGAGCACGTGCTGGAGGACATCGAATCCCTGAACGTGCGCGCGCGGCGGGCCGAGCTCGAGGTGACCGCGGTGTCGGCGGCGGCGTACCCGGAGATCGCGGACCGGTACTTCGTGATGCGCACGGGCGCGTCCATGGGCCGCGGGTACGGCCCCATCCTGGTCGCGCGCGAGCCCCTGGACGTGGCGTCGCTCGCGGAGCGCACGGTGGCCGTGCCGGGGCTCAAGACCACGGCGAACCTCCTCCTGTCCATCTACGCGTCGCCGAAGGACCGCGTGGTGGTCCCGTTCGACGAGATCCCGGACGCGGTGGCGAACGGCGACGCGGACGTCGGCCTGCTCATCCACGAGGGGCAGCTGACCTACGGCGCGTGGGGCCTCGTGAAGCTGCTGGACTTCGGCGACGTGTGGGCGCAGGACGCGCCCGGCCTCCCGCTGCCGCTCGGGCTGGATTGCGTGCGCCGGGACCTGGGGCGGGACCTGGCGGTGCGCGTGTCGTCGCTCCTGCGCGAGTCCATCGAGACCGCGCTGGCGAACGAGGACGACGCGCTGGACTACGCGCTGGAGTTCGGCCGCGGCGTGGACCGGGACACCGGCCGCCGCTTCGTGCGCATGTACGTGAACGAGGACACGCTGGACATGGGCGAGCCGGGGCTGCGCGCGCTGAACCACCTGTACGGCCGCGCGGTGGAGCGGGGGCTCCTGGACCGCGTGCCGGGGATCGACCTGGTCTAGCGCCCCGTGCCCCGGGACCTCGCGGTCGTCATCCCGCACCTGGGGCTGTACGGCGGCAACCTACGGTATGTGGAGCTCGGCAACGCGCTGGTCCGGCGCGGCGTGGACTTCACCATCGCCACGCCGGAGGGCGCGCCGCCGGCGTGGGCGCCGTTCCACGGGCGCTCCTGCACGATCGACGCGCTCCGCGCCGACCCGCCCGAGGTGCTGCTGGCGTCCGAGCAGCGCATCCTCGACGACTTCCTCGCCCTGCCCGCGGGCCGGCACGTCTTCTACTTCATCGTGGAGAAGACGGCCGCGGAGCGGCGGATCGCCGCGGCCGCGCGCGCGGGGCGCGTGGCGCTGCTGGCGAACTCGACCGGCCTGGTCCGCTATCTCGCGCGGAAGCACGGCGTGGCCGCGGCGCCGGTGGTCGGCGGGGTGAACCCGGAGCTGTTCCGGCCCATCCCGCGCGATCCCGCGCAGTGGCGCCCGCCCGGCCGCTTCGTGCTGCTCGCGAACGGCCGCTTCTCCCGGCGGCGGAAGGGCACGCGCATCGTGGCGGGCGCGGCGGACGCGGTCGCGCGCCGGCACGACCTGGAGCTGCGGTTCTTCGACACGTCCACCGTGGACCACACGGCGGGGATCCCGGCGGACTTCACGTGCCGCGCGCGCGTGCGCCTCGATCGCGACGTGCCGCGCACGGAGCTGCACCGGCGGTACGCCGAGGCGGACGTCTTCGTCTCCGCGGAGCGCCGCGCCGGGTGGTCGAACCAGACGATCGAGGCGATGGCGTGCGGCGTGCCCGTGGTGTGCACGCGCAGCGGCACGGCGGACTTCGCGATCGACGGCGAGACGGCGCTGGTCGTGCCGCGCACGGCGTGGCATCTCGCGCGCGCGATCCGGCGCCTGCTCGCGGACGAGGCGCTGCGCGCGCGGCTGGGCGAGGCGGGGCGGCGGAAGGCCCTGGAGTTCGCGTGGGACGGAACGGCGGAACGGCTGCTTCAGGCCCTGGGCCGCCGCGCCTCCTCGCGCGAGAACGGCACCAGCGTGTCGCAGTAGTCCGGCTTCGCCAGCAGCGCGCGCGCCTTCCCCAGCACGGTCTCCAGGAGGATGGCGTCCATCCCCTCGCCCGGGCGCGTGGCCACGAGGTCGGAGTTCTCCTTGTCGAGGAACCAGTCCTCCACCGTGCTCCAGCCGGCGCGGTACAGCCCGAGGAAGCGGCGGCCGGAGAGCTGCGCGAAGTGCGAGGGCCCGCAGTCGTTCGCGACGACCAGCGGCGCGGCGGCGACGAGCCGCATCAGCGCCCCCGGCTCGAGCCCCTCGCGGATCTCCACGCCCGAGTCCGGCGGGATCTCGTCCAGGAGCCCGCGCTCCCGTGGACCGATGACCAGGACCGGCCGCTCGCCGAGGTCCTGCCCCAGCGCGCGACCGAGCGCGAGGAAGCGGTGGATCGGCCAGCGCTTCTCGGGACGTCCCGCCCCGGGCAGGAGCACCGCGCGGGGCGCGGCCGCCGCCGGTTCGATGCCGGTGGCGCGGCGGCCCTTCAGCTCCCGCTCGATGCGCTCCGCCATCCACCCGCGGAAGACGGGAATCGTGTGCCGGTCGGGCTCGGCGCGCGCCCCGGGCTCCAGCAGCGCCAAGTAGCGCGCCGCGATGTAGACGGTCGGGTCGTACTTCACGCGCTCGTCCAGGAGCCGCGACAGCAGCCCCTCGTCGTAGCCGATGCGGCGGGTGCCGCCGAACGCCGCGGCGAGGCACGACGCGGTGGACTTGCGCCGCAGGTTGAAGACCAGCTGCGGCCGGTGCCGTCGCACCGCCCCCGGAAGCCCGGCGCGCCCGGACACCCGCTGCACCTCGTCGCACAACCGCCAGCGGATGAACTCGTCCGCGCCGTCCGACGCGGCGATGAGCACGACCCGGGCGTCGGGGTGGCGTTCGCGCAGCGCCCGCAGGAACGGGACCTGGACGATGCGCGCGCCGAAGAACGGCTTGTTCGGCAGCAGGACCGCCACGACGGGCGCGTCCGCGACGGCGGGCGCGACGGCGGCCGGCGCGGGTGCGGGCGTGGCGGGAGCGGGGTCCTTCACCGCGGTCGTCGTCATGGCGGCCCCACGTGTACCAGACGGCGGGCCGCTTGTCAGCGGCGCGGGACGACCTCGGGCGGCACCGGAAGCCGGCGCGCGCAACCCTCCCGCCCCTCGCCCCGTAGACCGGACACCCGGTTCCCCCGACGCGCGCCCCGCGCTACCCTTCCCCGCCCGTCCGGCGGCGCGGGCCGCGCGGCGCGGCGGACGACGCCCCCGGGAGGAGGAGACGGCATGGACACGACGGCGACCTGGTACGTGGCGATCGACGGCAAGGAGCAGGGTCCCTTCACCCGGGACGCGCTCCTCGCGAAGCGGGCGGCCGGCGAGATCGGCCCGGACACGTGGGTCTACTCCACCGGGATGGCGGAGTGGCAGCCCCTGCGCCGCGTGGCGGATCTGTCCGGCCTGTCCCCCGGGGGGACGCCCCCGCCGCCGCCCGCGCCGCGCCTCGTCGCCCACGAGATCGAGTACGAGATCTTCGGCGAGGAGATGCAGTTCGTGGAGATCACGCTCGATCCGGGCGAGGCCACGATCGCCGAGGCCGGCGCGTTCATGTACATGGATCCTGCCATCCGCATGGAGACCATCTTCGGCGACGGCAGCGCGAAGGAGGGAACGCAGGACTTCCTCGGGAAGCTGTTCAGCGCCGGCAAGCGCGTGCTCACGGGCGAGTCCCTGTTCATGACCGTGTTCGGGAACGGCGGCGCCTCGCGACAGAAGGTGGCGTTCGCGAGCCCGTATCCCGGGCGCATCATCCCGGTGGACCTGCGCCAGCATCACGGCGTGCTGATGTGCCAGAAGGACTCGTTCCTCTGCGCGGCCAAGGGCGTGGCCGTGGGCATCGCGTTCCAGAAGCGGCTCGGCGCCGGGCTGTTCGGCGGCGAGGGGTTCATCCTGCAGAAGCTCGAAGGGGACGGGCTCGCGTTCGTGCACGCGGGCGGGCACGTCGTGTCGCGCGACCTCGGCCCGGGCGAGACGCTCCGGCTGGACACCGGCTGCCTCGTGGCGTTCGACGCGTCCATCCAGTACGACATCCAGTTCGTCGGCGGCATCAAGACCGCCCTGTTCGGCGGCGAAGGCCTCTTCTTCGCCACGCTCACGGGCCCCGGCCGCGTGTTCATCCAGTCGCTGCCGTTCAGCCGCCTCGCGTCCCGCGTGTTCGCGGCCGCGCCGCAGACCGGCGGGCGGCGGGTCGGCGAGGGGAGCATCCTGGACCACGTGGCGGGGTTGGGCCGGCTCGTCGACGGCGACTAGGAGCGCGCGAGGGCGAAGCGTCGGGAGCGGGGACGGACGGGGGCGAGGCGAAGGAAGGCGTGGCGGGCGAGCGGGGTGGGTCCTCCCCGGCGGGCGCTCGGCCTCCGCCGTCCGGGCGGAGGCCATCGC
>CAYYFX010000156.1:0-6754 GCA_964471155.1 uncultured Gemmatimonadota bacterium | reverse complement strand
GGCGCATCGTGCACAAGTCCGACGTGGGCGGCGTGGAGCTGGGGCTGAAGAGCGCGCTGGAGCTGGAGGGCGCGTTCGCGCGGATGGGCCGCGCCGTGAAGAAGCTCGGCCACGACCCGCGCGTGGAGGGATTCCTCGTACAGCCCATGGCCGCGGCCGGCCGCGAGGTCATCCTGGGCATGAACAAGGACCCGGGCATCGGACCCATCCTCCTCTTCGGGCTGGGCGGGAAGTACGTGGAGGTCATGAAGGACGTCTGTCTGCGCGTCCATCCCATCACGGACGTGGACGCGAAGGAGATGGTCTCGTCCATCCGCGGCTTCGAACTCCTGAAGGGCGTGCGCGGCGAGAAGGGCGTGGCGCTCGCGCCCGTCCACGACGCGCTGCTGCGCCTGTCCGCGCTGGTCACGGACTTCCCGGGGATCGAGGAGATCGACCTGAACCCGTTCCTGCTGTCCCCGGACCGGGCGGACTGCCGGATCGTGGACGTGCGGATCCGGGTGGGCTGACACCCGGGGCCTGCAGCCGCCTCAGCTGGCGCTGCGTCCACCGGATCTCCCTCCCACGTTCGTCTCCGGGCTCCATCCATCCCTGGAGCACGAGTTGACGATCCGTCGCCGGGGATTGCAGTGCGTTCCCATAGCGGGTGAGACCCTCGATATAGGCCTGCCGCATCGGCAGCCTCCAGCGGCCCACCGTGGTCAACTGGGCAAGATCACGGTCCTTGAACGCGGCCGGAATCGCGTCGAGTGCGTGCAGGTGCTTCTCGATCAGGGCTTTCGGGGGCTGGCCCCACTCGAGCGGGAAGTAGCGATCGCGGGCGCTGATCACGGGCCAGGCGAACACTGCATGCAGTCCGGCAAGCCCGGTAGCGAGCCACGATGCCCACCGTCCGCTCCTGAGGACTATGGCTGCCGTGAGGAGGGCGAACGGCGGGATCGCGAAGTCGGCCCAGAACAGCTCCCCATCCGGCCTCGAGAACAGCGAGAAGAACACGAACGGCCACCAGCCGAGAGCGAGGACGAACCGTGCCGTCCAGCCGCGCAGGAACACGCCGAGGAGCCCTCCCATCAGCAGGGTGAGACCGGGAGCGGTGTGCATCGCCACGTACTCGGAGATCGTGCCCTCGACGAGATTGAAGTAGAGCGGGCGAACGAACAGGGACGCGGGCGCCCAGCTCCAGACGAGAGGCCGGAACTTGGACAACTGGAACGACAGGCCGTCGGCGCCCTCCCGGGACAGCTGTACGTCACGGAGAAGATACGGACTCAGCACCAGGAGACACAGGGCCGCGGCCATCCACGGACCGGCGGTCCTCAACTGCTCCCGCCCGGTGCGCCGCGCGATCAGCGTTCCAAGGAGGACCGGACCCCAGAGCAGGACCGTGACCCCGGTGAAGCAACCGAGGCCGCCGAGAATCCCGAGCACGATCCAGGAGCGAGTCGAGGGCGATTGTTGGACGCGCAGGAACACCCACGCCGCGAGGAGGGCGAACGTGAGGTAGTTCTTCTGGAAGCACGCGTGCGAGATGCCAAGATGGTATTGGTTGACCGCGATCAGGAAAGCCGCGAGGAGCCCGACGCGGCGGTCCCACACCACCGCGCCCAACAGGTAAGTGGCGAGGACCGCCACCGTACCAAGGAGTACCGATGCCGCGCGGTACCCCAGCGCGTTCTCACCGAGAAGCCCCGTTCCGAGCTTGTTCCAATAGGCCTGTCCCGCTGGGTGATAGTAAGCCTCGACCGGCAGATTCGCCGGGGGGGGGGGGTGAAACGGATACTGTCCGTGAGCGCCGCCCAGAGGAACTCGTCCCACATGAACGGGACACGGATCGCCATGGCGAGCCTAGTCCCGACCGCCACGGTCAGCACGATCGCGAGCGCGAGGACGGCAGCGCGGCGGCTCAGTACGCTACTCCGGTGAAGGCGACAGGGGGTCCTTGCGTCTCTTAGCGCCGGGCGGCCAGTGGCCGCAAGGGGAAAGGGCGGAGCCCCAAGGCTCGGGACCATCGAGCAACTTCTTCGCTCCGCGAACGCGTCTTTCCAATGACCTCCCCTCGGAAGGGGCCTGCGAGTGATCCGCAACGTCGCGATCGCAGCCATAGCACTCCTTTCGGCGCCGCCGGGCATCTCGCCCAGCGAAGTCGAGTCCCCCCGTCGCGGGCCGGAGCTCATCCGCGAGTTCTTCCGCGACTGGCACGAGCCCTTCCCCGCGGACCTGGACCTGGCGACCCGGCAGCGGATCCGCGCGGAGATCGAGGCGCTGCCCGCCGAGCCGGCGCTCGCCCGCGGCGGGGCGGCGCTGCCCTGGCAGCCCTTCGGCCCGTTCGGCATGGACACGCCCGACGGCGGCCGGCACACGGGGCGCATCGTGGATCTCGCCATCGACGCGTCCGGGATGCGCGCGGCGGCCGCGGCCAGCGGCGGCGTCTGGGAGCGCGAACCCGCGGGCTGGCAGTCGCGCACGGACGCCCTCCCCACGCAGTGGATCGGCAGCATCGCCGTGCACCCGTCGAACCCCGACGTGATGCTGGCCGGCACGGGCGAGCCCTTCATCCGCGCGGGGGCGGGTCTCTGGAAGACCACGAACGGCGGGCAGACGTGGACGCGCAAGGCGATGACCCCGGAGCCGGCCACGTGCTTCCGCGTGCGCTACGCACCGGACGGGATCACGGTGCACGGCGCGTTCGACCTCGGCTACTACCGCAGCACGAACGGCGGCGAGACGTGGTCGAACCGCCTCGCCCTCTCCGCGTGGCCCACGGATCTGGAGCTGCACCCGGTGGACCCGGGCATCCTCTTCCTCACCGTGTACGGTCGCGGCCTCTTCCGGTCCACGAACGCGGGCTTCACGTGGGCGAAGATGCCGGCGGCCGGCCTCCCGGACACGACCACCGGCCGCGGCGCCGTCACGGTGTGCGCGGCGGATCCCTCGCGGATGTACGTGGCGTGGGCGCAGCCGGGCGGGGCGATGCTGGGCGTGTTCCGTTCCACGGACGCGGGCGCCACGTGGGCGGACGTCTCGCCCGAGGAGTACATGTGGGGCCAGGGCTGGTACAACAACACGATCGCGGTGTGCCCCACGGATCCGGACCTGGTGCTGGCGGGCGGCGGCGGGCTGTACCGCACCACCGACGGCGGCGCCACGTGGATCGCCGCCACGGACCCGCACCTGCACGCGGACTACCACGCGAGCGAGTGGGCGGCGAACGGCACGGACGTGTGGGTGGCGCACGACGGCGGCTGGTCGCGCTCCACCGACGCGGGCGCCTCGTGGGACGTGGGCGACAACACGCTGCCCATCACGCAGTACGTGCTCGTGGACGCGGACCCGTTCCGCACGCCGTTCGTGCTGGGCCGCGGCTCGCAGGACAACGGCATCTCGATCACCACGGACGGCGGCGCGTCGTGGCGCTTCCGCGCCGGCGGCGACGGCGGCGGCTTCGCGGTGGACCCCACCGATCCCGCGCGCATGTACGCCACGTGGGGGATCTTCAGCGGCGTGCACCCCTTCATCCCGCACCGGTCCACGAACGGCGGCGTGACGTGGACGCGGACGTCCGGCGGCATCGGCGCGTGCAGCCAGTGGTGGACGCGCATCCGCGCCGACGGCGCGTCGCCGCCCAAGGTGTTCACGTACGGCGACCGCTGGGTCTACTGGCTGGGCGAGCCGCTCGCGTTCTGGTGGGGACTGAACGGCAACCCGAACCCATTCCCGCACTTCGTCTCGGAGCTGACCGTCTCGCGCCGCGAGCCCGGGGCCGAGTGGCCGGTGGTGTGGGCGTGCCTGGACTCGAGCATCGACGGCGAGCGGCTCGAGGTGTGGGACGGGACCGCGTTCCTCGAGCGCTCCGCCGGCCTCCCCTCGGGCGTGCGCGTGCGCAAGGTGGCCGTGCACCCGAACCGGTCGGACCGCGCGTGGGCGCTGATGAACGGCATGGGCACGCCCGGACAGAAGCTCTTTCGCACGACGGACCGCGGCCTGTCCTGGGCGAACGTGACCGGGAACCTCCCGGACGTTCCGCTGGGCGACCTGGTGGCCCATCCGGCCGACGACGCCCTCTGGTGGGTCGGCTCGGAGATGGGCTGCTTCGCCACGACGGACGCCGGCGCCACGTGGTCCCGCTGGCAGCTCGGCATGCCGGAGGCCACTGCCGTCACGGAGATGCGCTGGATCGATGCGGGCGGCGCCTTCCACGTGGTGGCCGGCACCTACGGGCGCGGCATGTGGGTCCGCGACACCGGCTTCGCCGGTGCCACGGCGGCTCCGGAGGCCCGTGCCGTCGCGACCGCGCCCGATCCCGGCCTCCTGGAGCTCCACGCGGCGGCGCCGAACCCGTTCGCGGAAAGCACGGCACTCGCGTTCACGCTTCCGCGCGAGGGTCACGTGACGCTGCGCATCCTCGACGTGGCCGGACGCGAGGTGGCGCGTCCCGCGGACGGCGTACGCGTGGCGGGTTTCCACCGCGTGCGGGTTGCCGCGGAGTCGCTGGCGCCGGGCGTCTACTTCGTGCGGCTCGAGGCGGACGGTCGCGTGGCGACGGGCCGGATCACGCGGATCCGGTGACCGCCGCCCGGCGCCTCACTCCAGTCGCGTCACCTTGCCCTCGGCGACCGCGCTCCCCGAGGTGACGCGCAGCAGGTAGGTCCCGGGCGCCACGCGCCGCCCGGACTCATCCCGTCCGTCCCAGCGGACCTCCCCGCGCTCGCCCGCCCCGCGCGCCGCATGCAGCGCGCGGACGCGACGGCCGGACACGTCGAAGACCTCCGCGCGGAAGGGCGCGTCGCCCGCGAGGGCGAAGCGCAGCGTGGTGGCCTCGGTGAAGGGATTCGGCGCCGCCGTGGCGCTCGCCGCGACCGCCGCCGGCGGCGTTCCCTCCACGCCGAGCGCGTCGGACGACACCACGCGGATCCGCGCGGGATCGTTCGTGACGTCGATCCCGGCCAGCAGCATCTCGTTCATCGACGCGTCCAGATACGTGCGGAAGATGCTCGCGGGGTCGTCCGGGTCCTGCATCGGGTAGGTCGTGTACCCGTTCGCGAGGATGGCGGGCACCAGCAGGTTCCTCGTGGCCCAGAGGTCCAGCGCCACCGGGTCCTCCGCGGCCATGAGCACGTCCAGCCGCGTGGCCTGCGCGTACGTGCACGACGGCCCGTACGGCGGGCGCGCCAGGACCCGGATGCAGTCCAGGATGTTCAGGTCCGGACGGCGCACCTCGGCGAGGAACTGCCCCAGCATCCCGTAGCGCACCGAGGAGTGCGCGCTGGTGGAGAGCGCCGTGGTCATCGAGCCCATGTGGTTCTTCACGGCGCCGGTCACGCCGTACACCGCGCCGTGGCACTTCAGCACCGGGATGTTCAGGAACGTCAGCGCGGCGTCGTCGTACGTGGTTGTGGCCGGGTTCCAGATGCCGCGCGCCAGGCTGACCCGGCGGCCGCGGGCGGTGCGGAACTTCGGATAGGACACGCTGCCGTGCGTCTCTGGATCCAGCGGGCCGATGACGTAGCCGTCGCGGTCGTCGCCCTGGTCGTATTCGGCCACGGAGATGGCGCGCACGGTGTCCCAGAGGTAGGACGACACGGGATGCCCGCCCTCCGCGAACTCCCGCACCACGTCCGCCGCGGACTGTCCGTGGTCCTCCGCGTTCGCCTCGGACCAGTCCAGCATCCCCACGCCCTGCGTGTTCTCCACCACGACCACCTCGCCGGTGAACCCGTCGGGGTGCTCGAGCACGCGCGCGATCACGCCCTTCAGCACGTCCGTATTCGTGCCGCCGCGCTGCGCCCACTGCGCGTTGATCTTCACCAGCACGAGATCGGCCGCGCCCACGATGCCGTCGGGCCCGGACTCCGGGCCGGGCGACGGGGATCGGAAGAACGCGGCGCCATCGGCGCCCATGCACCCGAGCAGCTCGTCCACGCCGAGGTGGTGCGTGCCCGACGGACCGCCCGCGCCCTCCACGAGGTACAGCGTGGCCGTGTAGTCGGCGTGCGGCGGCGGCGCGATCCCGGGCCGCCGGGAGAGCGCCTCCACGGGACCGGCCAGGTCCCCCAGGAGCAGGATCCCCACGAGCGCCGCGCCGAGCCCGGCCGTGACGAGACCGCGCCGCGCGCCCGTCCGCCGCGCGATGCGATGCGCCAGCGGCAGAGCGAGCAGCAGGGCGACGACGTGCGAGAGGGCGGCGCGCTGGCACGGATACCGCAGCCGCGCGGGATTCCGGGCGGACCGCAGGAGAAGCCACGCGAGCGAGACCAGGGCGAGGCCGACCGCGAGGATCCACGGCCGGGGGGCCCGGATCGGGGGCCGGTGGCGCGGGCACGAGGCACGATTCGCGGGCATGGCGTCCCCTCCGTCGGTGTCGGGCCATTGTGGATCCCCTGATCCACTTTCTCAACCCCTCCGTGCCCGGCACTCCCGGGGCCGCCCGTCCCCGGCGCCCGGGGCCTCGTCCCCGGACCGGGGCCCCAGGGGCCGGGGACTGCGACCCTCGGGGCTCGCCACCGCGTCTCCGGGGCAGCCACTTTCCGGGAGGATCCGATGCCGTTCGCCGCACGCCGCCTGCTCGCTTCGCTCGTTCCCGCCGCCCTCGTCGCCCTCGTCCCCGCCCTCGCGGCCGCCCAGTGGTTCCACCACGACCCGGACCAGGCCGACCTTCCGCTCGACGCCGCCACCCGCGACCGCGTGCTGGACGCGACGCTCCGGGAGTTGAAGGAGGGCTACGTCTTCCCGGAGAAGGCGGCCGAGATGGAGAAGG
>CAYYFX010000155.1:0-6971 GCA_964471155.1 uncultured Gemmatimonadota bacterium | reverse complement strand
TGATCGTCGATACTCCCCTCCTCCCGGCACGCTTGACAAGGGCCGTTCCATATCAGCGCACGAGGACGATGCGCTCCGTCTCGCGCGCGCCCGGCGTCTCGAGCCGGGCCCAGTACACGCCCGCCGCCAGACCGCGCGCCTCGAACGGGACCTCGTGCCGCCCTGCGGCGTGGGCCCCCTGCGCCAGCGTCGCCACGCGCCGCCCGGCCACGTCGTACACGGAGAGATCCACCTCCGCCGCGGCCGGCAGCGAGAAGGCCAGCGCCGTCCGCCCGCGGGCCGGGTTGGGCCGCGGCGCCTCCAGCGCCACCCGCGCCGGCGGCGCGGACACCTCCGCCACGTCCACCGGATCGTCCCCGGAGATCTCGCGCGACCAGATGCCGCGCCCGTACGTGGACGCGTACACGTAGAACCTCCCGCTGGTGGCCAGGCTGTCCACCCCCACCATCTCGGTCACGATGGTCGCCTCCGGCATGCCGTTGTTCCACCGCGTCCACAGCGCGCCGCCGTTCGTGGAGCGGAAGCAGCCGAACGCCGTGCCGAGGTACAGCCGGTCCGGATCCGTGGGATGCCGGACGAGATCGGCCACGGGGATCCACCCCGGCAGGTTCCCGGTGATGTCCGTCCACCCCTGCCCGCGGTTCGTCGTGCGCCAGATCTTCGGGACGTTCGCGGTGCCGTCGATCAGGGCGTACGCGCGGTTCGGATCGTCGCCCTGCACCGACACCTTGCGCACGCGGTCCGAGAAGGCGTTGCCGCGCTCCGTCCACGTGCCGGTGTACACGCGCAGGCGCTGTCCGTGGACGTTCGAGTCCAGACAGGCGTAGATCGTGGAGCCGAGCGTCGAGTTCCAGTCGGTCAGGGTCAGCGAACTGATCTCCGCGGGGAACGCGGACCCGGTCATCGACGCCCAGTTCGCGCCGAGATCGGTGGAGCGGTACAGCCAGCCGGCCGACGTGGTGTACAGCCACACGGGGTTCACGCCGTCGTCACGGATCTCGGGGACCCACTGGCCCGAGGCGGCGATTCCCGCGTCCTGCGTCTGCCAGGTCCCGCCCGAGTCGGTCGTGCGCAGCCGGCGGAAGTCCAGCCCGCCGGAGTACACGCCGTTCGTCACCCACCACCGGCTCGGGACGAACGGATCGATGACCACGCAGCCGCCGTCGGCGCCGAACGGACGATCCCAGGTGGAGCCGCCGTTGGACGTGCGGGCGAACCCGTTGTCCTGCGAGCCGCCCACCATCACCTGCGGCGCGTTCTTCGCCGTGTCGAAGTGGTAGAACTGCGTGATCGGGACCACGTTCGTGGTGGAGGTCCAGTTGAGGCCCTGGTCCGACGAGTGCATCCACCCGCCGTCGTTGCCCACGTACACCTTCGTGCCGTCCGCGCTCCAGCGGATCACGTGGTAGTCCACGTGCAGGTCGGGGTCCGTGACCTCCGTCCAGGTGGCGCCGCCGTTCGTCGTGCGCATGAGCTGGACGCCGCCCGCGAGCACCAGGTTCTCCGAGAAGTGGCCGACGTCGAGGACGTTGTCGTACCAGCCCTGCTTCCCCATGTAGTTGGTGGGCGGCGAGACGTCCGTCCAGGTCGCGCCGCCGTTCGACGTGCGGTAGACACCCTGCATCGCGCCGTCCGGGTAGTCGGCGGCGACGGCGCAGTACAGGACGTTGTAGTTGACGGGCGCGAACGCGACGGATCCGCGACCGAGGTCCGGGGACCCCGGGAAGGCGCCGAGCGTGGTGAACGAGGTCCCGCCGTTCGTGCTGTACCGGACGCCGGTGCCCATCTCGTAGGTGACCATGCGGTTCGCCACGGTCAGGACGAAGTCCATGTCGGTGAACGTGCCCTGATCGACGATCGCCCACGTCTGGCCGCCGTTCGTGGAGCGCCACAGGCCGGCGCCGGCCGCGAACACGCGCTGGGTGTCGTGCGGGTCGAAGCGGACGCGCACGCAGAACGGCATCTGGCCGCCGGTGATGCGCTGCGTCCACGTATCGCCGCCGTCCCTTGTCTCCCAGACGCCCGTGCCGGAGCGGATGTGCATCTCGCCCGTGCCGATGATCATGTGGTCCGGGTCCTGCGGATCCGTCGTGACCGATCCGATGGCGAGACTGGGGACGTCGTCCGAGAGCGGCACCGGGATGATGAACTCGTAGGTCCAGAGGCCGCCGCTCGCCGCGGCCACGCGGACGGGGGCGCCGGTGGGGACGTCGAGATCCAGGACGCGGCCCGTCCACCGCGCGCCGCTGGACTGCTGCATCGTGAACGGCCCCTCGAGCTGCCAGGACGTGACCGCGCCGGTCGCCGGGGCCTCCGCGGGCATGCGGGACAGCTCCTCGACGGCGCGCTCGCGGAACTCGCCCGTCAGCTCGGGAGGCTCCGGCTCGAACCAGCGGCCGAAGTACCACCGCTCGAGCTCGGGCCCCTTGGCGGGCCGGCTGGCGAGGTCCACGGGCGGGGACGGAGCGGGGTCCGCGGACGGCGGGCCGGCAGGCTCCGGTCCCGGCGCGCGGAGGCCGGGCAACGTGGCCGCGCCGAGCGCGATCAGGAGGGCGGCGGCGAGGAGCGGAACGGGGCGGTTCACGGCGACACCTCCGGTCAGCGGTGCGAGTGCCCGGTCGCCCATTCGGGGTCCGGGGCGTGCCTTCTCCGGTTAGTCGGATTCCGCTCCCGGATCCGGCCATCCCCGTGCCCGGAACCGACGAGGGGGCGGTCGGAGGGGCAGGGACGCAGGCTGGGGTCGAGAGTCGCATTGACAATCGGCCCACATCATCGATCCTGCCGGCGCCACGATCGCGGCGGACCCGTTCGCCGGGTCGGGAGGAGGTCGGCTGAGCGATGGCACGTCACGTGCTGGCGGTGGATCAGGGAACCACGGGGACCACGGTCCTCCTGCTGGACCGGACGGGCCGCATCCGCGGGCGGGGCTACGCGGAGCTGCCGCAGCACTTCCCGAAGCCGGGCTGGGTGGAGCACGACGGGGAGGAGATCCTCGGCAGCGTGGCCGCGGCGGCGAAGCGCGCGCTGCAGGACGCCGGCGCGAAGGCGAGGAGCGTGGAGGCCGTGGGGATCACGAACCAGCGCGAGACCGTGCTGGTGTGGGACCGGCGGACGTCGCGGCCGATCCATCGGGCGATCGTGTGGCAGGATCGCCGCACCGCGGCGCGCTGCGCGCAGCTGGGACGCGACGGGCTCGAGCGGGACATCCGCCGCCGGACCGGCCTCGTGCCGGATCCGTACTTCTCGGCCACGAAGCTGGAGTGGCTGTTGCGACACGTGCCGCGCGCGGCGTCCCGCGCCGACAAGGGCGCGCTGGCGTTCGGCACCGTGGACAGCTGGCTCGTGTGGAAGCTCTCCGGCGGCGCGCACGTCACGGACCCCACGAACGCGTCGCGCACGATGCTGTACGGGCTGCGGACGCTGGACTGGGACCCGGCGCTGTTGGACCGCTTCGGCGTGCCGCGGGAGATGCTCCCCGAGGTGCGGCCGTCCGCCGGCGTGTTCGCCGTGACGAAGGGCGCCGGATTCCTGCCGGACGGGATCCCGATCGCGGGGATCGCCGGCGACCAGCAGGCCGCGCTCTTCGGCCAGGGATGCGTGGCCGCCGGCCAGAGCAAGAACACCTACGGCACCGGCTGCTTCCTGCTGCTGCACACCGGGGCGAAGCCGGTGGCGTCGCGCAGCGGGCTGCTCACCACGGTGGCGTGCGGACCGCGCGGCGAGGTCGCGTACGCGCTCGAGGGCAGCGTGTTCGTGGCGGGCGCCGCGCTGCAGTGGCTGCGCGACGGGCTGCGCATCCTCGATCGCGCCGGCGACAGCGAGGCGGCGGCGCGTTCCGTGCCGGACGCGGGCGGCGTCGTGCTGGTGCCGGCGTTCGCGGGACTGGGCGCGCCGCACTGGCGGCCCGACGTGCGCGGCGCCCTGCTCGGCATCACGCGCGGCACCACGCGCGCGCACGTGATCCGCGCCGCGCTGGAGTCGCTGGCGCTGCAGAGCCTGGACCTCGTGCGCGCGATGGAACGCGACGCGTCGCGCCGGGCCCGGCGGCTGCGCGTGGACGGCGGCGCGGCCGCGAACGACTGGCTCATGCAGTACCAGGCGGACGTGCTGGGCGTGCCGGTGGAACGGCCCGCGGTGATCGAGACCACGGCGCTCGGCGCGGGGCTCCTGGCCGGCATCGCGGTGGGCTTCTGGTCCTCGCACGGGGAGGCGGCGGCGGCGCGGCGCGTGGAGCGCGTGTTCCGCCCGGCGCGCGGGGCGGCGTGGCGGCGCGCGGAGGTGGAGCGGTGGCAGGCGGCGCTGCGCTGCCTGCTCAGTCCCGCGTGAGCCCCAGCCGGCGCACGAGCGCGGCGTAGCGCGGGTCGGCGCGGATCGGATCGAGGCGCGGGTGGACGCGCAGGAAGATGAGGCCGGTGGCGCGCTCGGCCACGGCCGTCTCCAGCCAGCGGAACGCGTCGTCCGCGTCCCCCAGGCCGGCGTGCAGCGCGGCGATCCCCCACGCGGACACCACGCGGGTGGCCCGCGCGGCGGTGAGCTCCGCCAGCATCCGCCGCGCCGCGTCCTCGTCCCCGCGCGCCGCCGCCAGGTGCGCGAGCCCGAACGACGGCCCGGCCACGCCGCCGGACAGGCGCCGGCCCTCCTCGTACTCCGCCGCCGCCTCGTCGAAGCGCCCCAGCGCTTCCAGCGAGCGCGCGAGGTCCGTGTGCGCGCCGTCGAAGCGGGGGTCGAGCGCGATCGCCTCCCGGTAGAAGCCCACGGATCGCTCGTACTCGCGCGCGTAGTAGAAGGCGTCGCCCACCGCGGTGTGGATGATCATGGACAGGGGATCGAGGCCGCGGGCCTTCAGCATCGCCGCCTGCGCCTCGGCGTGGCGCTCGGTGCAGTAGTAGATCCGGCCGAGCGTGTGCAGCGCGGACGACGATCCCGGGTTCAGCTCCAGGGCACGCTCCAGCTCGCGGATGGCGCCTTCGAGATCCAGCTCGAACGCCTGGATGGTGCCGAGCGCGACGTGCGCGTCGGCCACGGAGTCGTCCAGCGAGAGCGCCCGCCGGGCCGCGACGCGTCCCTCCTCGGCGGCCTCCGCCGGCGGGGCCATGCCGCGCGCGGCCCGCTTGAAGTGGCAGTTCGCGACGCCGGCCCACGCCGGGGCGAAGCCCGGGTCCAGCTCCAGCGCGCGCTGGAAGTGCCGGAGCCCCAGCTCGACCGCCTGGGGCGAGGAGGCATCCGCCGCGTGCAGCCCCTTGAGGTACTCCAGGTGCGCCTCCGCGTTGACCTCCTGCCTGCGCGCGAGCCGCTCGCGGTCGCCCGGCGTGAGCCGCAACGCGATCTCGCGGGCGACCGCCTCGGCCACCTCGCTCTGCAGGTCCAGCACGTCCTGCAGCTCGCGATCGTACCGGTCGCTCCAGAGCGTGCGGTCGTGCCGCGCCGAGACGAGCTGCACGCTGATGCGCACGCGCTTCCCCACGAGCAGCGCCGAACCCTCCAGCACGGCGTCGACCTCCAGCTCCCGCGCGATCTCGGGGACGGACTTCGACGCGCCCTTGTACTTCATGGCGCTCGTGCGCGAGATGACGCGCAGGTCGGCGAGCCGCGCCAGGTCCGAAATGAACGCTTCGGTCATGCCGTCCGCGAAGTACTCCTGCGCGGGATCGCGCGAGACGTTGTGCAGGGGAAGCACGACGAGGGAGGAGATGCCCGCCTCGGGGTCGGGCGCGTGCGCGCCGGGCGCGGCGGCGACCGGCGCGGCGAGCGCGCGCAAGTCGCTCGCGACCTCCGCCGCCGCGGCGTAGCGCGCCCCGGGATCCTTCGCCAGGCAGCGCCGCACGATGCCGTCGAGCGCGGCCGGGAGGTCCGGCCGCAGGTCCGGGATCGGCACGGGATCGTCGCGCAGGATGGCCGACGCCACGTCCGCGGCGGTGGCGCCGGCGAAGGGGCGTCGTCCGGTGGCCAGCTCGTACACCGTGACGCCGAACGCGAACAGATCCGTGCGCGCATCCACCGGGCCGCCGCGGATCTGCTCGGGCGCCATGTAGGGAGCGGTCCCGACGCGCTGTCCGGCGGCGGAGACCGCCGGACGGGTGGCCGCATCGTCGTCGCCGCGGCCGGCCGGGGCGTCGTCGACACCCGGCGTCTTCGCCAGACCGAAGTCGAGCACCTTCACCAGGTCCCGCGCGGAGACCATGACGTTCCGCGGCTTCAGGTCCCGGTGCACGATGCCGTGCGCGTGCGCCGCTTCGAGCGCGGCGAGGAGCGGCAGGGCAAGCGTCGTGATGCGTGCGAGCGGCAATCCGCCGGGCGCGATCAGCGCGTCGAGCGTTCGCCCGGCCACCAGCTCCATCGTGAGGAAGCGGATGCCGTCGTGCTCCTCGATCGAGTGGAGCGTCACGATGTTCGGATGATTCAGCGCCGCGACCGCGCGGCCTTCCCGCTCGAAGCGCGCCCGGGCCGCGGGGTCGGCGGCGGCGTCCCGCGCGATGAGCTTCAGCGCGATCTCGCGCCCGAGACGCAGGTCGCGGGCGCGATGCACTTCGCCCATGCCGCCGGCGCCGAGCGGGCCGAGGATCTCGTAGGGGCCGAGCCGGTCGCCCGGGCGCGGGCTCATCCGGTCGTCCCGGGGCGCGGGTCCCCGTAGAACGTGGCGCCGGAGTCCGCCAGCTTCTCGCGCCACAACGCCTCGAGTGCGGCGAGGTCCCGGCCCGGGTCGTATCCCGGCTCGTCGCGCGGCTCCAGCGGGTCGAGCAGGGCGAACTCGAACGCGTCCGCGCCGTGCCTGTTCCAGTCGGCCTGCAGCTCGCGGTCCGCATGCCTGCCGCGCTGGAGATCGAAGCGATGCCGGTTGAGCCGGCCTGCCACGTTGCGGGACGACCCCAGGAGCACGCGTCCCGTGCGCGTGTTCGCGATCCGGAAGACCCCGGCCGGGGGCGGGTTCTCCTTGTAGGCGCGGAGCGCCGCCTTGCGATCGATGCCGCTCA
>CAYYFX010000154.1:0-7280 GCA_964471155.1 uncultured Gemmatimonadota bacterium | reverse complement strand
AGCATGCACGCCACGCGCCCGAAGGGCGCGGTGCGTTCACGCGCAGAGGCCCGCGGAAGGGACCCCGATCCGCCCCTCCGCCGCGTCCCGGTACCGCGCTTCCGTCAGACCTTCACGCCGCGCTGGCGCATCTCGCGCACCACCACGGCCAGGCCCCGCTTGTCCACTTCCTTGATCCCCTTCGCGGAGATCCGGAGGCGGATCCAGCGGTTCTCCTCCTCGAACCAGAAGCGCTTCGACGTAAGGTTCGGCTGCCAGCGGCGACGCGTCTTGTTGTTCGCGTGGCTGACGTTGTTGCCGTACCGGGTGCGGACCCCGGTGACCTGGCAGATTCGGCTCACGATGGTCCTCCGTGCGGCGCGACGCGCCGGCCTACTTCATCTTCTGTTCGACGAACTCCACGTGCTTCCGGGCCTTCG
This sequence comes from uncultured Gemmatimonadota bacterium, assembly GCA_964471155.1. GTDB lineage: Bacteria > ARS69 > ARS69 > ARS69 > ARS69 > CAYYFX01. The sequence continues at coordinate 6,861 of CAYYFX010000154.1, read as the reverse complement.
GGTCGTACTTCATGCACTTGACCTTGTCCGGATGGGTCCGCCGGTTCTTCGTGGTCGTGTAGAAGTACCCGGTCCCCGCGCTGGACACGAGGCGGATCTTCTCGCGGTTCGCCTTGGCCACGGGATTCCCCCCTTCGGGCAGAAAGACCGGCGAGTATACGGGCGGGGGTCGGGGGGAGCAAGACCCGTGTTCGGGCCGGCACCTGCGCGGACCGGCCCGGACCGGCCCGGGTCGGCCCGGGTCGGCCCGGGTCCGGGGTGTGCCGTCAGGGGCCCGCGTCCGCCCGGTCGCGCTGCTGCCGGTCCAGGTCCTCGAAGAGGGTGTCGTCCCGCCAGGGGTCCAGGGCCCGGCCCCGGTGGTGCATCGGGCAGAGCTCCACGGGGGCATGCCCCGCCACGAACACCTCCCGGTACGGATTCGGGCAGTCCTCCACGGCGAGTTCGCCGGAGTCCGCGCAAACCTGCCTCCAGGTGACGCCGGGGGGGATCTCGAAGGGCTGCGGGTCCTTGCCGTCCAGCGCCGCGAGCATGACCTCGGTCCAGACGGGCAGGGCGGCGACGGACCCCGTCATGTCCCGCCCCAGGGTCTTCTTGACGTCGAAGCCCACCCACACCCCGGCCGTGTAGACCGAGGTGTAGCCCACGAACGCGGCGTCCATGTAGTCGTCCATGGTGCCGGTCTTGCCGCCCGCGGCGCAGCGCAGTCCCCGCGCCCGCGCGGACACGCCGGTGCCCTTGTCCATCACGTCCTCCAGCAGGGACGACATCACCGACGCCACCGGGGCCGCCAGCACCTCCTCGCTGCCGGGGCGGCCGCGCTCCAGCACGGCGCCGTCGCGGTCGCGCACCTCGCGGATCATCCAGGGCCGGTGCCGGACGCCGAGGTTCGGGAACACCGTGTAGGCGGAGGTGAGGTCCAGCAGCGTGACCTCGGAGGCGCCCAGCGCCGTGGACGGGTACGCGTACAGCGTGCCCGAGATGCCGCAGCGCCGCGCCACGTCGACGGCCGCCGCCGGCCCCACCATGAGGATGAGGCGGACGGCGGGCACGTTGATGGACTTCGACAGCGCCGTGCGCATCGTGACCGGGCCCTTGAAGTCCCGCTTCGTGTTCTCCGGCTTGTAGTCCTTCCCGTTCGGCATGGGAACCACGAGCGGCTCGTCCAGCAGGATCGTGGACGGCCCGATGCCGCGCTCGATGGCGGCGGTGTACACGAAGGGCTTGAACGCGCTGCCCGGCTGGCGCCGCGCCTGCACCGCGCGGTTGAACTTGCTCTCCCAGTAGCTTCGCCCGCCGACCATGGCCACGACCTCGCCGGTGGCCGTGTCCAGCATGACCAGCGCGCCCTGCAGGTACGGCGACGTCACGAACGGCTTCTCCGGCGGCGTCCAGGAGGAGTCGCGCACCACGTCGTAGCGGTTCACGCGCTCCAGCCAGCGCAGCTGCTTCTCCAGCTCCGTCTCGGCGCGCTCCTGGATTCCCCAGTCCAGCGTGGTGGTGACCTGCAGCCCGTCCTCGTACAGCTTCTCGGCGCCGTACCGCGCCACGAGCTCCTGCCGCACCTCCTCCACGAAGTAGGGCGCGCGCATGGACGGCCCCTCGCGCGGCACGATGGCCAGCGACTCCGCGGCCGCCGCCTGCGCGGCCGCGCGATCCAGCGTGCCCACCTCCGCCATGCTGGCGAGCACCACCTCCTGGCGGCGCTTCGTGTTCTCCGGGCGGCGGCGCGGGTCGAAATACGTCGGATTGGCCGGGATGCCGGCGAGGAAGGTGCACTCCGCCAGCGACAGCTCGTCGAGATCCTTGTCGAAGTACTCGCGCGCCGCGGAGCGCACACCGTAGGCGCCGTTCCCGTAGTAGATGTGGTTGAAGTACATCCCGAGGATCTCGTCCTTCGAGTAGATGCGCTCGAGGCGGATCGTCAGCAGCGCCTCCTTGATCTTGCGCGTGACCGTGCGCTCGTGCGTGAGGAAGAGGTTCCGCGCGAGCTGCTGCGTGATCGTGCTGCCGCCCTCGGACACGCGCCCGCGCCGCAGGTTCGCGAAGACGGCGCGCAGCAGCCCCGTGGGCTGGATGCCCCAGTGCTCGAAGAAGCTGCGGTCCTCGGTGGCGATCACGGCGTTCACGAGCGCCGGCGGGACGTCGGCGAGGCGCACGGGGAGCCGGTCCTCGGCGAACAGGTCCCCGAGCAGCGTGCCGTTGCGGTCGTAGATGCGCGTGTTGGAGGGCATCTCGATCCTCTCGAGATGCGCCGTGGACGGCAGCTCGTCCTGGAAGCGGAGCAGGGCCGCCACGAACCCGCCGGCGGCCAGACCCACGAAGCCCACGGTGAGCGCGAGCCACGTCTGGATCAGCCGCGTGCCGCGCAACGGCGGGGCGGCGCCCGAACCCTGTCGTCCCACGGGATCCCCTCCGCCGCCTACAACCCGATCGCCGGCCCCGGGATCCGCCCGCGCGGGCGGCGGACCCCGGGGTTCCCGCCTCGCCGGCCGCCCGTCAGTTCAGGCGCACCGTCCGCTGCCGCAGCTCGCCGCGGTCCGTGCGCAGCGTGTAGAAGTACACGCCCGCGGGGACCACGCGACCTTCGTCGTCGCGCCCGTCCCACACCACCGCGTGCGCCCCCGCCTCCGCCGGACCCGACGACAGGCGCCGCACCCGGCGCCCGCCGACATCGTACACGGTCAGGGAGTGGTCGCCGCGGACCGGCAGCGAGAACCGGAGCTCGGTGCGGTCGGCGAACGGCGTGGGCGCCGCGGCCGCCAGGCGGAACGCGTGCGCCGGCCCCGCGATCTCCACGCCCGTGGACAGCTCCACCGTCACCGGCACGTCGTCGGACCAGTAGCCCCAGTCGCCCTCGGCGTCCCGGCCGCGCACCGCGTAGTGGTACACGCCGTCGGGCCGGCTCGCCACCGGGAACGACGTGCCCGCGACCGCGGAGGACAGCGTGGTGGTCGTGGTGAACGCCCGCACCGGCGCGACCTCGTCGATGTAGATGCCGGCGCTGCCCACCGCCTCGTCGGCGTTGAACCGGAAGCCGAGCCGGACGGACTGGCCCTCCCAGGCGGCCAGGCTGAAGCTCATGGGCTGGAAGACGCCGGAGCTGGTTCCCGTGATGCCGTTGTCCGCGTTCCGGCTGTTCGGATCCGACATCGTCGTGAAGCTGCCGGGCAGGGGGACGAAGGAGCGCCCGCCGTCCGTGGAGAGCACGACGTAGGCGTAGTCCCATCCCGACTCGAGGTCCCACCACGCCCGGAAGGTGAAGGAATCCCCCGGTTGCACGGTGTACGCCTCCTTCGACCAGCAGATCCGGTCCACGGCGTTCCCGCCGCCGGAGAACAGGCTGAACGATCCGGCGTACTTGCGGACGGTGGAGGTGGCGAAGCCGCCGGTCGCGAAGTTCCCCGCGCCCGACTCGAACCCGTCGGTCAGGATCACCGGCCCGGTCTTCTCCACGATCTCGTACTCGACCGGCTCCGTGTCGGCGAGGGTCGGCGCGCTCCAGGTGACGTCGTACGCGCCGTCGCCGTCGACCGGAAGCACGTCCAGCGCCGGCGGACCCGGCGGCGCGAGGCGCGTGGGCCGGTCCGCGTGCTCGAGCGCCGGCCAGATGCACGCGAGCCCGTCGATCGTGAGCGAGGGGATCTCCGCCGCGGGCGGGTTGAACCCGCTGGTGCCGACCTCCGGGGTCAACGCGAACACCTTCGCGTGCGACAACGCGTTGTACAGCCAGTCGTCGGAGCTGCCGTTCGTGGTGTAGATGGTGGAGGACGCGGGGTTGCCGGGCTCGAAGCCGTTGACCGGCGCCACGAGGTCGCCGTAGCCGCGGAAGACGTCCTGGTCCTCCGGGTGCGCGGGCTTGTATCCCGGCCCCCAGAGCAGCCAGTCGCCGTAGCTGTGGAAGGAGAGGCTGAAGACGAACTGCCGCGAGTCCACGAAGGACTGGATGGCCTGCACCTCGGGCTCGGAGGCGGGCGAGGCGCCGCGGTACGTCTCGTTGCTCGTGCTCCCGCTGGAGCCGATGTTGTCGTGTCCCCACTCGAACGCGTAGTTCCGGTTGAGATCCACGCCGTACCCGCCGCGCCGGTTCTTCCGCCAGAAGTAGTACGTGTTCTCGCAGTGCACGAGCCCGTCCGGGTTCACGACGGGGAGGACCCAGATCTCGCGCTCGTCCACCCACTGCGTGAACTGGGGATTCGTCCCGTAGTTCAGCAGGAGGCTGTCCGCCAGCGCCAGCGGCACGATGACGGAGATGGCCTCGCGGGAGTGGTGGCAGCCCATGACGAGGACCTCGGGCTCGTCCTCGTCCACGGCCGCGTTGTCGGAGATCTTCAGGGCGAGGATGTCGCGGCCCTCGATGCTGTTGCCGAGGTCCTCCAGGCTGGTCAGGGCCGGGTACGCGGCGGCCAGCGCGTTCAGCTTCGCCACGGCCTCGGCGTAGGTGTAGTACTGCGGGAGGAACTCGGGCGTGGTGGCCGGCGCGCGGCCCGGCCCGGGCGCGGGATACTCCGCGACGACATCCACGCGGCAGCCGTCCGCCCGGAGGCCCTCCAACTGCGCGGGCGTCACGTAGGCGTCGGCCTCGAGACCCCGGACCCTCTCCAGGTCCAGCCCCTCGGCGAGGGCGCGGCTGCGGTGGGCCTTGTCCGGGAAGGTGACGTGCGCCCGGACCAGCGCGGTCTCGGCGGCGGCGGCGGCGGGGAGCGATGCGAGGAGCAGGCTCCCCAGCAGCAGGGCGGCGGTGCGGAACATGGCGGGACTCCAGGAGTTGAGGAGGGCCGCGCCCGGGGGCGGGACGCTGGCTCGATCGTAGGCCGCGGAGCCGTCGCCGGTCAAACGGCGGCCGCGGCGGGGGCCGGCGTGACGAAGCGCTCGTCGCCGGCGCGGCGAGCGGATACCATCGGCGGTCCGTTCCTCGAGGTGGGCCGATGCCGCGATTCCGAACCGTCGATGAGCAGATGCACGTCCTCCGCCCCGGGCTCGAGGGGATCTACTCGGAGGAGGAGCTCCGGGCCAAGCTGGAGCGCTCGCGCGCCGCCGGGCGGCCGCTCCGCGTGAAGCAGGGATTCGATCCCACCGCCCCGGACATCCATCTGGGCCACACGGTCGGGCTGGAGATCCTGCGCCGCTTCCAGGAACTGGGCCACGTGATCGTGCTGATCGTGGGCGACTACACGGCGCTCGTGGGGGATCCGTCCGGGCGCAGCGCCACGCGCCCGCGGCTGTCGCGGGAGGCGATCCTGGAGCACGCCCGCACCTACCAGGACCAGTTCTTCAAGGTGCTGGCCCGCGAGGGGACGGAGGTGCGCTTCAACGGCGAGTGGTTCGCGAGGATGACCTTCGCCGAGGTGCTCGAGCTCACGGGCCGTTTCACCGTGGCGCAGATGCTGGAGCGCGAGGACTTCGACAAGCGCTTCCGGGAGAACGTCCCGATCGGGCTGCACGAGTTCCTGTACCCGCTCATGCAGGGGTACGACTCCGTGGTGATCCGCGCGGACGTGGAGATCGGGGCCACGGAGCAGACCTTCAACCTGCTCGCGGCGCGCTCCCTGCAGCGCGATCACGGCCAGGAGCCGCAGGTGGCGCTCACGTTCCCCGTGCTGCCCGGGGTGGACGGCGTGCGGCGGATGTCGAAGTCGCTGGGGAACTACGTGGGCATCGCGGAGCCGCCCGAGGAGATGTACGGCAAGCTCATGTCCATCCCGGACGAGCTGACGCCCGTGTACGTGGAGCGGCTGGCCGCGTGGAGCCCGGAGCGGAAGGCCGAGGCCGCGCGGGCGCTGGCGGAGCGGCGCGATCCCATGGCGTGGAAGGCGGAACTGGCCGGGCACCTGGTGGCGCGGTTCCACGGCGACGCGGCCGCGGAGGCCGCCCGCGCGCACTTCGATCGCGTCGTCCGCCGCAAGGAGGAGCCGGACGAGATCCCGGAGGTGCGCGTAGCCTCGTGGGGGGAGACGCTGTGGCTGCCGCGCCTGCTGCGCGAGGCGGGATTGGCCCCGTCGACCAGCGAGGCCCGGCGGCTCATCGAGTCCGGCGGCGTGGTCGTGGACGGGGAGAAGGTGACGGCTCCGGAGACCGAGCTGGGTGGGGCCCCGGGCTCCGCGTACCGGCTGCGGGTGGGGAAGCGGCGGTTCGCGCGGGTCATCGTCGAGCCGCGTGGCGGCGGGTGAACCGCCCGGGTGGTGCGGAGATTGGGGCGACGGGGGCGCAAGTCCCGGGGCCGCAACCACTTGTCGCCTCGGCGCGTCCCGTGGGCCGAACTCCGTGTCGCATCGCGCGCAGGGCGCGCTCGGCCCCAATCTCCGCACCACAGGGCTTCGACGCAGGGGGGAGCCGGAGGCAGGGGGGGCGGCGGTCCGGGGGAACCCTTGGAGATTCTGGCCGATCCTGCACGGATTTCCCGCACCGGGCGGCCTCGGGGCAGGCGGGGACAGCCTCCTAACCGATTGGTGGGAAGCGACTTGGGGGCGTCTCAAAAAAAACTCGAAAACCGGGGTCCGGGGTGTTGACTCGGGGTGCCCCGGCTGCTAGATTCCCGTCCGCGCTGATCCGGAAATTCGGCGCACGGTCTTCCAAAAATCGAGAGATGTACACCGTCCTGAACGAGGAATTCGGGCGGGCCCGGCCATTCGCTCCGCGTCCCCGCAAGGGGTACCTGGTGCAGCCCATCGCGTCACCCTTCGGGGTGCGCTTCGGGTGATGGTCGGACTACGATTCCTGATATCCGTGGGCCGACGATCCCCTCGGGGGTCGGACGGCACGGGTCTTTTTGTCGTTACGCCTCGCGCGTGGCGACTCGAGATGAAAACCACGGAGAGTTTGATCCTGGCTCAGAACGAACGTTGGCGGCGTGGATTAGGCATG
>CAYYFX010000153.1:0-7395 GCA_964471155.1 uncultured Gemmatimonadota bacterium | reverse complement strand
ACACCATCGCCTACGAGACCGTGGACACCGCGGTGAACGTCTTCCTCGCCGTGGAAACGAACGGCGGGCTGACGGGCTACGGCTGCGCGGCGCCGGATCCCGGGGTGACCGGCGAGACGGCGGACGACACGCTGAAGGCGCTGCGCGACACGGTCGAGCCCATGCTGCACGGGCGGAATCCGCTGCGCTGGGTCCGCCGGCTCGAGGAGCTCAAGCCGCTGCTCGCGGGGAAGCCGTCCACGCTGGCCGCGGTGGACATGGCGCTGCTGGACCTCCTGGGGAAGACCGCCGGGTTGCCCCTGTACGAAGTGCTCGGCGGCTACCGCGACCGCATGGCCACGTCCATCACGATCGGGATCCTGCCGGCGGACGAGACCGTGGCGAAGGCGCGCGAGTTCGTGGCGCGGGGCTTCCGGCACCTGAAGATCAAGGGCGGCAAGGACGTCGACGAGGACGCGGAGCGCGTGCGCCGCGTGCGCGAGGCGGTGGGCGCCGGCATCGAGATCCGCTTCGACGCGAACCAGGGCTACACGGTGGAGGCGGCGCAGCGCTTCGTGGAGGCCGTGCGCGCCGCGGACCTGGAGCTCTTGGAGCAGCCCACGCCGCGCGGGGAGCCGGCGCTGCTGGGCCGCGTGACCGAGTCCGTGACGCTGCCCGTGATGGCGGACGAGAGCCTGATGAACCTGCTGGATGCCTTCGCGCTCGCGTCCGACGAGCTGGCGGACATGGTGAACGTGAAGCTGATGAAGGTGGGCGGCATCACGGAGGCCATCCGCGTGGGCGCGGTGGCGCGGGCGGCGGGGCTCGAGGTGATGGTGGGTTGCATGGACGAGTCCGCGCTGGGCATCTGCGCGGGACTGCACTACGCGCTGGCGCGGCCCAACGTGAAGTATGCGGACCTCGACGGCCACTTCGACCTGCTGGACGACCCGGCGGCGGGGGCGGTGATCCTGGAGGACGGCGAACTGCGTCCGACGGGGCGGCCGGGACTGGGGTTCGATCCGCCGGGCGGTGCCTGACCTACGCGAACCCCTAGCCGAGAAGCGGGATCTTCTCGTGGTCGCGGGGGATGAAGAGGCTCCCCTCGGTGCTTCCGCCGGGAGCGATTCGGGCGAGTGTCCGCCCGAGGTCGGCCGTGCTCGCGCGGCCGGCCAGCGTGTCGGCAAACGCACCGGCGAGACGCGCCACGTCCGCGGCCGCCTCGTGCGCGAACTCCAGGCGGAAGTGCCGCACGCCGGCGGCGCGCCACGCGTCGAGGTGGCGGCTGGCCTCCTGCGCCTCCGCGCCGAACACGGTGTTGCGGCAGCCCACGTCCGCGAGCACGGGGTGCGCGCGTCCCTTCGCGTCGCGCAGGGCCACGCGGTGGGACTCGCACGGGCGGCCGCAGTCCTTGTAGCTCGTGCCGGTGGAGAGGAAGCGGCAGAAGACGCAGTGCTCCGTGTGGAACACGGGGAGGTGGTGGTACGCCACCACCTCCAGCGCGCCCGGCCCCAGCGCGCGGGACAGCGCGGCGATCTGGGCGCCGTTCAGGTCGTGCCCGGGCGTGACCCGGTCCACGCCCAGCTCGCGCAGCGCCGCGGCGGTCAGCTCGTTCGTGACGTTCAGGCTGAAGTCGCCCGTGAGCGGCGGGTGCGATCCTTCGCGCAGCGTGTGCAGAAGTCCCGTGGAGCGCACCAGGATCTCCGCGTCCAGCTTGCGCAGGAACGTGACGATGCGCTCCTCGTTCGGCTTCAGGATCCGCGGGCTGGCCACGCGCACCGCGATGCCGGCGGCGCGCGTGCGCTCCACGGAAGGGCGCAGCCCGTAGAGATCCAGGTAGTCCAGCGTGATGCCGGCAGGGCGGGCGTCGAGGGCGGCGTCGAGCTGCTCCGGCGTGCGCACGAGCAGGTGCAGCTCCGGCGGTCCGGCGGCATCGGCGCCTCCGGTGTGCGCCGCCCGCGCGAGCGTCTCCCGCGCCGCGCGCGCGTCGCCCACCTGCCGCGCCGGCGCCGCCTCCTGCCGCGCGCTCAGCATGGTCACGGCCTGCCGCCGCTGCTCGTTCAGCAAGGACACGGGAACGAAGGGTCGGCCGCGCATCTCCAGCTCCAGCCCGGACAGCTCGTACGCGGTCCCGCCCAGGCGGCCGAGCTGCTCGCGGCAACGCTCGGCGTCCAGCGGCCGGTTCGCGGCCGGCCCGAGCGGCGCCGGGGCGGTCACGACCGCCGTCACCGACGCGTCCGCCGCCAGCGACCACCGCGTCACGAGCGGCGCCCCTTCGTGCGCTTCGACCCGCACGTGCACCGCCTGCCGCGCCACCGGCGCCGTCGCCCGCGTGAACGGCCGCGCGGCGCGCTCCACCTCCGGATCGTCCGTGCGCCAGAGAAGATCGCCGGGGCGGATGCGCCGGAAGTCCAGCGCGCCGTTCGCGAAGCGCAGCTCGATCCCGGCGGGACCCGGCTGCACGTCGTACACGCGGCCGCCCTCCTCGCGCTCCTCGGGACTGCGGCGATCGGCCGCATCGAAGACCACGCCGTCGCCCGGCTTCAACGGCGCGATCCGCTGCGCCTCCGCGGGCTCCACGATCACCGAATCGTCCGTGACCGCCGCCACGCGCCCCATGCGCACGCCGCGATGCCGGCCGATCCGCCCCGGCACCACGACCTGGTGGTTCACGCCGGCCACGAAGAACGGCCCCGACCCGCGCGAGTACACCTGCTCCACGAGCAGCGCGTCGGCCGCGGACGGCGCGGCGTCGCGGCCGTCCCACGCGGCATCCACCGCGCGCCGGTACGCGCGCGTCACGACCGCCACGTAGGTCTCGTCCTTGTAGCGGCCCTCGATCTTGAGCGCGTCCAGCCCGAGCGCGACGATGTCCGGCACCGCGCGCAGCGTGTTCAGGTCGCCCGGCGAGAGCAGGTACCGTGCGTCCCCGAGCGGGCGCACCGCGTCGTCCACGATCAGCTCGTAGGGCAGCCGGCATGCCTGCGCGCACTGCCCGCGGTTCGCGCTCCGCCCGCCCCACGCCTCCGACGACAGGCACTGCCCGGAGTACGACACGCACAGGGCGCCGTGCACGAACATCTCCAGCTCGCAGCGGGTGGCCGCGCGGATGGCGCGCAGGTCGTCCAGCGACAGCTCGCGCGCCAGGATCACGCGCGAGACTCCGAAGGACTCCGCCACGTGGACGCCCTCGGCGCTGGTCAGGCTCATCTGCGTGCTGCCGTGCACGGGGAGGTCCGGCGCGATCTCCCGCGCCAGCCGCGCCACGCCGAGGTCCTGCACGATCACGGCGTCCGCCCCGGACTCCGCGATCCGGCCGATCGCCCGCGCGGCCTCCTCCACCTCGTGCTCGAAGACCAGCGTGTTGAACGTGACGTAGCCCTTCACCCCCCGGCCATGGAGCGTTCGCATGACATCCGTCAGTTCCCCGAGCTCGAACCCCACCTTCGCGCGGGCGGTGAAGTGCCGGAGCCCGAAGTAGACCGCATCCGCCCCCGCCTCCACCGCGGCGCGGAGCTGCGGCCAGTGCCCGGCCGGGCTCATCAATTCGGGCTTCGCGGCGGGCCGGGGCGGGCGGGAGTGCGTGGTCACGGCGTCCTGGGGTCGGGGTGGGCCGGCGGGACTCGCGGGGCCGGCGTGCGCGCGGCGGGGATTCTACCAGAACGAAACCCGGGCCCTCGCCGCGGGTTGATTGCGCAGGCTCGCCGGGCCCTCCGGGGACGGCGGACGCTCCCGGGACGGCCGACCGACCCTGGAGTATCTTGGGCTCCGATGCCCCTTCCGCACGCGCCGCCCGATCCGCCGCAGGGCGTGTTGCCGTGCCGCCGCCGAGCCGTCAGGAGTGCTGCATGAAGAAGGTGGTCCTGCCCCTCGTGATCCTCGCGCTGGTGGCGGCCGGGGTCGCTGCCGGCTTCCGCTTCTGGAAGAAGGAAGACAGCAGCCAGTACCGGTTCGTGGAGGTCACGCGCGGGGACGTGCGCTCCACCGTGTCCTCCACCGGGAACCTGCAGGCCACCCAGACCGTGCAGGTGGGCACGCAGGTGTCCGGGCAGATCGCCGAGATCCTCGTGGACTTCAACGACCGGGTCCGGGCGAACCAGCTCGTCGCGCGCATCGACCCCACGCTGCTGCAACAGGCCGTGCGCTCGGCGGAGGCGGACCTGGCGCGCAGCCGGGCGGACCTGGCGCAGGCGGAGGTCACGCTCAGGCGGGCGGAGGCGCTGCGGGCGCAGGAGGCCGCCACCGAGGAGGCGCTGGACGCCGCCCGCTCCGCGCGGGACATGGCGAAGGCGGCGGTCACCTCCGCCGAGGTCAACGTGGAACGCGCGCGGCAGAACCTCACCTACACGGAGATCCGCTCGCCGATCGACGGCGTCGTCCTGGACCGCACCGCCGAGGTGGGGCAGACGGTGGCGGCCAGCCTGTCGGCGCCGCAGCTCTTCCTCATCGCGGGGGACCTCGGGAAGATGGAGATCCTGGCCGCGGTGGACGAGAGCGACATCGGGAGGATCGACGAGGGGCAGACCGCGGAGTTCACCGTGCAGGCGTACCCGGACGAGACGTTCACCGGCGCGGTGCAGCAGGTGCGCCTGCAGTCCACGACGCTCGAGAACGTGGTGAACTACACGGTCGTGGTGTCGGTGGCCAACGAGGACGGACGGCTCCTCCCCGGCATGACCGCCACCGTGGACTTCCTCGTGTCGGCGGCGGAGGACGTGCTCAAGGTGCCGAACGCGGCGCTGCGCTTCCGCCCCACCGAGGAGATGGCGGCCCGGCTGCGCGCGATGCGCGAGGAGCGGCAGCGGGCCGAGGGCGGGGGGGGCGCGAGCGGGGACAGTGCGCGGGGGGCGGATCGCGGCGAGTCCGCGGGGGCGGCGGGGAACGGCCGCCGCGGGGGCTCCGCGGACCGGGCCGTCCTGTGGCACCTCGACGCGCAGGGACGCCCCGAGCCCCTGCCCGTGCGGACCGGTCTCACCGATGGGCAGAACACCGAGGTCAGCGGGCCCGGCCTGGAAGAGGGGATGCAGGTGATCGCGGGCACCACGTCCGGGACCGCGAGCACCGCGGCGAATCCCTTCCAGGGCGGCAGCAGCCCGCCGCGCTTCGGCCCGCCGGGGGCGTAGCGCGCATGGCCGCATCCCTCGTCATCGACGCGCGGGACCTGGTGAAGGTCTACCGCATGGGACGGACCGAGGTGCGCGCGCTGCGCGGCGTCTCGTTCGCCGTGGAGCCGGGCGAGATGATCGCGATCATGGGCGCGTCCGGCTCCGGCAAGTCCACGCTGATGAACATCCTCGGCTGCCTGGACCGGCCCACGTCCGGCACGTACCGCCTCGACGGGACCGCCGCGGAGTCGCTGGGCCGGGACGCCCTGGCGGACATCCGCAACCGGAAGATCGGGTTCGTGTTCCAGACCTTCAACCTGCTCGCGCGCACGAGCGCGCTGGAGAACGTGGAGCTGCCGCTCCTGTACGACCGCTCCCGGCGCGCGAAGGACGCGCCCGCGGCGGCGCGGGCGGCGCTCGCGCGCGTGGGGCTGGCCGAGCGCATGGAGCACGAACCCTCGGAGCTGTCCGGCGGGCAGCAGCAGCGCGTGGCCATCGCGCGGGCGCTGGTGACGCGGCCGTCGCTCCTGCTCGCGGACGAGCCCACGGGGAACCTGGACTCGCGCACGTCGCTCGAGGTGATGGCGCTCTTCCAGGCGCTGAACGACGAGGGGACCACGACCATCCTGGTCACGCACGAGCACGACATCGCGCAGTGCGCGAAGCGCGTGGTGGAGCTGCGTGACGGGCAAATCCTGCGCGACGAGCGCGTGGCGGATCGCACGGACGCGGCGCGCGCCCTGGCCGCGCTGCCCGCGCTCGCGACCGCCGGCGGCGGCGCGGGAGGCGCGCGATGACCGGAGCCACCCTCGTGCGCGTGGCCGGCGCCAGCATCCGCAAGAACAAGATGCGCACGCTGCTCACCATGCTGGGCATCATCATCGGCGTGGGCGCGGTGATCATGATGGTGGCCATCGGGTCCGGCGCGCAGCGGCAGATCCAGGACCGCATCGGGAACCTGGGCACGAACATGCTCATCGTGACGCCCGGCGCCGTGGCGCAGGGCGGCGTGAGCCAGGGCGCGCAGTCCTTCAACCGCCTCACCGTGGACGACGCGGACCTCCTGCGCAGCTCGGGGACCCTGCTCTCCGCCATCACGCCGGTGATCGCCACGCGCACGCAGCTCGTGGGCGGCCAGGGGAACTGGCGCACGTTCATCTACGGCGTGCACCCGGACTACGTGGCGATCCGGAACTGGACCATGGAGTCGGGCGTGTTCTTCGACCACTCCGACGTCCGCTCGCTCCGCAAGGTGGCCGTGCTCGGCAGGACGGTGGCGGACAACCTCTTCCCGGACGAGGACCCGATCGGCCAGCAGGTCCGCATCCGGGACGTGCCGTTCCGCATCGTGGGGGTCCTCGCGCGGAAGGGGCAGACCGCGGAGGGCACGGACCAGGACGACATGGTCGTCGTCCCCTACACCACGGCGCAGACGCGGCTGGCCGGGCGCCAGTTCATCCCGCAGATCCTCGTGGCCACCTACTCGTCGCAGGACCTGGAGGCCGGCCGCGAGGAGGTGCGCCAGATCATGCGGGACTCGCACGGGCTCGGCGCGAACGAGGCGGACGACTTCACGGTGCGCAGCCAGGACCAGCTCGCGGAGACGGCCCAGGAGACCACGAAGGTGATGACGCTCCTGCTGTCCGCGATCGCCGGCATCTCGCTCCTGGTCGGCGGCATCGGCATCATGAACATCATGCTCGTGTCCGTGACCGAGCGGACGCGGGAGATCGGGCTGCGCATGGCGCTCGGCGCGCGCGGTTCGGACATCCTCACGCAGTTCCTCGTGGAAAGCGTGGTGCTGTGCACGATCGGCGGCCTGCTCGGCGTGCTCCTCGGCGCCACCGGGAGCCTGATCCTCGGGCGCATCACCGGCTGGGCCACCGCCATCTCGCCGGCCACGGTGGCGCTGGCGCTGGCGTTCGCGGCGGCCGTGGGCGTGTTCTTCGGCTTCTATCCGGCGCGCCGCGCGGCGTCGCTGGATCCCATCGAGGCGCTGCGCTACGAGTGAGCCGGGGAGCGGGCGCCGGCGGGAGAACGGTCCCGCCGGCGCCACCCGGCCGGCGGGAGCCCGCGGCGGCCGGCCGCGTCCCCGTTCGCCGGCCGTGACCGCAGGTCCTCCGGCCGCCGCCACGCGCGCGGCGTTTGCCTCCGGGGATGCGATCCGCTCCGCCGCCACGCCCGTCCGGGCGACGTTCCTGACAAATGTCAGGACGGTCCCGGGGGTCCCGGAAGTTGCAGGCGGAGTAGAATGGAAGGGCAAGCGGTCGCGCTCCCCGCGACCCCCTGGGCCGCGCGACCCGAAAGGAGG
>CAYYFX010000152.1:0-7471 GCA_964471155.1 uncultured Gemmatimonadota bacterium | reverse complement strand
TCACGGTGGGGCTGACCGGGGAGGGCGGCGCGGCGCTCGGCGCGCGCTGCGACCCCTGGATCGCGGTGCCGTCGTCGCACACGCCGCGCATCCAGGAGGCGCTGCTGGCGATCGAGCACCTGCTGTGCGAGCTGATCGAGGAGGGCGTGGAGTGAGCGCCGGGGCCGGGACGAAGGCGTCGTCGCCCGCGCCGCCGGCGGCGTCCCGGGCGGCCGGGGCCGCGCCGGCGGATCGGCGCCGGCCGTCGGGGACGATGCCGCGGCCGTCACCGCCGCGCGTGACCACGCCGCGCGCCACGCGCAAGCTCGCGCCCGCGCTGTTCGCGACGACGCTCGTGGTCGCGGACGCGGCCGCGCTGGCGGCCGCGATGTTCCTGGCCTACTGGATCCGCTTCGACTCCGGGCTCCTGCCCGCGCCGCTCGGCATCCCGCCGTTCGGCCCGTACGCGCGGGCGCTGCCGCTCGCGGTGGGCCTGGGGCTCATCGCGCTGCGCGAGCGCGGCCTGTACCGCGCGCACCGGCGCGCGGACGTGCGCCGCGACCTCGTGGAGGGCGCGCGCGCGATGGTGCTGCTCGGGGCCGCGCTCGCGGCCGTGGCGTTCTTCTACCGGGACTTCTCCTTCTCCCGGACGTTCCTGGTGTTGTACGTGGCCTGCGGGGCCCTCACCGTGCCGGCGCTGCGGCGCGGGGCCGCCGCGGTGCACCGCGCGCTGCGCGCGCGCGGCGTGGGCGTGCAGCGCGTGGCGCTCGCGGGCGGGGACGTCGCGGACACGCTCGCGCGCAAGATCGCGGGGCGGCCCGGCTCCGGTCTGGAGGTCGTGGCGCGCTGGGAGGGGGAGGACTGGTTCGGCCCGGGGGGCGAGGGGCAGGCGGCCGTGGAGCGGCCGGTGCGGGTGCGGGACTTCGTGCGCGCGCACCGCGTGGACCGGCTGATCGTGACGGATCCCTCGCTGACGCCGGACGAGCGCTTCGACCTCGTGGAGGCCTGCCATGCCGAGGGCGTGCGCTGCGACTTCGTGCCCGAGCTGTTCGAGGTGATGCTGGGCCGCGTGCGCGTGGAGGAGATCGACGGCGTCCCCCTCGTGGGCGTGCGCCTGTACCCGCTGGGGCGGCTGGAGCGGTTCCAGAAGCGGGCGCTGGACCTGGCCGGCTCCGCCCTCGGGCTGCTGGCCCTCTCGCCGCTGCTGCTCGTGCTCGCGGCGTGCGTGAAGGCGGGCTCGCCGGGGCCGGTCCTGTTCCGGCAGCGGCGCCTCGGCCGCGACGGCCGCGAGTTCGACATCCTGAAGTTCCGCTCCATGCCCCCGTCCGCGGAGACCGGGACCGGCCCGGTCCGCGCCACGCGGGGCGACGCGCGGCCGACGCGCGTGGGACGGCTCCTGCGCCGCACGAGCCTCGACGAGCTGCCGCAGCTGTGGAACGTGCTCAAGGGCGAGATGTCCCTGGTGGGGCCGCGGCCGGAGCGGCCGCACTTCGTCGACGAGTTCCGCCGGAGCATCCCGCGCTACCTCGAGCGGCACGGCGTGAAGTCCGGCATCACGGGCTGGGCCCAGGTGCACGGGCTGCGCGGCGACACGTCCATCGAGGAGCGGACGCGGTACGATCTCTGGTACGTCGAGAACTGGTCGATCGGGCTGGACCTGCGCATCCTCGCGCTCACCCTTCTCCGCTTCCTGTTCCAGGAAGAGGCGTACTAGGAGACCCCGTGAAGAACGTGCTCCTGATCATGGTCTGCGTGGCGCTCGGCGTCGGCGGACAGCTCCTGCTGAAGCACGGGATGTCGGCGGACCCGGACGCGGTGGACCGCGTGGACGAGGTTCTGCCGCGCCTCGCGAAGGCGGCGCTGAGCCCGGTCGTGATCTCCGGCTTCGTCCTGTACGGCCTCTCGGCCGCGCTGTGGCTGATCGTGCTCACGCGGGCGGAGCTGTCCTGGGCGTACCCGATGCTGTCGCTGGGGTACGTGTTCGTCGTGATCCTCTCGCGCGTGCTCTTCCACGAGGCGGTGACGCCGCCGCGGCTGGTCGGCACCCTCGTGATCGTGGCGGGGGTGTGGCTGATCTCCCGGACGCAGTAGGAGCGGGGCGTGGGAGCGGTGATCCTGGGAATCGCGGGGGGCTCGGGCTCCGGCAAGACCACCGTCGCGCTGCGCCTGCTGGAGCATTTCCCGAACGAGAAGGTGGTGATCCTGCACCACGACTCGTACTACCGGGACCGCACCGACCTGCCGCCGGACGAGCGGGTCCGGCTCAACTTCGACCACCCGGACTCCTTCGAGAACGAGCTGCTGGTGCGGCACCTGGACGCGCTGCGGGCGGGCGAGCGCGTGCAGCAGCCGGTGTACAGCTACGAGACCCACTCGCGCACGGGGGAGACGGTCCCGGTGGGGCCGGCGAGCCTCGTGGTCCTGGAGGGGATCACGGTGCTGGCCATCCCGGAGCTGCGCGAGCGCATGGACATCAAGCTGTACGTGGACTGCGACGCGGACGAGCGGCTCGTCCGCCGGCTGCTGCGGGACCTGCACGAGCGGGGCCGCTCCGTGCACTCGGTCCTGGAGCAGTACCGCTCCACCGTGCGGCCGATGCACCTGCAGTTCGTGGAGCCGTCGAAGCGGTGGGCGGATCTGGTCATCCCGCGCGGCGGACACAACGTCGTCGCCATCGACCTCATCGTGTCGAAGATGCGCGACGTGCTGGTGCAGGCGGAGCGGCCGGGGGCCGCGCGATGACGGCGCTGGTCGCGCTGGCGCGCCCGCGGCAGTGGATCAAGAACGTCGTGGTCCTCGCGGGCGTGGTCTTCGCGGGGCGGCTCGCCGATCCGGAGTTCACGGCGCGGGCGTTGCTCGCGTTCGCCGTGTTCTGCGTCCTGTCCAGCGGGATCTACGTGCTGAACGACCTCGTGGACGCCGCGGCGGATCGCCGGCATCCGGAGAAGCGCCACCGCCCGATCGCGGCGGGGAGGGTGACCCCCGCGGCGGCCGCGTGGCTGTGCGTCCTCCTGGTGGGGGCGGGGCTGGCCGGGGCGTGGGCGCTGGGGCCGCGCTTCGGGGCCACGGGCACCGCGTACGCCCTGCTGAACCTGTTCTACACGAAGTGGCTGAAGCGCCTCGTCATCCTGGACGTGATGTCCATCGCCGTCGGTTTCATGATGCGAGCGATCGGCGGCGTCGAGGTACTCCGGGACCTGGATCCCACCGTGACCCTGTCGGAGTGGCTGCTGCTTTGCACGTTCTTCCTCGCCCTCGTGATGGGTTTCGGCAAGCGCCGCGCGGAGATCGTGCTGCTGGACGACGCGGCCGGGACGCACCGGCCCGCGCTGCACGACTACTCGGTGGGGCTCCTCGACGTGATCATTCCGCTCGTGTCCGGTTGCGCGATCCTCGCGTACTCCATTTACACGATCTGGCCGGGCACGGTCGCGCGGGCCGGCACGGACAAACTCGTTTACACGGTCCCGGTGGTCGTGTATGGATTCTTCCGCTATCTCTTCCTCGTGCGGGAACGCCACCTGGGAGGGAATCCCTCGGAGCTCCTGTTCCGCGATGCGGCGCTCCTGGGCAGCGTGGTCGTCTGGATCGTCGCTATCGTGGGCATCCTGTACTTCCGGTAGGGGAGCCATGACGGAAGCCGGCGCGAAGACGAAGCTCGTGCTGGAGTCCCCGGCGAAGGTCAACCTCACGCTCGAGGTCCTCGGTCGCCGCGCGGACGGGTACCACTCCATCCGGTCGGTCCTCGCGCCCGTCTCCCTGCACGACACCGTCACGTTCGTGCCGGGCGGACGGAAGCTCGTGTTCCACGGCGGCCAGGGCGCGCCGAGGGACGAGACGAACCTCGCCGTGCGCGCGGTGCGGGCGCTGGAGGAGCACACCGGCGTCCGCCACGGCGTGGAGATCCGGATCGTGAAGCGGATCCCCATCGCGGCCGGGCTCGGCGGCGGCAGCTCGAACGCGGCCACGGTGCTGCGCGGCCTGAACGAGCTGTGGGGCCTGGGCCTGACGGGCGCGGCGCTGGAGCGGCTGGGCCTGGCGATCGGCTCCGACGTGCCCTTCTTCCTGCGGGGCGGGACGTGCCTCGCCGGCGGCCGCGGGGAGGAACTGGAACCGCTGCCCCGGCTGGGCGCGCTGGAGCTCGTCCTGGTGAACCCGCCGGTGAAGGTCTCCTCGAAGTGGGCCTACGAGCACGTGCCCGCGGACCTGGTCCGCCCCTACGGCGCCACGGGGATGGTGAAGGTGGCGCTCGCATCGGGCCGCACCGAGCTGATCGCGCCGCACCTGTCGAACGACCTCGAGCCCGGCGTGGCGGCGGCCCACCCCGTGGTGGCCGAGGCGAAGCGCAAGCTGCTCGCCGCGGGGGCCGCGGGGGCCCTGATGTCGGGCAGCGGTCCCACCGTGTTCGGCATCGCGCCGGACGCGGACGCCGCCGACCGGATCGCGGCGACCGTCCGCGGTCCGGGGTGGAAGGTGCTGCGGGCCAACAGTCCGGCCTGAGGCGCGAGGCCCCCGGGGGAATCGCATGGAGATCACCGACGTCCGGATCGCGCTGCGGGACGAGGAACGGCTGAAGGCCTTCGTCACGATCACGTTCGACGACTGCTTCGTCGTGCGCGGGGTCAAGGTCATCGAGGGGAAGGACGGGCTGTTCGTCGCCATGCCGAGCCGCCAGCGTCCGGACGGCACCTACCAGGACGTCGCGCACCCGGTCCACTCGACCATGCGCTCCCGGGTGGAGGGACGCGTCCTGGATGCGTATCATGCGGTCCGGGACGGGGATCCGGCCTGGGCCGAGCACGGCTAGGCCGCCCGCGCCTCCCCGGCCCCGGATTGGGGCGTCGTCAAATGGCTAAGACACCGGCCTTTGGAGCCGGCATTTGGAGGTTCGAGTCCTCCCGCCCCAGCCACCCCTTCCCGCCCGGGACGCCGGCCGGGACGGGGCCGGTGGCCGCGTCGCCGCCCTTGCGCGCCGGAACGGCCTGCCCTTAGACTCCTTGCCCGTTTCCGAGCCGTCTCCGTGGCGCGCCCGCGGGGTCCTTCGCCCCTGTCCCGGGAGTACCCGTGTCCGACAACATGGTGCTGTTCTCCGGGACCGCGAACCGGGCCCTGGCCGAGGGCATCGCGCGGGAGGTGGGAGTGCCCCTCGGCGCGTGCGAGATCTCGCGCTTCTCGGACGGGGAGCTGTTCGTCCGGCTGTCCGAGAACGTGCGCGGCGTGGACGTGTTCATCGTCCAGCCCACCGTGCCCCGCGGGGACAGCCTGATGGAGCTGTTCCTCCTGCTGGACGCGGCCACGCGCGCGTCGGCGTCGCGCGTGACCGCGGTGATGCCGTACTTCGGGTACGCGCGCCAGGACCGGAAGGACCAGCCGCGCGTGTCGCTGGCGGCGAAGCTCGTGGCGAACCTGATCACCACCGCGGGTGCCGATCGCGTGCTCGCGATGGACCTGCACGCGGCGCAGATCCAGGGCTTCTTCGACATCCCGGTGGACCACCTGTACGCGGCCCCGGTGTTCATGGAGCACTTCGCGAGGCTGGACCTGTCGGAGTTCGCGGTGGTCGCCCCGGATCTCGGCAGCGTGAAGATGGCGCGGGCGTACGCGAACCGGCTGGGCGTGCCGCTGGCCATCGTGGAGAAGCGGCGGCCGAAGGCGAACGACCTCGAGGTGATGAACGTGATCGGCGCCAGCGAGGTGAACGGCCGGAACCTGATCATGATCGACGACATGATCGACACCGGCATGACGCTGATCAAGGCGGCGGAGAAGCTGCGGGAGGTGGGGGCCCGCGACATCTACGCGTGCGCCACGCACGGCGTGCTGTCCGGCGGGGCCCCGCGCAAGCTGGAGGAGTCGATGCTGTCCGGCGTCATCGTCACCGACACGATCCCCATCCCGGCGTCGCCGAAGGTGCAGGTGCTGAGCACCGCGCGCCTGTTCGCCGAGGCGATCCTGCGGATCCACCGGAGCGAATCCCTGTCCATCCTGTTCCAACCGTAGGGCGGCCGGCGGCAGCGCCGCCCGGGGCCCGTTCGAAGCGAGGAGAAGATGAAGACGATCTCGATCACCGCCGAGGAGCGGCCCCGGACCGGCAAGGGCGGGGCGCGCGAGGCGCGTCGCCGGGGGCGCATCCCCGGGATCCTGTACGGGCAGGGCCAGCAGGTCCCGCTCACCGTGGACCGCAAGGAGTTCGCGCGCGCGCTGCTCGAGGCGCACAGCACGAACGTGATCTTCGACCTGAACCTGCCGGGGAAGTCCGCGCTCAAGACGATCGCGCGCGAGATCCAGACGGATCCGGTGTCGCGGCTGATGATCCACGTGGACTTCCAGCACATCGACATGACGAGGAAGATCAACGTCTCGGTGAACATCGTGCTCAAGGGCGAGCCGGACGGCGTGAAGAACTTCGGCGGCATCCTCGAGCACGTGACGCGCGAGGTGGAGATCCTGTGCCTGCCGGCCGACATCCCGGAGTCGATCACGGTGGACGTGTCCGGCCTGGCCGTCGGCGGCTCCGTGCACGTGTCCGAGCTGCCCGCGGGCTACGAGTACCTGGACGATCCGCAGAAGGTGATCGCGCTCGTGGCCGCGCCGACCGTCGAGAAGACGCCGGCGGAGGTCGCGGCGGAGACGGCGGAGGCGGCGGCCGCGATCGCCGCCCCGGCGGCGGCGGCGCCCGCGGCGGATGCCGAGAAGAAGTAGTCCGGGACCGACCCCGACCCCCGACCTGGTCGTCGTGGGACTGGGGAACCCGGGCGGGGAGTACGCCCGCACGCGCCACAACCTGGGGTTCCGCGTGGCGGACGCCCTGGTGCAGGAAGCGGGGGCCCGGTGGCGCAAGGCGCCGGGCCCCTCGCTCGTGGCGGAGGCGCGGATCGCCGGCCGCGCCGCGGTCGTGGCGAAGCCGATGACGTGGATGAACCGGTCCGGGCTGGCGGTGCGGCCGCTGCGGGACGCCTGGCCGGATCTTCCCGCGGACCGCCTGCTCGTGGTGTCGGACGACCTGGACCTGCCGCTCGGCCGCCTCCGCTTCCGCCGCGCCGGCGGCCCCGGCGGCCACAACGGCCTGCGTTCGGTGATCGCGGAGCTCGGCTCCCCGGACTTCCCCCGCCTCCGCCTCGGCATCGGCCGCCCCGCCGCGGGCGGGGAGGATGCCGTCGTGGACTACGTCCTGGAACCCTTCCTCCCGGACGAGGAGCCGGCCATAGCCGACCTGATCACCCGCGCCCTCTCCGGCATCCACCTCTTCGCGACCGAGGGGATCGAGGTGGCGATGAACCGGCTCAACCCGGGATAGGGAAGTCCGGGGGCACGGGAACCTGCACTCGGGCACCCACCCGTCGCCAAGGTACGGCGGGGGGCGGGAGTCCCCGGGGAGAGCCCGAGGGGAGCGGGCGTGGAAAGGCGGCGTCGGGTCGGAGGCGGGCGGGACGCGGTCGGCCGGGGCCGGGCCTCTCCGCAGCGGCGTCGCGCAGGCGCCGGGAGGCATGGA
>CAYYFX010000151.1:0-7488 GCA_964471155.1 uncultured Gemmatimonadota bacterium | reverse complement strand
GTTGCCGCCGCGGCCGCCGCCGCCGCCCCCGCGCTGGATGGGCTCCGCCGCGATGCGCGGATCCGGCTCGAAGCCGGGAAGCTCCATCACCGGGATGGACCGCCGCAGCAGCCGCTCGATGTCGCGCAGCAACCCCTGCTCGTCCACGCACACCAGCGAGTGCGCCGCCCCGGTGGCGCCGGCGCGGGCCGTGCGGCCGATGCGGTGCACGTAGTCCTCGGCCACCAGGGGCAGCTCGAAGTTCACCACGTGCGGCAGCCCGTCGATGTCCAGGCCGCGCGCCGCCACCTCGGTGGCCACGAGCGCGCGCACGCGACCGGTCTTGAACAGCGAGAGCGCGCGGGTCCGCGCGGACTGGCTCTTGTTGCCGTGGATGGCGTCCGCCGGGATGCCGGAGCGGTGCAGCTTCTCCGCGAGCCGGTTCGCCCCGCGCTTCGTGCGCGTGAAGACGAGCGCCTGCTTCCAGCCGCCCGCGCGGAACAGCTCCGTCAAGAGCTCCACCTTGCGCTCGCGGTCCACGCGGTACGCGGTCTCGGCCACGCCGTCGGCCACGCGGTTGCGCCGCGCCACCTCCACCACGAGCGGGCGATCCAGGAGGCCGGAGGCCAGCTCGCGCATGGCGTCGTCGAACGTGGCGCTGAACAGCAGGTTCTGCCGCTTCGCCGGCAGCATCCCGAGGATGCGGCGGATGTCGCGGATGAAACCCATGTCCAGCATGCGGTCCGCCTCGTCCAGCACCAGGATCTCCACGGACGACAGGTCCGCGGCGCCGCTTCCGGCGTGATCCAGCAGGCGTCCCGGCGTGGCCACCACGATGTCCGCGGTGCGCAGCGCGCGCGCCTGCGGGACGAGCCCCACGCCGCCGTACACGGCGGTGGCGCGCAGCGGGAGGTGCTTGCCGTACGTGGCCACGCTCTCGGCCACCTGGATGGCCAGCTCGCGCGTCGGCGTGAGCACGAGCGCGCGGATGCGCGGGCGGCCCGTGCGCGGCTTCTCCATGAGCCGCTGCAGGAGCGGGAGCGTGAAGCCGGCCGTCTTGCCGGTGCCCGTCTGGGCGGTGGCCATGAGGTCGCGCCCCTCGAGGACGGGCGGGATGGTGCGGGACTGGATGGGCGTCGGCTCGGCGTAGCCCTGCTCACGCACGGCACGCAGCAATTCGGTCCGAAGACCGAGGATCTCGAAAGACAAGAAGTTCTCCTGGAATCGGCCTGGCAGAAGGGTTTCTGCGCCGGTCCAGGCGTCGGGTGTGTCTCGGGGGAAGCCGGAAAAGACCTGCCGCGAAGGCGGGGCATGCAGACCGGTCAGGACGCCCCGTTGGGGGGCAATGTAGGCGATCCGGCCCCGGAGCGCCAGCCCCGAAACGGAGCCGGTCGGGGCCACCGCCGGGGACCAAGCGCACCCCGGCGGCGACCCGCGACGCGGAACCCCTCGACGCTCAGGTCACGGGCACCCTTCGTGCCCCATGCCGTTCACCGAGAACGACATCCTCGACGCCTTGCGGCAGGCGCCGCGATCCATGTCCTTGAACAGCCGGTCCGCCGCGGCGAGCATCTCGCCGAACGGCGTGTCCGCCACGCCGTCCAGGTCCGTGTCCACCGGCATCGCCGCCGGCGCGCCGTTGTACGCGTAGTTCAGGAGCGTCGCCAGGTACTGCCGCTTCGCCAGGTTGCAGCGGTTGCGGTGTCCCTCGCGCCCGTGCCAGCGCCCGCGCAGCCCCGCGACCACGTCGTCGTAGTCGAGCACGCCGTCGCCGCGCGTGTAGTCCACGGCGCTCGCGGCCTGCACGATCGGGAGCAGCGCGAGGAGCTGGTCGTCGTCCAGCGTGGGCACGTGCCGGCAGCCGTGGCCATGCCGGTGGTACACGGCCTGCCAGAACGGGAGCCGGTAGAAGCAGCCCGTGACCGGCGGCGGCGGGAGCGGCTCGGCGTAGCCGAACGCGAGATCGCCGGCCCACCCGGTGTCCGTGTCGAAGGTGACGGCGAGCGGGCTGCAGTCGCCCTCCACGCAGGACGTGGGCTCGTAGCCCGCGGGCAGCGTGCTCTCGTCCACCTCCACCACGTACTCGCCGGCGCACAGGAAGTCGAACAGGAAGGCGCCGGAGTCGTCCGTCACCGTCGTGGCGAGGATCGCGTCCGCGCCGTCGCGCAGGATCATGCCCACGCCCGGCAGCGGCGGCTCGCCGAGGTCGGCACCGTCGCGGTCCATGTCCTCCCACACGCGGCCGCCGATCGCGCCGGTGCAGGGACTCGCCTCGCCGTCGATGCACAGCGCGCCGAAGAAGTGCACGATGCTGTCGCCGCCGGCGGGGCTCTCGATCTGGTACGCGAAGTGCGCGGCGCGCGCCGGCACGACGACGTCGTGGGTCAGGACGTCCAGCCGCTCGCCGAGTCCCGCGGCGAAGACGTCGTCCATCACGACCGGCGCCACGCCCACGAGATCCTCCGGCACGGGGCCGCGGCCCACGTCGAGCCAGAGCCGGTCCGGCGCCGACGCCGTGGCGTCGCCCGCCAGCACGACGAAGCGCGCGTTGCGCGGCTCCGGCGACACGCCGATCGCGTACTGCCACACGGTGCCGGCCGACGAGCTGACGAACTCCCTCGGGTCCAGCATCTGGATGGAGGTCCAGGGCGAGCTGTTGTCGCGGTACGTGACGATGAGCGCCACGCCGTCCTCCCGCGACGCGCCGGGCAGGTCGAACCCGCTCACGAACAGCCGGTTGGACCCGGCGCGCAGGAGCGGCTTCGCGTCCCACTCGTACACGAACACCCAGGGCAGCTCGCCGCCGACGTCCCACGACGCGAGCAGCGTCGCGGCCCGCTGGTGGCTGTTCACGACGAGGAAGCCGTCCCCGGTGGCGGACGATCCGCGGCCCACCCAGCGCAGGCGCGCGCTCAGGATGTCCGTCGGCGTGGTCACCGGGATGGTGACCTCCAGGGTCGCGGGTTGCGAGCCGAGGCCCGCCCCCACGACGAGCACGTTCTGTCGCAGCGGATCCGCCAGCGGCAAAGCCGTTTGCGGATCCGTGCCCATCAACCCCTCCCCGCATCCGCCCACGAACGCCGCGCTGCCGAGCACGGCGATCAGTGTCTTGCCGTTCATGGCGAACTCCCCCCCGTTTCCACGGGTATTGCGGACCGCTGCGTGGCGGCCGTCCTGCCGACGGTTCCTGGGGGGTGGTCCGGCCGTGGAGGCCCGGACCGGCACCGCGTGGGGCCGACCCGACCGCGGGTCGTTCCCGGAGACTTCGGCTGTCGCCAGCCGTGGGTTTACGTCCGGAACGGCCAGGAACAGGCCCCGGGGGGGCGCCGGTGCCAGGAAACGCAAGGCGGAACGCATGGACCCGGGGCGGATGGGGGGTAAAGCAAGGAACCGCAACGGTCGATTCTTCCCCTTTCGGGGCCCGGCTCCTGTATGGTGTCGGCCTCGAAGCAGGAATCCGCTCCCGGATCGGGAGCGCGATCGTGGGATTCGCCCCGACCGGGGCGCATCCCCGCAGGGGATCCTCAACGGTTGAGGGTTCCGCCATCGCGGGTGGGTTTCCCGCGAACTCGAGAAGTCGGGACAGGGAATGCCTTTTCTGAGCAGCACCCCGGGACTCCGATTCTCTTTGCCGTAGGAGTACGGGACATGCGTACGACCGGAACCGTGAAGTGGTTCAACGACGAGAAGGGCTTCGGCTTCATCACGCGTGACGACGGCCAGAAGGACGTCTTCTGCCACCACTCGGCGATCAAGGCCGAGGGCTTCCGCTCGCTGGCCGAGGGCGACAAGGTGGAGTTCGACGTGGTCGCCGGGCAGAAGGGCCCCGCGGCCGAGAACGTGGTGAAGGTGAAGTAGCTTCCCCATCCCCGGATGTGACGCGGGCCCCGCTCCGGAAGGAGCGGGGCCCGTCTGCTTCGGCGCCCGCCGACGACGGATCGCGCGTCGCGTCAGCCCGTCGCCGGAGCAAGCACCGGCAGGCCCGGGCGGGCCTGCTCGTCGCGGTACGCGTTCTCGTCGTGCGAGAGCGCGCCCTCCGGGAGCCACTCCCAGAGGAAGCCGAGATCCCGGCGCACCTGGTCGCGGAAGAACGGCGGCAGCACGCGGCTCCCGGCCTCGAGGAAGTCGCGGACGCCCTTGTCGGTCCCCAGCAGGTGCCGGATCCGCATGTCGTAGCGGATGCGTCCCTGCCCCTCCGAGGACATCGCGCGCACGAGGTTGAGTCCTCGCGTCGTGGGCCCGCGGTTCGCGGCGAGCCGGCGGCCGACCGTCCGCCAGGAGAACGAGTGGCGGCGCAGGTCGATCACGTGGTCGTACAACTGCGCCAGCGTGTAGTTCTTCGGACGCACGTTCGTGGCGCGGTTGTTGTTCAGGAAGTGGAAGGGCACCGGCAGCACGCGGCCGGCCTGCTGCAGCAGGAGGTCCAGCGGCGCGGATCGGCCGAAGGACGACAGCAGCGAGTACGCCGGGAACGCGCCCGGCGTGAGGTCGATGAACCGCTTGGTCAGCTCGAAGGGCTCGGCCCCCTCGTCCTCGTCCAGTCCGGGAACGAAGTTCGTCTGCACGTACGGGATGTGCCGCAGGATCATGTTCACGTGCTCGGAGACGCGCTTCACCTTCTCCAGGCCCGTGGCGTTGCCGGTCTTCGACTTGTTCCCGCACGTGAACCAGGACTCGATCCCGGGCAGGATGGCCTGGAAGCCGTTGCCCTGCAGCCGCTGCAGGCGGGCCTCGGTCAGGATCGACAGGCTGCTTTCGGCGGCGAAACGGATCCTCCCCGGCGGCACGGCCTCCTCGATCGCGGCCATCGTGTCCTCGAACCGCATGCCGAAGTTCGGGTCGTGCCATCCCACGATCGGGCGCTTCATCCTCGTGAGCAGGAAGCGGAGATCGTCGCGCACCTGGTGCGCGTCCAGCGGCTGGAAGTCCACGGTGGAGTCCACGCAGAAGCTGCACGTGTACGGGCACCCGAGGCTGCTGATCATGGGGACGATCCTGATCCACGGCGCCTTGGCCAGCGTGGGCTCGATGTACTTCCAACGCTGCCGCACGCCGGGGAGCTGCGCGGGCTGGCGCGGCGCGGCGAGGCGCCGCCCCTCGGGACGCTGCGGCGCGAGGTCGCGCAGCACCTCGTCCACCAGGGACTTGTTCGTCATCCCGAGGACGTAGTCGAAGTACTTCGCGGCATCCTCCGGGTAGGACCGCGCGTGCGGACCGCCCAGCACCGTGATCACGCCGCGCTCGCGGAAGAAGCGGCTGATGGCGTAGGCGAGCTGGGCCGCGTGCGTGAACGCGCCCACGAAGAGCACGTCCGTGTCGCTCGACAGCTCGTGCCGCAGGTCCTCGGCGCCCGTGTAGCACACGAACCGCACGTCGTGCCCGAGCTCCTCGCACCACACCGCGACCACCTGCGGCATGATGCTGGCGAAGTTCGCGGACATCACGCGCTGCCACGCGGAGGCGCTGGGGCTCTTGGTGACGAGATCGAGGACGGTGATCCGGAGTCGACGCATGAGGCGGCCTCCCGCGGCCAAAGGGGCCCGCCTGTTCGGATGGACGGCCGACACTGGGCCACGGCGGTCCGTCCGGCAAGGTCCATCTGCGGCTATACTGCGCCGGGGTATCCCGGACAATCGCATGACATTCCAGGAGATGGTGATGCTCTCTCGGACCGCAAGGCACCTGGTACGGGCCCTCGGCTCCCTGGCCGTGATGCCGCCGGGCACGTACCGGGGCGTCACCGAGCTGGCCGCGGAGGTGGGCGCGCCGCCGAACTACCTGAGCAAGCTGCTGCAGGGACTCACCCGGAGCGGCCTGGTCCTGTCCCGCAAGGGAGCCGGAGGGGGCTTCGCCCTGGGACGATCGGCGGAGCGGATCACCCTCCTCGAGGCGCTCGATCCCCTCGAGGACTTCGACCGCTGGAAGGGGTGCCTGCTCGGCGAACCCGAGTGCTCCGACCGCACCGCGTGCGCCGTGCACGCGTCGTGGAAGGCGGTGCGGGAGGAGTACCTCGTCCTCCTGGGGAAGACGACCCTGGCGGACGTGTCGGGCGGCGGGAGGCGGAAGGCGCCGCCGGCGCGGCCGCCCGACGCGAGGGCCAAGCGACGCCGCTCCTGATCCGGGCCCGCCCGCCGGCTCGCCGGCCGGCAGGCGCCGCCGGGTTTCCACGGACCGGCCCGACGGGTAGACTGCGGCCATGAACTCATCCCTCGAGAAGTCCCTGCAGAAGTACGCCGACGTCGCCGTCCGCATCGGCGTGGGGCTCCGCCCCGGCCAGCGGCTCACCGTGCGCACCTCCGTGGAGGCCGCGCCGTTCGTGCGGGAGGTCGTGCGCGCCGCGTACGCCGCCGGCGCCCGCCTCGTGGAAGTCCTCTGGACCGACGACCCGGTGGAGCGCGCCCGCTTCTCCCTGGCCCCGCCGGACTCGTTCGACGAGTTCCCCACCGCCGTCCCGGACGCGCTGCTGAAGGCGGGCGAGCGCGGGGACGCCATCCTGTCCGTGCACGCCACGGACCCGAAGAACCTGGAAGGGCTGGACCCCGCGCGGATCGCGAAGAACGAGCGCGCGCGGCAGACCTACCTGCTCCCGTTCTCGCATCGCATCACGGGGAAGGAGCTGAACTGGTGCGTGGTGGCGGCGTCCATCCCGGCGTGGGCGGAGCGAGTGTTCCCGGCCGAGGGAGAGGGTGCCACGACGCGGCTGTGGCAGGAGATCTTCCGGACCTGCCGCATCGACCGACCGGACCCGGTGCGGGCGTGGGAGGACCACATCGTGGACCTGGCCGCGCGCAGCGGGTTCCTGAACCGGAAGCAATACGGCGCCCTGCGCTTCCGCGGTCCCGGCACGGACCTCACCGTGGGGCTGCCCGAGCGGCACGTGTGGGTCGGCGGGCGGAGCGAGACCGTGGGGACGGGCATCCCGTTCGTGGCCAACCTCCCCACCGAGGAGGTCTTCACGACGCCGCACCGCGAGCGCGTGGACGGCGTCGTGCGCGCCACGAAGCCGCTGGCGTACATGGGTTCGCTCATCGAGGACTTCGAGTTGCACTTCGAGCGCGGCCGGGTGACGAAGCTGAAGGCGGCGCGGAACGAGGACGTGCTCCGCAAGCTCGTGGAGACGGACGAGGGCGCGTCGCGGCTGGGCGAGGTGGCCCTGGTGCCGAACGGCTCCCCCATCTCCGCGTCCGGCATCCTCTTCTACAACACGCTCTTCGACGAGAACGCGTCCAGCCACGTCGCGCTCGGCCGTTCGTACCGCACCTGCATGGAGGACACGGACGGCATCCCCGACGAGGAGTTCGTGCGCCGAGGCGGGAACGAGAGCCTGGCCCACGTGGACTTCATGATCGGCTCCGGCGCCATGGACGTGGACGGCGTCACGAGGGACGGCGCCGCCGAGCCGGTGATGCGCGCCGGCGAGTGGGTGCAGGCTGCGGCGCCCGCCGCGGCGTGACGATTCCCGCCGCCGTCCCGAGGGCGGCGGCGGGATCCTCCGGAGGGCTAGCGGTA
>CAYYFX010000150.1:0-7495 GCA_964471155.1 uncultured Gemmatimonadota bacterium | reverse complement strand
GATGGCCTCCGCCCGGACGGCGGAGGCCGAGCGCCCGCCGGGGAGAACCCCACGGCCTCGCCGCCGCAACCGCCCGCTCACGCGACCGCCGGCCCGGCTTCCAGCCATGCCACGATGCGGTCCACCGCGGTGAGCACCTGTCCGCAGTAGGTGCGGAGGAACTCCTCGTCGAGCGGCGCGTTCGCCGGCATGGTCTCCACGGCCGCGAGCGCCCGCGCGCCGTCGAAGTCCACGTAGGCCATGCGGGCGGCCAGCTCCTCGGGCGAACGGCCGAAATCCGCGCCGGGCAGGATGGCCACGCCCGTGTCCTCCAGGAGGCGCCGGCACAGCTCCGGACTGGTGGAGATGCCGCGCGCGCGGAGGGCTTCGGCGTGCGGGGAGAAGTCCGGGAACAGGTAGAAGCCGCCCACCGGCTTCAGCACGCGCACGTTCGCGTCCGTGAGCCGCCGATAGCACCAGCGCCCCAGCGCCCCCAGCACACGGCGCGAGTTCCACAGGTACCGCTCGATCCGCGTCCCGCCCTGGAAGGCGCGCACCGACGCGTACTGGATCGGCGCCGATGTGGACGTGAACGTCTCGCTGGCCACCGCCGCCATGGCGCGCTTCAGCCAGCTCATCGCGGGCGGGAAGCAGAAGGTGCCGAGCCGCCAGCCGCCGGCGCCGCACCACTTGCTCAGCCCGCCGCTGACGATGGTCCCCTCCGGGTAGTACCGCGCGATGGACACGTGCTGGTTCTTGTGGTGCAGCTCCCCGTAGATCTCGTCGCTCAGGAGCACCACGCGATGATGCCGCGCCGCCCGCGCCAGCTCCTTCAGCTCGTCCCCCGTGTAGCTGCCGCCCGTGGGATTGCTCGGGTAGTTCAGCACCACGATGCGCGGCCGCCCCGAGTCCTCCGCGCACAGCGCCTCGAGCTGGTCCGGCTCCAGCCGCCACCCGGACTCCGGGCGCGTGGGGATCCAGCGGATCTGCCTTCCCACGATGCGGGCCTGCGGCGCGTACGACACCCACGCGGGCGTGGGCACGACGAGGTCCCCGTAGTACACGAGCTGCAGCAGGAACATCAACTCCTTCGAGCCCGGCCCCACCAGCACGTCCTCGGCGTTGCGCGTCAGCCCCTGGGATCGCCGGTGGTACTCCGCCACCGCCTCGCGCAGCTCGGGCAGACCCTCCACCGGCAGGTACGCCTTCTGGTGCGCGTTCGCCTGCAGGTCCTCCACCACGGGCCGCGGCACGGGGAACGGCGACTGCCCCAGCCCCAGCCGGAAGATCTCGCGGTGCTGCGCGCGGAGCCGGTCGCACTGCGCCTGGATCTCGAGCGTGGCGGAGGGGTGCATGCCGCGGACGTTCAGGTTCAGGTGCACGTCCGGCGGGTGCTGGTTGCGCGGTCGGGCCATGGTCTACTCCCACTCCACCCGGCTGAACACCACCGGGCGCCGCTGCGGGCGCATGAGCTGACCCCACGCCGGCTGGCGCTTCGTCCTCTTGATGTCCTCCATGGCGCGCGTGAAGAAGAAGTGCCGCTCGCCGAACGCGGGCTTCAGGTCCCGCAGCCAGGAGGCCTCCGGATCCCACTTCGCGAAGAACGGCCGGTTCACCCACTTCGGATCCCGCGCCTGCAGGAACGTGAGCGCGAACACCTTCTCGCCGTGCACCTCGGTGATCCCCTGCACCAGCACCTTCCCCGGCGTGGCGGACATCGACGGACCGCGCACGGTCCGCGCGAGCCCCGTGACGCGGCGATACGCCTTCGTGAAGATCTCCAGCGCGCGATCCAGCGTCAGCTCGAAGTACGCCTTCGGCCCCGTGTCCCGTTCGACGAACATGTAGTACGGGATGGCGCCCAGCGCGATCTGCGCGCGCCACATCTCCGCCCACACGGTGGCCGAGTCGTTCACGTGCCGGATCACCGGCGCCTGGCAGCGCACGGTGGCGCCCGCCGAGATGAGCCGGCGCACGGCGGCCTGCGCCGCCGGCGTCTCCAGCTCCCGGGGGTGGCTGTAGTGCGCCATGATCGCCACCTGCTTGCCGGCGCGGCGGATCTCGCCGAAGAGCCTCATCAGGTCGTCGGCGTCCGGATCCGTGAGGAAGCGGTACGGCCAGTACGCCGTGGCCTTCGTCCCGATGCGGATGCTCTCCACGTGCTCCAGCTTCGGATCCAGCAGCGGCTCGATATACTTCCGCAGCACGGACGTCTTCATGATCATGGGATCGCCGCCGGTGAAGAGCACGCTCTGCACCTCGGTGTGATCCTCCAGGTAGCCCGCCAGCGTCTGCGCCTCGCGCGCCGCGAACTTCAGGTCGTCGATGCCCACGAACTGCGCCCAGCGGAAGCAGTAGGTGCAGTACGCGTGGCAGGTCTGCCCCTGACTGGGGAAGAACAGCACGGTCTCGCGGTACTTGTGCTGCAGGCCGGGCAGCGCGTGCCCGTTCGCGCGCGGCACGTTCAGCTCCATCTGCCCGGCCGGGTGCGGGTTCATGGCGAACTGGATCTTCCGTGCCGCCTCCTGGATCTTCTTCGGGGAGGCCTCCGCGCGGATGAGATCCTTCATCCGGTTCAGCTCCGCCGTCCCCAGCATCCCCTCCTGCGGGAACGTGAGCTGGAACATGGGGTCGTCCGGCAGGTCGCTCCAGTCGATGAGCTCGTCCACCACGTACTCGTTCACGCGGAACGGCAGCACGGACGCCACCGCCTTCATCGTGAGCACGTCGTCCGGGTCCAGCGCGCGGAGCTGCGCGAGGCGATCGATGTCGTTGCGCGTGATCGCGCGGTACTTGCGGGGCTCGATCCGGGCCACGCGGGACATGGGCTCCTCCTCTCGGTCGCGGCGGCCGGGCGGCGCGAAGGCCGGCGCGACGGGCGGGGCTCGGGCCGGCGGTCCGCGCCTTCGCGCAGGAAGGAGCCGGAACTCGCGGGCGGGCCGAGCCGTGTGGTTCCGGCGGGGCGCCGGAAGGAGCACGCGCCCCCGAAGGCGCTGCGTGCGGACCCCGGGTTCAGCGCAGAGGTGCGAGGTCGGGGCGTTCGGATTCCTGGATTGACCGTTTGAGCTTAGCGCAGGCCGGCGGGCGGAGCAACCCCGGGGAACCCCGAACGCGGTGATCCGCGCCGCGCGCTCAGCCCGTCCAGAGCAGCTTCCCCGCGGCGAGCGCGGACATCACGATCATCACCCCGCGGATCCACCCGGGGCCCATGCGCACCGCCGAGCGCGCGCCGTGCCACGCGCCGAGCATGTTGCCCGCGCCGAGGATCGCGCCGGCGCGCCAGTCCACCATCCCGCCGCGCGCGAACACCACGAGCGCGACGATCGAGAGCAGCAGGATCACCGTGACCTTGATGGAGTTCGCGCGCACGAGATCCCAGCCCCCGGCCAGCACGGTGGCGGCGAGGAACGGCATGCCCACGCCGAGCTGGAAGAACCCGCCGTAGAACCCGACGAGCGCGAGCAGCGGCAGCGAGTACGCCCAGCGCGGCCGGGGCAGCGGGTCGCGCCGCGTCCACGCGGACGGCTTCACGAACAGCGTCACCAGCACCACGAGCACGAGGATGCCGGAAACGAAACGGAAGCGCTCCGGATCCAGGTGCACCGCGGTGGCGGAGCCGGCCCACGCCGCGGGCACGGCGACGAGCGCGCACCACAGGGACTGGCGCGGGTAGAAGTGCCCCTCGCGCGCGAACGTGGGCACGCCGACGAGGTTCTGCAGGACGATCGTGACGCGGATCGTGCCGTTCGCCACGTGCGGCGGGAAGCCGAGCAGGACCAGCAGCGGGAAGGAGAAGAACGAGCCGCCGCCCGCGATCGTGTTCACGTACCCGGATGCCCAGCCGGAGATCGCGAGCACGGGAATCCAGATCGGGTCGATGGTCACACGCCGCTCCCCCGCGTCCGCCGGGCCGCGGACGGCGGAGTGTGGCGCAGCGCGCGCGGCCCGGCAAGCGACGGCGGGCGCGGTCCCGTCCCGTCCCGGCCGACGTCGTCGGGGCGCGCCTTACGGCGTCGCGCGGCTCGAGCGGATGATGGCGAGGTTCTCGCTGGCCTGCTGCGCGAGCGTCGTGCCGGGCGCGGCCTCCTCGATCCGGCTCCACTGCTCCTCGGCCAGGTCCTTCAGCCCCAGCTCCCAGTAGACCACGCCGAGGTTGAACCGGGCGCGCAGGTAGGTGGGATCCTGCCGGAGCGCGGCCTCGAACTGCTCGCGCGCGGCGGCCAGCTCGTTCTCCTGGTAGTAGACGAGCCCGAGGTTGTAGCGCGCGTCCGCGAACGCGGGCTGCAGCCGCAGCGCCTCCTCGATCTCGCGCCGCGCCTTCTCCAGCTCGCCGCGCCGGTAGTAGATCAGCCCGAGGTTGTTCCGCACGTCGGGGTCGGCCGGGTCCTTCGCCAGCGCCTGCTCGTAGTAGCGCGCGGCGTTGTCGTCGTCCCCGAGCGTGTAGAACAGCAGCCCCACGCCGAAGTACGCCTCGGGGAACTCGGGATCGATCTCGATGGCGCGCCGGTAGTGGTCCAGCGACGGCTCGTACTCGCCGCGCTCGAAGAACCACAGCGCCAGGTCGTAGTGGATCTCCGCCGCGTAGGCCGCGCGGCGGAAGTCCCGCCGGAAGACGCGGCGCGAACCGTCGTCCCACGCGGAGAACGGCGGGCCGACGACGTTGCCTTCCAGCAGGCCCTCGGGGAAGGGGTCCGCGGGATTCGGGCGCGGCCCGCCGGCCGGCGCGGGCGGCGGCAGCACGGCCAGCGCGGCCAGCGCGAGGCCGGCGAGGAGGTGCGGAGCACGGAAGCGACGCGGCATGGCGTACCCCGGGGGAGGAGGTCGAGGGACCGTCCCCACCCGGACTTGCAATGTCGGGACCGGAATCCGGCGGTCGGGCCTGGAAACCGCGCGAAGGCGCCGCAGGGGCCGTGGAGCCCGTCGCCCGGGCGAAACGGGGCGCAGCGCGGCGCGGGCGCCGCGGTCAGCGGGTGCAAGCGATGCCGAAGCGCTGCGGGTCGCGAGGATGGGGCGTTGGGGGGATTTCCCCGGATGACAGAAGGACGCGTCCCCCCGATCCGGGAAGGACGCGTCGTTCCGATCTCCGGGAAGGGCGCCGCGGATCTACTCGAGCTGGCCGCCGGTGTTCTGCGTGAACATCTCGTCCAGCACTTCCTTCTTGAAGCGCCACTGCCCGCCCACCTTGATCCCCGGGATCTTGCCGCGCTTGACCAGGCGGTAGAGCGTCCACTTCTTGATGTGAAGGTAGTCCGCGGCCTCGCTGATATCCATGATGCCGTTGACCCCCGTACGCTTGCTCCCTTCCATGTGCAACTCCCCGTGAGATCCAAGGGCGAGATCGTCAATCATCGCGAATCATCGACACGTCTTTGCAGGAGCTTTAGCCCGTCCGGCCTTCTGCCCGGACGCATCGCCTCTCCCGCGATGACCTCTCCCCTCCCGCCGTCTGCGGTCCGAGGGCGAGCCCTCGGGGGCCACGTTCGGGGCGGACCGGGAGGAGCCGTGGGACTACTTGCGCTTGGGAACGGCAAGAATGCCCCGCGAGTTGAGCGGGAAATGGCCCTTCCGCCCGGTTTCTGCGAATCTGGGGCAGGTCCTGCCGGGGGGCGGCATGGACCGCCCCCGGGGGACCCATGAACCGCCCGCTCCGCCTCGGCATCTCGTCCTGCCTCCTGGGGGATCCGGTCCGCTGGGACGGCCGGCACGAGCGGCGCGACTTCCTGGCGGACGTGCTCGGGCCGCTCGTGGAGTGGGTGCGGGCGTGCCCGGAGCTGGAGGCGGGATTGGGCGTGCCGCGCGAGCCCATCGCGTTCGTGCGCGAGGGCGGCGGGCTGCGGCTGCAGGGAGCGCGCTCGCGCGCGGACGTGGGGCCGCGTCTGGAGGCCGCCGGGGCGCGGATCCTCGCCGCGCCCGAGCGCGCCGCCCTGGACGGATACGTGCTGAAGAGCCGCTCGCCGAGCTGCGGCATCGACGGGGCGCGCGTGTACGCGACCGCGCAGGACCTGGCCGAGGACGGCCCCTTCGAGCGCGCCGCGCGCGGCGTGTTCGCGCGACGGCTCATGCAGGGCACGCTGCCGGTCGCGGACGAGACGATGCTGGCCGACCGCGCGGGCCGCGAGCACTTCGTGGAGCGCTGCTTCGCGGAGCGGCGCGTGCGGGAGGCGCTGGCCGCGGACGGTTCGGCCGCGTCGGTCATGCGCGTGAACGAGGCGTTCGAGTTGCAGGTGCTGGCCCGCTCGGCCATCGCGCGCACGGAGCTGGCCGCGCTCGCCGCGACGGATCCGCGGGCGTGGCGCGCGCGCTTCGCCGCGGCGATGGCCGAGCCGCCCCGGCCGGAGCGCGTACGCGGCGTGCTCGAGCGCATCGTGCTCCGACTCGGGACGAAGGCGGCGCGCGCGGCGGCGGAACCGTTCGCGTCCGGGAACGCGGGGCTGGACGAGACGCGCGCCGCCCTGCGGGCGGAGGCCGCGGCCGCCGGGGACGGCGTGCTGCTCGCGCAGACCTTCCTCGATCCCGACCCCGGAGAGCTGCTGCTCCGCCGGGCCATCGCCGCGGACTCCGCCGGACCGACACCGTCGCGAACTTCGCCCGCCGGCCGGGGTTGATGCTCCGTCCTTCGCCCCTGGAGGCCCCATGCCCCCCTTCCGCCCCGCGGCGCGCGCGCTCGCCGTGCTGCTCGCCGTATCCCTGGTCGCGGCCGTCCCTCCCGCGTCCGCGCAGGAGAAGGTCCCCGTCCCCGGCTCGGACCGCTTCCGCATCCGCTACGCGGACGGCCTGCTGACGATCAACGACTGGTGCCCGGTCGCGAAGCGCGCGATCGGCCGCTCGCAGACCCCGATCTACGTGAACGGACGCCCCGTCGGCTTCTGTTGAGGCCCGTGCGTCAAGGTCTTCGGCGAAGACCCCGAGCCGTACCTGGTCGAGATGGGCGCGAAGCTCCCGTGCGCCGTGAACAAGCGCGCCATGGCCCGCTTCGAGGACGACCTGAAGAGCCAGGTGAACCACGAGCTGTACTTCTTCGCGGACTCCGAGGCGAAGCGGAAGTTCGACGAGCGCCCGTGGAAGTACTGCGGCACGGTGACCGACCCCGTCTCGCGCGAACGCTTCGCGCCGGACAGGAAGACGCTGCGCGAGGACTGGATGGGCCGCCCGTACTTCTTCCGCGCCGACTCCACGCGCGCCACGTTCCTCGCGGACCCGATGCAATACGCCATGGCCCGGCCGATGTCCTCCCCGGCCCGCAAGGACTCGACGGCGGCGGACCCGGGCGGCGTGAGCAAGGCCGTGGACCCGAGCGCCGGCGCGGCGAGTGGCACGGGGGCGGGCACCGGCGCAGCGAGCACGGAGACGAAGGAGTCCAGCCGGGCGAAGTGACCGACACC
This sequence comes from uncultured Gemmatimonadota bacterium, assembly GCA_964471155.1. Lineage (GTDB taxonomy): Bacteria > ARS69 > ARS69 > ARS69 > ARS69 > CAYYFX01. Next base: position 134 of record CAYYFX010000150.1, on the reverse strand, counting down.
CGCGTCCCGGGCGACTCGCGCGCCTCGGCGGCGGGCCGGCCAGCCGAGGGTCGCGGCGGCGACCCCGTGGGGTCCTCCTCGGCGGCTCTGCGGCGCGGCCGGAGCCCGGGACGGGCGGAGGCCGTCGACGCAGG